>JAYOFM010000069.1:0-20545 GCA_038117225.1 Rhodospirillales bacterium
ATTGGTCGGAGTGAGAGGATTTGAACCTCCGACCCCTGCCTCCCGAAGACAGTGCTCTACCAGGCTGAGCTACACTCCGACCGTGGGATGGCGCGGGTTATAGCCGCTCGCCGCCGGCTCGGCAATCGGTTAGTGCGCGCGCTCGATGCAGAAGTCGATGAGGTCGACCAATGCCGATTTTTCCGGGCTTTCCGGGAACAGGCCGAGGGCGTCGCGGGCGATGGCGCCATAGTGCCGCGCGCGGGCGAGGCTGTCGGTGATCGCACCATGGCTTTCCATCAGGCGTATGGCGTGGGGCAGGTCGTCGTCGGTCTGCTCCAGGCGTTCGACCGTGCGGCGCCAGAACTCGCGCTCGGCCTCGTCGCCGCGGCGGAAGGCGAGAATGATCGGCAGCGTGATCTTGCCCTCGCGGAAATCGTCGCCGACGGTCTTGCCCAGTTCCGCTTGCCGGGCCGAATAGTCGAGCACATCGTCGATCAGTTGGAAGGTGACACCGAGATTGCGGCCGAAGGCTTCTAGCGCCTGTTCTTCCAACTTCGGCCGGTCGGCGACGACGGCGCCGATACGGCAGGCGGCGGAAAACAGGGCCGCCGTCTTGGCCTCGATGACTTCCAGGTATTTCGGTTCGCCCGTGGTGGTGTCGTTGGTGGTCAACAGTTGCATTACCTCGCCCTCGGCGATCACCGAGGAGGCGCGGCTGAGGATCGCCAGCACGTCCAGCGAGCCGTCCTCGACCATCAATTCGAACGAGCGGGAAAACAGAAAATCGCCAACCAGGACACTGGCCTTGTTGCCGAAAACAGCGTTGGCGGTTTGCAGGCCGCGGCGCAGGTCACTGTCATCGACCACGTCGTCGTGCAGCAGGGTCGCCGTGTGGATGAATTCGACGCAGGCGGCGAGCCCGACATGGCGCTGTCCGCGATAGCCGCACATGCGTGACGCCGCCAGCGTCAACATCGGGCGCAGCCGCTTGCCGCCGGCGGCGATGATGTGTCCGGCGAGTTGTGGAATCAGCGCCACCGGGCTGTCCATGCGTTTCAGGATGACCTCGTTGACGGCCCTGAGATCGTCGCCGACCAACGCCGTCAATGCGTCCACCGTCGGCCGCTTGTCGCGGCCATCGTCCAGGTTGACGACAATACCCACCCGTTGCTCCCGCGCCAGTTTTCATCCCGCGATGCTTGACCGCGAGACCGTTGGCGGGAAGCATAGGGATCGCGCCAAGGACGGGTCAAGCCCGCGCCCCGATCTTCCGCGCGCTTGCACGGAAAGCAGGAGACTCGAAGCCTTGGTTGAACTGACGCGAACCAACAACCCGGTCTTTCTGTCCTGGCTGGTGGCTCATCTGGCCGACGCGGATATCGAGGCCTTGGTGCTCGATCAGCACGCCAGCGCGCTTGATGGTTCGATCTCGGCGGTGCCGCGCCGGGTCATGGTGGATGATGGGGACCTGTGGCGCGCCCGTTTGGTGCTGGCCGAGGGCGAAGCCATTGCCAACGGCCCCTGAACCGGCGCGGACTGATCTCACCGAGGATGCGTTGCTCGGCGGCCGCGTCCGATTGCTGCAGCCACGCGGCGGTTTCCGCAGCGCCATCGATCCGATCCTGCTCGCCGCCGCCATCCCCGCGTTGCCCGGCCAGCGGGCGCTCGAACTCGGCTGCGGATCAGGCGCCGCCGCGTTGGCGCTGGCGGCGCGGCTGACGGAAATCCAGGTTCACGGCCTCGACAGTGCGGGGGATCTGATCGACTTGGCCAACCGCAGCGCCGGACTGAACAATATGGGGGGCCGCGTCAGCTTCAGCGCCGGTGATGTCCTACGCGCGATCAATGGCGGCCCCTTCGATCATGTCATGGCCAACCCGCCCTACCTCAAGTTCGACCATGGTCACCCGCCGGCCGACCCCGCGCGCCGCCGCGCCGTGGTCGAAGGCACGGCAACGCTCGCGGACTGGGTGCGGGCGGCAATGGCCGCGGCCGGCGACGGCGGCAGCGTGACGTTCGTCCATCGCCATGATCGCGCCGACGAACTTGTCGATCTGCTGGCCGACGGGGGCGGAGACATCCGCCTGCTGCCGCTGTGGCCGAAGCAACCGGGCGACGGCGCCAAACGGGTCATCGTCCAGGCATGGAAGGGCAGGGACGGCGCCACGCGCCGCCTCGACGGCCTGATCCTGCACCGCGCCGATGGCGCCTACACGGCGGCGGCGGAGGCGGTCTTGCGCGATGCCGCCGCTCTCGGCCTATAATGGCGCTCTCGGACAACCGATAGGCACCTTGGGCCATGCCGAAAGACCGCCACCCGTTGGCATTCCTTCCGTTCGCGCGATTCCGCGATCCGCCGCCGGTGGTCGCGGTGGTGCCGCTCAACGGCGTCATCGGCCGTGTCGGGCCCATGCGCCGGGGTCTCGACATCGCCACCATCGCGCCGCTGCTTGAACGCGCATTCGCCCTCAGGCGTCTCGACGCGGTCGCGCTCGCCATCAATTCACCGGGGGGTTCACCCGTGCAGTCGGCGTTGATTGCCAAGCGCATCCGCGATCTGGCGCAGGAACACGACGTGCCGGTGCTGGCGTTCTGCGAGGACGTGGCGGCCTCGGGCGGTTATTGGCTGGCCTGCGCCGCCGATGAAATCTACGCCGATGCCAATTCCATCATCGGCTCCATCGGCGTCGTTTCGTCCGGTTTCGGTCTTGGCGGCCTGATCGAGAAGCTCGGCGTCGAACGCCGCCTGCACACCGCCGGCGCGCGCAAGGCCATGCTCGACCCGTTTGGCCCCGAACGGGAAGACGACGTCGCCCACCTGAAATCGATCCAGGGCGAGATGCACGAGGATTTCAAGGCCATGGTGCGCGAACGCCGCGGCCGCCGGCTATTGGATAACGAGGACGAGTTGTTTTCCGGCGCCTTCTGGACCGGCACACGGGCCAAGGAACTCGGCCTGATCGACGACCTCGGCGAGATGCGCGCCACCCTGCGCCAGCGTTTCGGCGACAAGGTCCGCATCAAGCGGGTCGAGCGCTCGCGCCCCTGGTTCCAGCGCCGCTTCGGTTTCGGTGCGAATGTGGGCGCGCCAAGTTCCGGGCTCTGGGTGAATGATGCCCTCGCCGCCGTCGAGGAACGCCTGATGTGGAATCGTTTCGGTCTCTAGTGCCAATGCTCTAGTGCCAATGCTCTAGGGTCGGTGCGCTAGGGTCAGTGCTCTGGGGCCAATCCCTTGACCGTTCACGCAACCGCTGCCTAAAAGGTCCGCCATGTTCGGCTTCAGCCTCACCAAGCTGGTCTTCACCATCGCCGCCGTTGTCGGTGTTTGGTACGTCTTCAAATGGGCCGGCCGCATTCAGGTGCGCCAGCAGGAAGAAGCCCGCGAGCGAATCCGCCGGGAAAAAGCCACGGGAGATGCCGAAGCGGCCCGTCGACAACGGGCCGCCGCCGCCGAGGACATGATCAAGTGCCCGACCTGTGGGGAATACGTGGCCGCGTCCGCCGCGCGGAGTTGCGGCAAGGCGGACTGTCCATACCCGGGCTGACGCCCGGGTATGTTAGTTGCTTTCCCTCAAGCGCCGGGCGCCTGAGGGGCAATCCAAAAATACCCCCCGGCTTGATAAAGCCGGGGGTGAGCCCTACATTCCGCCGCGTCGATTCCTGATGTGGGATTCCAACCCGCGATGCCGCAGAATCCAGCGCCCGATCCGGATACCTGCTTCCAAAGCCTGATCCTCAAGTTGCAGGAATTTTGGGCCGCCGAGGGCTGTGTCATCCTGCAACCCTATGACATGGAAGTTGGTGCCGGGACGTTTCACCCGGCGACCACCCTGCGCTCTCTTGGGCGCCCCGACGACGTCTGGAATTGCGCCTACGTGCAGCCGTCGCGCCGCCCCACCGACGGCCGCTATGGCGAAAACCCCAATCGGCTACAGCACTATTATCAGTTCCAGGTGCTGATGAAGCCGTCGCCGGAAAACATCCAGCAGCTTTACCTCGACAGCCTGGTGGCGCTCGGCATCGATCCCGCCCTGCACGATATCCGTTTCGTCGAGGACGACTGGGAAAGCCCGACACTGGGCGCCTGGGGACTCGGCTGGGAAGTCTGGTGCGATGGCATGGAAGTCACCCAGTTCACCTATTTCCAGCAGGTCGGCGGCTATGAATGCAATCCGGTGCCGGCGGAACTGACTTACGGCCTCGAACGCTTGGCCATGTACGTCCAGGGGGTCGAGAACGTCTTTGATCTGGATTGGAACGGGCGCGCCGCCGACAACGGCGGCAAGCGCTACCGCGACGTATTCCATCAGGCCGAGGTCGAATACTCGGCGCACAACTTCGAATACGCCAACACCGACATGCTGCGCCGCCATTTCGAGGACGCGGAGGCTGAATGCGCGGCGTTGCTCGAGGCCAAGCTGGCGCTACCCGCCTACGACCAATGCCTCAAGGCGAGCCACCTGTTCAATCTGCTCGACGCGCGTGGCGTCATCAGCGTCACCGAACGCCAGGCCTACATCGGCCGCGTGCGCAACCTCTCCCGGGGCTCGGCCCGGCAGTGGCTGCTCAGCCAGGGCGTGGAGGTCGAGTGATGGCTGCCGCCAAGGGAGAGTTGCTGCTCGAAATCCTTTCGGAAGAAATTCCCGCGCGCATGCAGGCCCGCGCCGCCGATGATCTGAAGCGGCTGGTGACGGACGGGCTGAAGGCGGCGGGGATGGAATTCGACGGCGCGGAGGCCCACGTCACCCCGCGCCGGCTCGTCCTCGTCGTCAATGGCTTGCCGGAAAATCAGCCTGACGTATCCGAGGAAAAACGCGGGCCCCGCACAGACGCGCCCGAGAAGGCCCTTAACGGCTTCAAGGGGTCGCTGCCCGAAGGCGCGGTGATCGAGGAACGGGAGACGGAGAAGGGGACTTTCTTCTTCGCCAAGGTGGAGAAGACCGGCGAGGCCACGGCGGTGGTACTGCCCGGCGTGCTCGCCAAGGCATTCGCCGATCTGCCGTGGCCGAAGTCCATGCGTTGGGCGTCACACGAAATGCGCTGGGTGCGGCCGGTGCACTCGCTACTGGTGATGTTCGACGGTGTCGTGATCGATGCGGCGTTTGGTCCCGTCGCCGCCGGCAATGCGACGACGGGCCACCGTTTCCTGGCGCCCGGCGCCATCACGGTCACCGAATTCGCCGACTATCAGTCGAAACTTCGCGCCGCCTTCGTGCTACTCGACCGGGACGAACGCAAGCGGACCATCGCCGATGCCGCCATCGCCCTCGCCAAGGCGGAAGGGCTGACCCTCAAGGACGATCCCGCGTTGCTCGACGAAGTCGCCGGCCTGGTCGAATGGCCGATCGTCCACGTCGGCACCATCGACGAGGAATTCATGGACGTGCCGCCCGAGGTGCTGGTCACCTCCATGCGCTCGCACCAGAAATATTTCTCGACCCTGGATGCCGGCGGCAAACTCGCCAACCGCTTCATCGTCGTCGCCAACACGGAAACCACGGACGGCGGCAAGCAGGTCATCGCCGGCAACGAACGGGTCCTGCGCGCCCGTCTCGCCGATGCCAAGTTCTTCTGGGACCAGGACCGCAAGGCGACCCTGGAAAGCCGGGTCGACGCGCTCAGGGACCGGGTGTTTCACGCTAAGTTGGGATCGGTCTTGGACAAGGTCGAACGCATGGAAGCGTTAGCTGCCGATCTTGCCGAACATGTACCTGGCGCCGACGCCGAAAAGGCCCGCCGCGCCGCCCGCCTCGCCAAGGCCGACCTTTCCACCGGCATGGTCGGCGAATTCCCCGATCTGCAAGGAATCATGGGCCGCTATTACGCGGTCAATGACGATGAAGATGCCGCCGTCGCCGAGGCCATCGCCGAACACTATTCTCCGCTCGGTCCGGGCGATGCCTGCCCGACGGCTCCGGAAAGCATCTGTGTCGCGCTGGCCGATAAGATCGATACGCTGGTCGGCTTTTGGTCTATCGACGAAAAACCGACGGGTTCGAAGGACCCGTATGCACTGCGTCGGTCGGCGCTGGGTGTCATCCGTTTGATAATCGAGAACGGCCTTCGGCTGCGCCTCTTGGCAATCCTCGGTGCTCACGCGGAAGACCTGATCGCCTTTTTCGCCGACCGCCTGAAGGTGCATCTGCGCGAGCAGGGGGTGCGGCATGACCATGTGGATGCGGTGTTCGCGCTGGGCGGCGAGGATGATCTGGTGCGGCTGCTGGCCCGGGTCTCGGCATTGTCGGATTTCCTCGCCAGCGAGGACGGCGGCAATCTGCTGACCGCCTATCGGCGCGCCGCCAATATCCTCAAGATCGAGGAGAAAAAGGACGATTGTTCCTATGCCGAGGCGGCGGATGCGTCGTTGTTCAGCCAGGACGAGGAAAAAGCGCTGGCCGCCGGCTTGGCGGACGCGGCGCCGCGCATCGCCGAGGCCGTCGCCAAGGAACGCTTCGCCGACGCCATGGCGGTGCTGGCCGGCCTGAGGGCGCCGGTCGACAGCTTCTTCGATGCGGTCACGGTCAATGCCGATGACGCGGCATTGCGGGCCAACCGCCTGAAACTTCTCTCCGGCATCCGCTCGGCGCTCGACGGCGTCGCCGATTTTTCGCGCATCGAGGGCTAGGCTTCCGATGGATAGCGTGTGTGCTGAAGGAATGCAGAGATTGAACCGCGGAGATTAGAGTGAATTTTCTTTCCGACCTTGTGACCGGCGCGTCGTCGACTTATCTGAAGGTGGTCTCTATTCAATCCTCTTGGGCGGCCGCGCAGGTTTTGGCGCGTCCGGCATGACGTGGGTGGAGGCCAATGACCACAAATGTCCACATTTCGCGCTCGTCGAACGGTAGTTTCTAATTATATCAATGAGTTGATCCGTTTTTACCGGCTAGATAACGCATGGTAACGGACGATAACCAGGCCGAAGCGTCGCATTTCGCTAGGTTGATTGAGTGATACAGGGTTGAAAGCGGGGCAGCGATGACGACGGCGACGACGAACAAGTGGGTCTATGGCTTCGGCGGCGGCACCGCCGACGGCAACGCGGCGATGCGTAATTTGCTCGGCGGCAAGGGCGCCAACTTGGCCGAGATGGCGTCGCTCGGCCTGCCGGTGCCGCCCGGCTTCACCATCTCGACCCAACTCTGCAATCACTACTACGACCACGGCGAGGTCTATCCCGACGACCTCAAGGACCAGGTCGAAACGGCCCTGCGCGCCATCGAGGCGGAAATGGGACGTGGCTTCGGCGCCGCCGATAAGCCGTTGCTGGTTTCCGTGCGCTCGGGCGCGCGGGCGTCCATGCCGGGGATGATGGACACGGTGCTCAACCTCGGTCTCAACGATGACACGGTGGAGGCCTTGGCGGCGGAATCAGGCGACGCGCGTTTCGCCTTCGATAGCTATCGTCGCTTCATTCAGATGTACGGCGATGTCGTGCTTGGCGTCGATCATCACGAGTTCGAGGGCCTGCTTGAGGATATGAAGGAAATCCGGGCGTATAACCTGGATACCGAGATGACCGCCGACGACTGGCGTGAACTGGTGCCGCGGTATTTGGACAAGGTCGAGGAGGAAATCGACGCCCCGTTCCCGCAAGACCCGCAAGAGCAGCTTTGGGGCGCCATCGGCGCCGTGTTCGGATCGTGGATGAACCAGCGGGCCATCACCTATCGGCGCCTGCATGGGATTCCGGCCGGCTGGGGCACGGCGGTCAATGTGCAGGCCATGGTGTTCGGCAACATGGGCGACGATTGCGCCACCGGCGTCTGTTTTTCGCGTGATCCGTCAACCGGCGAAAACACATTCTACGGCGAGTATCTGATCAATGCCCAGGGCGAGGACGTGGTTGCCGGCATTCGCACGCCACAGGCCCTGACCGAGGCCGAACGCTTGTCCGCTGGCTCAGACGAGCCGTCCATGGAAACGACCTTGCCCGAGACGTTCAAGGAACTCTGTGACGTGCGCGACCAGTTGGAGCGCCACTACAAAGACATGCAGGACATGGAGTTCACCATTCAGCAGGGCCGCCTGTGGATGCTGCAGACCCGAAACGGCAAGCGAAGCGCTCAGGCGGCGCTGAAAATCGCCCGCGACATGGTGGATGAAGGCTTGTTGACGAAGGCCGAGGCGATCATGCGGGTCGATCCGGCGCAACTCGATCAATTGCTGCATCCGATGCTCGATCCGAATGCCGAGCGCGAAATGATCGGGCATGGCCTGCCGGCATCGCCGGGTGCCGCGACCGGGCAGATCGTGTTCACCGCCGAGGATGCCGAAATCTGGGTCAGGAACGGCAAGAAGGTCATTCTGGTGCGCACCGAAACCAGCCCCGAGGATATCGGCGGCATGCACGTGGCCGAAGGCATCGTGACGACGCGTGGCGGCATGACTAGCCATGCCGCCGTGGTCGCCCGCGGCATGGGGACGCCGTGTGTCGCCGGCGCCGGTGATTTGCGCATCGACGAGAAGAACAAGGTCATGCTGGTCATGGGGCGCGAGCTGGTCGAAGGCGACGTGATCACGCTCGACGGATCGTCCGGTCAGGTCATGGGCGGCGCGGTGCCGATGATCTTGCCCGAACTGACGGGAGATTTCGGCATCTTCATGGCCTGGGTCGACGAATTCCGCACCATGGGCGTTTATGC
Source organism: Rhodospirillales bacterium (assembly GCA_038117225.1). Classification (GTDB taxonomy): domain Bacteria; phylum Pseudomonadota; class Alphaproteobacteria; order Rhodospirillales; family Casp-alpha2; genus JAYOFM01. The sequence goes on from JAYOFM010000069.1 coordinate 8,628, forward strand.
CAACGCGGAAACGCCGACCGACGCACGCATGGCCCGCGAATTCGGCGCCGAGGGCATTGGCCTGTCGCGCACCGAGCACATGTTTTTCGAGCCCGAGCGCATCATGCACATGCGCGAAATGATTTTGGCGCGCGACGAGGAAACGCGGCGTGCCGCGCTCGACAAACTGTTGCCCTATCAGCGCCAGGATTTCATCGAACTGTTCCGCATCATGGATGGGTTGCCGATCACCATTCGCCTGCTCGATCCGCCACTCAATGAGTTTCTGCCGCACACGGATGCCGAACTGCAGGACATCGCCGAGGCGGCCGGCGTCACCTTGCGGGCGCTGCAGTTGCGCAAGGCGGAGCTTGATGAATCCAATCCGATGCTCGGTCATCGCGGCTGTCGGCTCGCCATTACCTATCCGGAAGTCGCCGAAATGCAGGCCCGGGCGATCTTCGAGGCCGCCGTGGCGGTGCGTCGTGACGGTGTCGCGGCTCGGCCGGAGGTGATGATCCCGTTGGTCGGCTCGAAGGCCGAACTGGACCATCAGGCGGCCGTGGTGCGCCGTGCCGCCGATGCGGTGCGGGCCGAGAGCGGTGATGATTTCGAGTACCTAATCGGTACCATGATCGAGTTGCCCCGGGCCTGTCTGATGGCTGGAGAAATCGCCGAGACGGCGGAATTCTTCAGTTTCGGTACCAATGACCTGACCCAGACCACCTTCGGTTTTTCCCGCGATGATGCCGGCAGCTTCCTTGAGATCTATCAGGCCGAGGGTATTCTCGAGGAGGATCCCTTCGTCTCGATCGATCAGCCTGGCGTCGGTGAACTGGTGCGCATCGGTGTCGAACGCGGTCGGGCCACGCGGCCGGACCTGAAATTGGGTATTTGTGGTGAACACGGGGGCGATCCGGCATCGGTGGAATTTTGCCACGACCTTGGCCTGACTTATGTTTCATGCTCGCCCTACCGGGTGCCGATTGCCCGGCTGGCGGCGGCGCAGGCCGCGTTGAAAGCGTCAGCGAGCGGTAAGGCTTGACGACTAGGATGGCCGCTTGCCCTGATGGTAAAGGCGATTTGTGTGATCAAACAACTGACATCGGACGAAGCGCCGCTGACGATCGTCTTCATCGATCGTGAGAACACGGCCCGTTCGCAGATGGCCGAAGCCATCTTGCGCTCGCGCAGCCGTGGCCGCGTGCGTTCGTTCAGCGCCGGCCTGGAACCGGGTGGTGCGGTTGATGACGATGCGCTCGGATCGATGGCGGCGGCCCGCGTGTCGACCGAGGGCCTGACGCCGAAGCCAATCGATACCTGTATGGGGCCAGAAGCCCCGGCCTTCGATTTTGTCATCACGGTGTGTGACGATGCCGCCGATGCCATCGTCGAGGCGTGGAGCGGCCCGGGCCGCCATGTTCACTGGCCGATGGAAAATCCCGCGACCATGTCGGGAAGCCGGCGCGTTGCCTTCGATCATGTGCGGCGCAAACTGGAAGCGGCGATCGATAACCTGATTCGCTCGGCGCGGGCCGACCCGCTCGTGCTCGCCCGCCTGGCGCGTGACGCGGCGGATGAACGTGGCGACGTCAGCGACTGACGAACATGGTCCAATCGGGCAGCGGTTTATCGATGCTGAGATCCACGTTCGGCGACAACTCGCGCCGACAAAAGTCCGAGAAATCCTCGGCGCTTGCGTAATAGAGCCCCTCTTGCGGCGCCTCGTCGCCGTTCGCGTCGAGCATGTTGAAGGCGAGGACCTTTCCGGTCATCGACCACAGCTGCTTCAGGCTGGCCAACACGTAACGCCGCCATGCCGCGTCATCGGCATCGAGCTTCAAGTTGAAGGTGCCGGAAACGAAGATGTAATCGGCCGGCTCGATGACCCGCAGATGGCGGACAAAACGCGCCCGCGGATCGTCGATACGTTCGGCGCAGGCGGTGATCATTTCCGCCGCCATGTCGTATCCGGTAAAGCGGCTGTTTGCCATCACCGGCCGATCGCGCAGGTAATCGAAAAAGGCGCCGTAGCCACAGCCGAAGTCACCGATGCTGATGCCGCCGGCGCGGTCTTCCGGCCGGAAGGCGCGGGCCAGAATGTGATAGCGCCGACGCTGCCATTCATCATCGCGCCAGAATACCCCGCGCGGCGTTGGCCCGAAGCGGCGCAGACGGCGGGCATAGGCCAGGGCGGCGGGCGTCAGCATCGCCGGCGCGTCTCGCATGGGGTCGTCCATGGTCACGGAGATTAATGGCGTGGCGTTCAGGGCGCCAGCGTTCAGAACGACGCCCAGTCCGGTTTGTGCGGCGTGATCGACGCGTCGCCGCAGGTAAGCGCCACCGGGTCACCGGAAAGATGTTCGAGCCGCATCAGCGCCATGCCGAGGCCTTCGACGCCGGAGCGCATCTCGCCGGCCTCGCGTTCGCCGGCCATGATCGGTGTGCCGGCGGCGGGCATGGGACCGGTGATGGCGACGGGCACCAGACGTTTCTTGATCAGGCCTCGGTATTTGGTGCGGGCCGTCAATTCCTGGCCCATGTAACAGCCCTTGTCCCAATCGACACCGGCCAGTTCGTCGAAGCCGCTTTCGAGCAGCGTCGCTTTTTCGGCGACCATGTCGCGCCGACCATCGGGCAGACCGAGCGCCAGCCGATGCCTGTCATAGCTGGCATTGTTGGTCAGCGGAAAATCCGGACTGTCGCCGTCGACGGGGATTAGCAACCGCACCCCGGCCTCGGCGAGACGGGGGTCGACATAGGCGATGCCGCCGCCATTGGCGCGAGATCTTGCCGATCCCCGTTCAGGCGCCAGATCAAGGCTGGCAGCGGCGCCGTCGCCAAAGACCGCTTCAACGCGCCACGCCGCGCTCACGTCGGCAATACTGACATCCGCGCGCAGCTTGAACATGGTCAGACGCTTGGATAGATCGGCGAGGCCGTCGGCATCGCAGTCGAGCAACAGGGCGTCGCCGTCGGCGACCATGAAGAAGTCGTGCAGAAATTTGCCCTGCGGTGTCAGCATTGCCGCATAGACGGCGCGGTCGGGCGCCACCCGTCTCACATCGTTGGAAACGAGACCTTGCAGATATTCACGCCAGTCGGCGCCGCTGATCGAGAGAACGCCGCGTCCGTCGAGGCGGGATCGCTGGGGGGCATTGGCATTCATCTGGTTGGTTCCGGTTGATTCATTGGCACGTGTGTTACACAGGTAATCATTGAGGGTGACGATCGCAAGGGTCGCGCCCGAGGCCGGTAAATCCCTGGCAAACCGACCCCCTTGGTCGTATAAGCGCGGCATGCACTGCCTAATCGTCAGCATCACCCGTGACCCCGGCCGCGAGGCAACGGCATGACCAGCGAGAATGCCGTCCGGCCGCGCCTTTCCGCCGTGATTTCCGTGCGTAATGAACAAGCGCAATTGACCGATTGTCTGCGGACCCTCCAATTCGCCGACGACATCGTCGTGCTGTTGGACAAATGCAGTGATGGGTCGGGCGACATCGCGCGTCAGTTCACCGACCTCGTCTTCGAGGGCGATTGGGCGTTGGAAGGCGACCGGCGCAACGCTGGGATCGACCACTGCCCCGGCGATTGGATCCTGGAAATCGATGCCGACGAACGAGTGCCGCCAGCCTTGGCCGAGGAAATCCGGCGCACCGTGGCGACATCGAGTGCCGATTGGCACGAAATTCTGGTCGATAATTACATCGGCGACCGCCTGGTGCGCTGGGGCTGGGGTGCCTCTTTCGGTAAGGCGGCCTACCCCGGCCTGTTCCGTAAGGGGGTCAAACGCTGGGGGCGCCAGCGGGTGCATCCGCGCCTGACCTGGTCGGGCGCCAAGGGGCCCATGTTGGTGAACCGGCTCGACCACTTTGTGGACCGGAACATATCCGACATGATCCGACGCCTCGACAGTTATTCCACGGCGCGCGCCAAGGATCTGCGCGACAGTGGTGACATCGGATCATTCGCCGGAAATCTGCGGCGCCTGTTCTCGCGTTTTTTCAAATGTTACGTCCTGCGCAAGGGCTATCGCGAAGGCGGCCATGGCTTCCTGATTGCGTTGTTCGCCGGACTCTATCCATTGCTCGCTCATTTGAAGGCAGGGCTCGATCCCGCCGACGAGGCCTGAGGCCGGCCATGGCGACCATCGTGCTTGCCGATGACGGCATTGAATTTGACGGCCGCACGCCCGATCAGCGCCCCTTGGGTGGAGTTGAATCCTCGGTCGTCGCGCTGATGGAAGAATTGGCGCGGCGTGGCCACGACGTCGCCGTGCACAACAATTGCGCGGTTGCGCTGGATCACAAGGGCGTGCGTTGGCGGCCAATCGCCGACGGTATGCCAGCATCGGCGGATCTTTATATCGCCAATCGTGGCGACAAGCTGATACCGCTCGTGCCGAGAGCGCGCCGGGTCGCTTTTTGGACCCACAATCCGTGCCGTTACCTGTTGAAGGCGCGGTACCTGTGGAAACTCACCCGGCGGCGCCCGGTGGTGGTATTTATCGGCGATGTACATGCCACCACCTATCCCTGGTGGGGACCATCCGGCGGTCGCCGTGTCATCCCCTATGGATTACCGGATATTTTCTGCGACGCGGCGCCCGGTGACGCGGTGCCCGTGCCTCGCGCGGTATTTACCTCGAACCCGTTGCGCGGCCTCGACTGGCTGTTGGATGTCTGGTCTCGCTCGATCCAGCCGCACGTGCCGGCGGCCGAGTTGCATCTGTTTACTGGTACCGCCACCTATGGCAGCGCCGGCGAGGCCAAGGCGGATGCCATGAGGTCCGTGCTGGCCCGCGCCGAGGCGCTGGCTGATGCCGGGGTCGTGCTGCGCGGCCCGGTGCCGAAGGCGACGCTGGTCGATGAATTTCGCGCCGCCCGCTGCATGCTTTACCGTGGCGACGAGAATGAAACTTTTTGTCTCGCCCTGGGCGAGGCCCAAGCCATGGGCGTGCCGGCGGTGGTGACCCCCCGGGGGTCGGTGATCGAACGGGTCGTCGATGGCGAAACTGGGTTCATCGCCGGTGACGACGATGCGTTCGCGCTTGCGGCGCGTCGGTTGCTCACCGATGATGCGTTGTGGTCCGCGCAACACGGCGCGGCACTTGCCAGACAACGCGCCTGGCGATGGCCCCAGGCAGCGGCAGCGTTCGAGGAGTTGTTACCGTGACGGTGCGGGTCTTTCAGACCATGGCGGGAGCCGAATTCGGCGGCGCCGAGGCGTTTTTCGTACGCCTGGCGGGCGCCTTCCAGCGTGCCGGACTGGATCAGTACGTGGCCATCCGGAGCAACCCCACGCGCGCGCAGGCATTGCGTGACGCCGGTGTCGAGGTCGATGAACTAGCCTTTGGCGGACGTCTTGATTTCGCCACGCCGCGCGCGCTCAAGCGAGCCGCCAAGGCCTTCAAGCCGGATATCCTGTTCAGTTGGATGAATCGCGCCACGGCCATGAGTCCGCGCGGTGATTTCACCCGGGTGGCACGGCTCGGTGGGTACTACGATCTCAAATATTACCAGAAATGCGATCATCTGATCGGTAACACGGAAGACATCTGCGCCTATCTCGTTAGCGAGGGATGGGCCGAGGACCGGGTTCACTATCTCCCCAATTTCGTCAGTGCCCCCGACGCGGTGGCCATCAATCGCGCCGAACACTTCACGCCAGCGACGACGCCGCTGATCCTGGCCATGGGCCGGTTGCATGAAAACAAGGCCTTCGATGTTCTGCTTCACGCCATTGCCCGGGTGCCGGACGCCTATCTCTGGATTGCCGGCGAAGGACCGCTGCGGGGGGAGTTGGACAAGCTGGCGGAGAAATTGGCGGTCAAGCCACGGGTCCGTTTCCTCGGCTGGCGCGACGATACGGCCGCGCTGTTAAAGACCTGTGACGTCTTTGTCTGTCCGTCACGCCATGAACCGCTGGGTAACGTGGTGTTGGAAGCCTGGGGCCAGGGCGTGCCGGTCGTCGCCGCCGACAGTTACGGCCCCGGCACGTTGATCGAAAACATGGAATCCGGGGTGCTGGTGCCGGTCGATGATGCGGTCACCTTGTCCAAGGCGATTTCCAGCGTGCTCAATGATTCGAGCCTGCGTGAACGCATCGCCCGCAAGGGCCATGAACGGTATCTCGCCGATTTCACCGAGGATCAGGTGGTGGATCGTTACCTCGCCTTCTTCGAGGCAGTCAGGCCCTGACATGTGCGGCATCGCCGGCATCATGACGGCCGATGGGAGCGCGCCGGCATTATCGGTCATCGGCCACATGGCCCGCGCGTTACAGCACCGGGGCCCCGATGGTGAGGGACGGCATGTCCTCGATGACGTCGCCATGGTGCAGCGAAGGCTGGCCATCATCGATCTGCAAACAGGTGATCAGCCGCTCTATGCCACCAACGACGAAATCGGGCCAGATCCATCCCGCTCCGCCTTGGTCGCCAACGGTGAAATCTATAACTACGTCGAGATGCGCCGCCGCATGGGCGAGGAAACCTTTCAGACCCGATCCGATTGCGAGCCTGCGGTTCGGCGCTACGTCGAGAGCGGTATCGAATTCGCCCAGAATTTGCGCGGCATGTACGCCATCGCCATCCACGATCCGGGGCAAAGGTGTCTGGTGCTTGCGCGTGATCCGTTCGGCATCAAGCCGCTTTATTACGGCGAGACGGAAGACGGCTTTGCGTTCGCTTCCGAGCCACAGGCGCTGATCGCCGCCGGATTGGCGCGGCCGGTCGTCCGCACCGAGGCCCGCGACGAGCTGTTGCAACTGCAATTCACCACCGGACGGGAGACCATCTTTCAAGGCATTCACCGGGTGTTACCCGGTGAGACCATGGTCATCCGCAAGGGCCGCGTCGCCGAACGTATTCAGATGGCGGCCTTGCCGCCGGGGGACCGCGTCGACACATCGCAGGCCGCGGCGCTACGGGATCTGGACGATGTCTTGAACGACACGGTGATGGTGCATCAGCGCGCCGACGTGCCCTACGGCATGTTCCTGTCCGGCGGTATCGACTCTTCGGTTCTGCTGGCCATGATGGCGCGCCTCAACGAGCGTCCGGTCGATGCCTTCACGATCAGTTTTCCCGGAACAGACGCCGCCGATGAGCGTGCCAACGCCCGCCGCGTGGCGGAAGCCGTCGGCGCGAATCACCACGAGGTCGAGTTCACCGCCGACGATTTCTGGACCCGATTGCCCGCCGTCGTTGAGGCCACCGATGACCCGACGGCGGATTTTGCGTTGCTGCCGACCCACAAGCTTGCGGAAACCGTGCGCGATCACGGCCTGAAGGTGGTGTTGTCGGGCGAGGGCGGCGATGAACTGTTCGCCGGGTATGGCCGCTATCGCCGCGCGCGCCGGCCCCGTTGGCTTGGTGGCCGGGCCATGCGGGACAGGGGGCGCTTTGCTGGCTTGGGTGTGTTGCGCGATGAAAGCGGGCATTGGCGGGACGGTATCGGGCTCGCCGAACGGCAAGCCGCCGATCCACGTCGCACGGGCCTTCAGGTCGATCAGGCGACGGATGTTCTGGAATGGCTGCCCAATGATCTTCTCAACAAGGTCGACCGTTGCTTGATGGCCTTCGGCGTCGAGGGACGCGTGCCTTTCCTGGATCCGAAGATGGCGGATTTCGCCTACCGATTGCCGGATAATCTAAAATTTCGGCGCGGTCGCGGTAAATGGTTATTGCGGCGTTGGCTGGAAACGGCGCTACCGGCGGCCCGGCCCTACGCTCGCAAACAAGGTTTCACGGTGCCGGTTGGTGAATGGATCGAAAGACGGGGCGCCGCGCTGGGACCGCTGGTGGCCCGCCAACCTGGAATCGTCGAGGCCTGCTACCCCGGAAGCGTCGAAGCCTTGTTCGCGGCGCCGACGGCCGCGGCGAAACAGGTTGGCTTGGCCAAGTGGACGCTGCTCTTCTACGCGCTCTGGCATCATCGCCATATTCTGAACGGCGGCATGGCAGGCGACGTGTTCGATGTGTTGGGTGAAGCGGGGAATGGCGCAGGATGACAAAACAGGACTCACTGACAATTCGCAAACCGGACGACTGGCATCTGCATCTGCGGGATGGCGATACGCTGACGGCCGTGGTGCCATTTACCGCGCGTCAGTTCGGCCGCGCCATCGTCATGCCAAATTTGGTGCCGCCGGTAACCACCATCGCCGAGGCCATCGCCTACCGAAGCCGCATCATGGATGCCATTCCGGATGGCGTCGGATTCGAGCCGCTGATGACCTGCTATCTAACGGACAATACCGATGCTGACGAAGTCGCGAACGGCCACGCGGATGGCGTCTTCGCCGCCGTCAAGTTGTATCCCGCTGGCGCGACGACGAATTCGGATTCCGGAGTCACCGATTTGAAGGGCGTCTACCCGGTACTGGAACGGATGCAGGAAATCGGCATGCCCTTGCTGGTGCATGGAGAAGTGACGGCCGCCGACGTGGATGTCTACGACCGCGAAGCTGTATTCATCGATCAGGTTCTGACGCCGCTGCTGATTGATCTGCCGGCGTTGCGTGTTGTTTTCGAACACGCGACCACGGCGGACGCGGTCGCGTTCGTGCGCGACAACACCGCCCGCATGGCGGCGACGATCACCGCGCATCATCTGCAAATCAACCGCACGGACATTTTCCGAGGCGGCATTCGGCCGCATCTTTATTGTCTGCCCATCGCCAAGCGTGAACGCCATCGCCAGGCGCTGCGCCAGGCGGCGACGTCGGGCGAGGCGGCATTCTTTCTCGGTACGGATTCCGCGCCCCATCCGGTCAGCGCCAAGGAAAGCGCGTGCGGTTGTGCCGGCGTCTTCTCGGCGCCCGCCGCGCTCGAGGTCTACGCCCACGTCTTCGATGAAGAAGGGGCGTTGGATCGGCTCGAGGCCTTCGCATCGCTCAACGGCCCGAAATTCTACGGCCTGGAGGCCAATCAGGCTCGGGTGACACTCGAGCGGCAAGAGTGCTGCGTGGCCATGGCCGTTTCCGTCGGCAATGAGACCTTGCAACCTTATCGCGCCGGCGAAACCTTGCCTTGGCGCCTCGCCGACGGGCAACCTTCTCGGCAACAATAAGAAACCCCTCCCGCGGGGAAGGGCTTTCGGCGGACGGTAGCGGCCCAGACGCCTCGGGCATCGCATTGGCCGCCACCGCCATCTATCCGTTGCTGAATTTCGTCGTCACCGGGGATTTATGCTTGCGGAATTCAAACTCAGCCCGAGCTCCGCGAGAGCGATCCGAAGACGAGGTTCAGACCATGGTGTCGCGCTAGAGCACACCCTTGGTGCTCTTGCTGCTTTCCGCGCGCAGGCGCCGCAGCGTCGTGTTGAGCACCGCGCGCACCACCGGATTGGTCTGCTTGAGCAGGCGCTCGAACACCCGTTTCGGAATGACGACGACCGTCGTCGCCCGCATGGCACGGGCCGTGGCGGAGCGCGGTGCGGGATCAACCAGGGCCATTTCGCCGATCATTTCGCCAGGATCGACGCTCGTCAGCACTAGCTCGGCGTTGCCATGTTGCTTGGCGATTTCCACCTTGCCGCTTTCCACCATGAAGGCTTCCTCGCCTGGATCGCCCTCGCTGAAGATGATTTGGCCGGGTTTGAAGCTGCGTTTCTCGAGATCGTCACTCATTTACGTGTCCCCTATCTTGTCCCCCCTAGGGACTAAATCCCGTCGGTCTTCCAGTAACTGTCCGGCGCGGCGGCTCGCCAGCGGCTCGCGGCCTGCAAATGGACTTGGGGCCGGGAACCGAGGGCACCCCAACGCCGTACCTTTATCATCCGCTCGGTGCCGGGGGCGGGGGCGGGCAGGGCGACGCTGTCAACTCTTACGGCCATCGGCGGCGGGCCTCCGGTTGCGGTCAAAGATTAGGCGGCGGCGGCGCCCGGCACAATGCGTTGACGCTCATCGGCCAATGCCTACACTCCCGCCAAACGGCGATCCAATCCATCGGGAGATGACACCATGAGCAGCGGCAACGAATTCACCGCCCTTGTCCTGGAACAGGACGAGGACGGCAAGGTCAGCAACTCCATCCAGACGCTGGACAATGACAGACTGCCCGAGGGCGACGTCACCGTTGCCGTCAAATACTCCACCTTGAATTTCAAGGACGGCATGGTGGTCAACGGTATCGGTCGTTTGGTGCGAGATTACCCGCATGTCCCGGGGATCGATTTCGCCGGCGTGGTGGAACAGTCGTCGTCACCCGATTACAAGCCCGGCGACGAGGTCATCCTCACCGGCTGGCGGGTCGGCGAGGTGCATTGGGGCGGCTTCTCGACCCGGGCGCGGGTGCGTTCGGAATGGCTGGTGCCGCTGCCGTCGGGATTGACGCTGAAGCAATCCATGGCCATCGGTACCGCCGGTTTTACCGCCATGCTGGCGGTGATGACCCTGGAAGAGCATGGCCTGACCCCGGAAGCGGAAAAGGAAGTGCTGGTTACCGGCGGCGCCGGCGGTGTCGGCAGTGTCGCCGTGTCGCTGCTCTCCAATCTCGGTTACAAGGTCGCCGCCTCGACGGGCCGCGCCGAGCAGCACGACTATCTGCATGATCTCGGGGCGAGCATGATCGTCGAGCGCGCCGAACTGGAGGCGCCGACCAAGGGCCCCCTCGGCGCCGAGCGCTGGGCCGGTGCCATTGACAGCGTCGGCGGCTCGACCCTCGCCCACGTGCTGGCGACCATGAGCTATTGGTCGACCTGTGCCGCGGTCGGTCTGGCGGCGGGGCCGGCGCTGGAAACCACCGTGCTGCCGTTCCTGTTACGTGGCGTTAACTTGTGCGGTATCGACAGCGCCACGTGTTCGAAAGCACGCCGGCTGGTGGCCTGGAATCGCCTCGCCGAGCAGTTGCCGATGGACAAGCTGGCGCAGGTCACCGGCACGGCAACTCTTGCCGACCTGCCGACCCTGGCCGGGGATATTCTCAAGGGTCAGGTGCGCGGCCGCACGGTGATCGACGTGAATGGCTGAACCAACTTATTGAATCGTTTGTGTTTTCGCGAAGGCCGGGCGGCATGCCCGGCCTTCCGTCGTTTGGCACGAAATCTGCGCTGGACTTCCCCGTAATGCCAACCGGCCGGCCGCGCCGCCTATCGGAGCCGCCCGCCAGAAACGGGGAAAAGACCATGTGGACACAGTGGAAAAAACCTTTCGCGATCACCCTGACCGTTCTCGGCGCGACCGCCGGCCTGAGTGGGTGCGGATACGTCGATAAGTATGAGGAGCAGGTGTACGACCGCGAGCCGGTCTATTGCTACAAATCCCTCGCCGCCACGCAGTGCTTCAACGAACCCAATCACCGGGACCAGCGTCGCCTGGTCAATTACTTCGGCCCGCATCCGAGCCGCTATGACCCGCCGCCAGCGCAGCCGGAGCCGGAACTGCAGGCGCCGCCGGCCATTGATTATTGGGTCAAGGACGCCGAACCGATTCCGCGTCCGGCGCCGAGTGGCGATCTGGCGGACCGGCCATGGCTTTCAAACGGACCGCACCAGGCGCGCCCCCTGTTAAGCGCAATCACACCGACACGGGCGACAGTTTCCGCGCCAACATCACCCGCCGCCGCGCCCAAACCCATGGTGGCGTCGGAGGACCAGGGCGGCATCGCCGCGCTGATGCGCCTGATCAACCGTGGCGCAACTCGCGACGCGCCAACAGCGACCGTAACCGGAATCCCGGCCCAATCGGCGCAACAGCCGGTACCCGCCGGGCAACCGGCGGCGCCTGTCGCGTCGGAACTGACGTCCAAAAACGCGTCACTATGATCAAACACGGCGACACCGCCAGAAAACGTGGCCGCCAGGCTGCGCGGTCGTCTTGACAGGCGGACCCCAAAAGCACTACATCCGCCATCGCGCCGACGCGTCAGGTCGCAACCGGGGCGGAGTAGCTCAGCTGGTTAGAGCAGCGGAATCATAATCCGCGTGTCGGGG
>JAYOFM010000070.1:0-20298 GCA_038117225.1 Rhodospirillales bacterium
CGGCGCGAGGACGGTCAGATCGGTACCCGCAATTACATCGGCATCGTCACCTCGGTGAACTGTTCGGCCACGGTGGCACGCCACATCGCGCGGGAAATTGAAAAGCGCGGCATCCTGGACGACTACCCCAACGTCGACGGCATCGTCCCCATCGTGCACGGCGCCGGTTGCTGCACTGCCACCGACGACGAGGGATTCCGCATGCTGCAACGAACCGTGTGGGGCCACGCCCGGCACGCCAACTTCGCGTCCATGTTGATGCTCGGTCTCGGCTGCGAGGCCAATCAGATTCCATTCATGCTCGAGGTCATGGGCAAGCCGTCGGAAGAAACCTTCCACTACATGACCATCCAGGCCGAAGGCGGCACGCGGAAGACAGTGGAGCAGGCGGTATCCTGGTTCGAAAGTATCCTACCGCGCGCCAACGCCATGGCGCGGGAGACCGCGCCGGCGTCGGAATTGACGGTGGCGCTGCAATGCGGCGGCTCGGACGGCTATTCCGGCATCACCGCCAACCCGGCGCTGGGCATTGCCGTCGATACGCTGGTGCGCCACGGTGGTTCCGGCGTGCTGGCGGAAACGCCGGAGGTCTACGGCGCCGAACATCTTCTGACCCGGCGCGCGGTATCGCGCGAGGTCGGCGAGAAGCTGATCGAGCGCATTCATTGGTGGGAAGACTACGCGGCCAAGAACAACAGCTCCATGAACAACAACCCGACGCCGGGCAACAAGGCCGGCGGGTTGACGACGATCCTAGAAAAATCCCTCGGCGCCGTCGCCAAGGGCGGCTCGACCAATCTGGTCGGCGTCTACAAGTACGCCGAACCGATCACCACCAAGGGCTTCGCCTTCATGGACAGCCCCGGCTACGACCCGTGCTCGATCACCGGCGAGGTGGCGTCCGGCTGCAATCTGGTGTGTTTCACCACCGGCCGCGGCAGCGTCTATGGCAACAAGCCGGTGCCGTCCATGAAGCTGGCCACCAACACCCCCATGTACGATCACATGGCGGAAGACATGGACATCAACTGCGGCACCGTCATCGACGGCACCGAAACCCTGGAACAGGTCGGCCAGCGCATCTTCGAGCGCATGCTGGAGGTCGCCTCCGGGTCCAAGACTAAATCCGAGGAACTGGGGTTCGGCGACTCCGAGTTCGTGCCTTGGCAGGTCGGCGCGCAGATGTAACGTCGTCCCCGGCGGATTTTCATGATGGGCAAGACCATTAGCGAGAAGATTTTATCCGCCAAGTCCGGCGTGGACGCGCACGCCGGTGATCTGGTGGTGGCGGCGGTCGATTGCGTGCTTGGCACCGATGCGTCCGGGCCGATGGCCATCGACTATTTCACGCGAATGGGCGGGGAGCGTTTGTTCGATCCGGCCCGTGTCGTCTTCGCCCTCGATCATTACGCGCCGGCACCGACGCCGGCCTCCGCCGCGCTGCTCGACGTCACGCGCGATTTCGTCCGCCGCCACGGTGCGGTGCTGTATGAGGTCGGTGATGGCATCGGCCATCAGTTGATCGTCGAACGGGGACATGCCCGGCCGGGAGACCTGGTGGTCGGCGCCGACAGCCATGCCGTCACCTATGGTGCGCTCAATGCATTCGCCACCGGCATTGGGTCGTCCGATCTGGCGGCGGCGATGATCTCCGGACGCATCTGGCTGCGGGTACCGGAAAGCATCAACGTGGTGCTGTTGGGGGCGCTGATGCCCGGCGTCTACCCCAAGGATATCGCGCTGGCCTTGTGCGGACGCCTCGGCGCCGACGGGGCGGCCTACAAGGCGCTCGAATTCACCGGTGACGGGGTTGCAGGCCTGCAGTTGGAAGACCGGCTGGTGGTCGCCAACATGGCGGTCGAGATGGGTGCCAAGAACGGCATCTTCGCGGCGGATGCGGAAACCGACGCCTATCTCGCCGGACGCAACAATGCCCCTTTCATCGCCGTCACCGCCGATGCCGGCGCGACCTATGCCGACGAGGTGGCGCTCGACCTGTCCGCCCTGCCGCCGCAGGTTGCGCGGCCGCATCTGGTCGATAACGTGGTCGCCATCGAGGCGGCGGCGGGTGAGACGGTCGACATGGTTTACCTCGGCACCTGCACCGGCGGCCGGGCGCGGGATTTTCACCAGGCGCTGGCGGTGCTAGAGGCCGGCGGCGGCCCGGCCGAGGGCGTGCGCGTCATCGTCACCCCGGCTTCAAGCGAGATCGAACGGGAACTCAGCGACGACGGCACCCTGGCCGCGTTCGCCGCCATGGGCGCCATCGTGCAGATGCCGGGCTGCGGGGCATGCTGCGGGTCATGCGGTGTCACCGTGGGTGATGGCGAGCGGGTGATATCCACCGCCAACCGCAACTTCAAGGGCCGCATGGGCAATCCGGCGGCGAAAATCTGGCTGGCCTCGCCGGCGACCTGTGCCGCCAGCGCGCTCAGCGGCCGTATTGCCGATCCGCGGGAGATTGTCACATGAACGCCACGGTGATTCGCGGTCGGGCGCGGCGGCTCGGGGATGACATCGACACCGACACCATCATCCAGTCGCGGCGCAAGCGCGAGACCCTCGATTCCGAAGCGTTGAGCCAGTACCTGCTGGAAACCCATGATCCGGCGTTCGCCGCCTCGGTCGAACCGGGCGACATCCTGGTCGCCGGCAAGAACTTCGGCTGCGGTTCGGCCATGGAGGTGGCGGCGACGGTGGTGCTCGGCGCCGGCATCCGCGCGGTGGTGGCGCGCAGCTTCTCGCGCACCTATTTCCGCAATGCCATCAACAATGGTCTGCTGCCGGTGACCTGCGACACCGCCGGCATCAACGAAGGCGACGACATCGAAATCGTCCTGGACGATCCTGTTCGCGTGCGTATGGTGTCCGCCGATGAAAACCGCGCCGCCGCGCCGCTGCCACCGATCATGCTGGCAATCCTGCACGCCGGTGGCCTGGTTCCCTATTTTCGCGCTCACGGCGATTTCGTGCTGCCACGTAACGGAGATACTCCATGACCCTGCTCGCTTCCCGCGTCGACCGCATCCAGCCGTCCGCCAGTTCCATGGCCACCCAGAAGGCCCGCGAGCTGCGCGCGGAAGGCAAGGACATCATCGCGTTGACCCAGGGCGAGCCGGATTTCGATACCGCGCCGTTCGTCGTCGAGGCCGCGCACGAGGCCATGCGGCGGGGTGAAACCCGCTATACCTTCGTTGGCGGCACGCCGGAACTGAAGCGGGCGATCCGCGACAAGTTCAAGCGCGATAATGGCCTCGATTACGGCGACGATGAGATCATCGCGTCGAACGGCGGCAAGCAGGTCATCTACGGTGCCGTCATGGCCACGGTCGAGGCCGGTGACGAGGTGCTAATCCCGACGCCCTACTGGGTGTCCTATCCGGACATGGTGAAATTCGCTGGTGGCGTCCCGGTATTCCTGGAAGGTCGCGCCGACAACGGATTCCGTATCAGCGGTGAACAGCTCGAAGCGGCGATCACGCCGCGGACCAAGTGGCTGTTCCTCAACGCGCCGAACAATCCGTCGGGCGCCGCCTATGACTTCGACGACATGAAGTCGCTGACCGACGTGCTGGTGCGCCACCCGCATGTCCATGTGATGACCGACGACATGTACGAACACATCCTGTTCGACGGTCACCGGTTCTGCACGCCGGCCCAGGTGGAGCCGGCGTTGAAGGATCGCACGCTGACCGTCAACGGGGTGTCCAAGGCCTATGCCATGACCGGCTGGCGCATCGGCTATGCCGGCGGTCCGGCGCCGCTGATCAAGGCCATGAACAAGCTGCAAAGCCAATCGACCGGCAATCCGTCGGCGGTCAGTCAGGCGGCGGCGGTGGCGGCGTTGAACGGGCCGCACGATTACGTCAAGGAACGCTCGGACCGTTTCCAGGAACGCCGCGATCTCGTGGTCAGCATGCTAAATCAGGCCAACGGCATCGAGTGTCCGCGTCCCGATGGCGCGTTCTACGTGTTTCCCAGCTGCGCCGGCTTGATCGGCAAGAAGACACCGGACGGCAAGACCATCGAAAGCGATCTCGACGTGGCGCTGTATTTCCTCGAAAGCGTCGGCGTCGCCCTGGTGCATGGCGCGGCCTACGGCATGTCGCCGCACTTCCGCATTTCCTTCGCTAGTTCGGACGAGCTCCTGACCGAGGCATGCCAGCGTATTCAGACGGCGTGCGCCAAGCTGACCTAGGTCAAGAGGCGGTCGACAAAACGGCGTGCAAGGCACAAAGTAGGGCACGAAATTTTACCGGGGAAGTAGCGAAAAAACGCCCTCTATGTCCGAAGCGCGCCACGCCACTATTGTCATGGTCGAAGACGATCCGCCACTGGCGGAGGTCTATAAGGCCTATCTGGCGCCTCATCCGTTCGACGTGGTGCATTTCGATACCGGAGGCGCGGCCATCGGCTACCTCGCGGACCACGTGCCTGACGCGGTGATCCTTGATCTGCGTCTGCCGGACATGAACGGCATGGAAATCCTCAAGAAAGTACGGAATTTGCAGATGCCCGTGCCGGTCATCGTCATCACGGCGCACGGTTCGGTGAATATCGCGGTCGAGGCCATGCGGCTGGGCGCCGCCGATTTTCTGCTCAAGCCGTTTACCGGTGAGCGGCTGACGACCACTCTGCGGCTAGCGCTGGAACGTCAGCAACTGACCCAGATCGTCGCCGATCTGAAGAACGATTTTGATCGCCATGCCTATGCCGGTTTCATCGGCTCGTCGCTCGCCATGCAGCGGGTCTATCGCATCATCGACAGCGCCGCGCCGTCCAAGGCGACGGTGCTCGTGACCGGTGAATCGGGCACCGGCAAGGAAGTCTGCGCCCTCGCCATCCACGAAAAAAGCCCGCGCCGGGACAAGCCGTTCATCGCGCTCAATTGCGGTGCTATTCCCGGCGAATTGATGGAAAGCGAGATTTTCGGCCACGTGAAGGGCGCCTTCACCGGTGCCCACGCGGACCGGATCGGCGCTGCCGCCTCGGCCGACGGCGGCACCCTGTTTCTCGACGAAATCTGCGAGATGGACATGGCGCTGCAGGTCAAGCTGCTGCGCTTCGTGCAATCGGGCACATTTCAGCGCGTCGGCAGCACGGAAACCCGCAAGGTCGATGTGCGGTTCGTTTGCGCCAGCAACAAGGAACCGTGGGCGGAGGTGGAGGCCGGACGTTTCCGCGAGGATCTGTATTTCCGCCTCAACGTGATCCCGTTGGAAATGCCACCGTTGCGAGACCGCGACGCCGACGTGCTGGAACTGGCAAAGCACTTCCTGTTGGAATATGCGGCCGAGGAGGGCCGGGGCTTCGCCGGCTTCGATGAAGACGCGCAACGGGCTATCGTCGACCACACGTGGCCCGGTAACGTGCGCCAGCTTCAAAACGTCATCCGCAACGCCGTCGTGCTGCACGACGGGCCGGCGATCAGCGTCGACATGCTACCGGATCTGCCCGTGTCCAATGCGCAGAAATCCGGCGAGCCCGCTGTCTCGGCATCGGCGCCGCCGCCGGCGGGACCCGAGGGCATCCGTCCGATGTGGCGGGTGGAGCGCGCCGCCATCCAGGACGCCATCACCGCCTGCGACGGCAACGTACCGCGCGCCGCGGTGCTGTTGGAGCTCAGTCCGTCGACCGTCTACCGGCGCCTGCGTGAATGGGAAGACGCGGGCCCGGATTAGGCGCGATGCTCTAGCCTCTTGCATCTGAACACGAACGCGCTAAATTCTTCGTTGTTCCAGTGATTTCAAGGGCTAGGCCCTTCTTCGGAAGCTTGACCATCCCCCTGAAGAATTGGAAGAACCCGCGCCGCTCACGCTTGGATAATGGCATTGGTGGCGTAGATATTACTCCCTGGATTTGGAGGGACAACATGGCCAAGGGCACCGTAAAGTGGTTCAACGCACAGAAGGGGTACGGCTTCATCGAGCCGGAAGATGGCTCCGCCGACGCCTTCGTGCACATCTCAACCGTCGAACAGTCGGGCCTCTCGGGCCTCAATGAAGGCCAGAAGGTCGAATTCGAGCTGGCGCCCGGCCGCAATGGCAAGATGGCGGCAAGCGAGCTCAGGATCGTCGACTGACAATGGACGGGGCGGCGCCGTTACTCAGTTCCGCCCGAGTAACTTTCGCACCGGCGCCAGCATGCGCTCGACGATGATTGCCACCCCGGCCGGGTTGGGATGGATGCCGTCGTCCTGATTGAGGCTGGGGATCGCGGCGACCCCTTCGAGGAAGAACGGATAAAGCGCCGCGCCATGCTTGGCGGCCAGTTCGGGGAAGATCGCCTCGAATTCGGCGGCGTATTCACGCCCCAGATTGGGCGGCGCCTTCATGCCGGCGACCAGCACGGGCACGCCGCTCCTGTTGGTCTCGCGTAGGATGGCGTCCAGGTTGGCGCGCGTTTCAGCCGGGGCAATTCCGCGCAATCCATCATTGGCGCCAAGTTCAAGGATCATGGCATCGGGCTTTTCCGCCAGCGACCACGCCAGCCGTGCCCGGCCGCCCGCCGTGGTATCGCCGGAAACCCCGGCATTGATCACCCTGACGTCAAGCCCGCTCTCCCGCAGCGCCGCTTCCAGGCGGGTAGTGAATGAATTCGATGCTTTCAGGCCATAGCCGGCGGTCAAGCTGTTGCCCAACGCCAGCAGCGTCATTTCCGCCGCCCGCGTCGGTTGAACGGTGGCGATCAGGCAGGCGATCACGGCGACGGTATTGCAAATCCGCCGCCAAGCTCCATATCTGTTGTTGATGAGCGTCCGGCGCATTCCCCTTATGTAGCCTGAACTCTCCGAAGATCAATGTGTGGGAGAATATTTTGGCTGACGACGCCATCCGGCTTGCAGACATCACGTTGACCCTGTCCAGCGATGCCGGCGCCGTCGAGGTGTTGCGGGGCATCAATCTCGCCGTGGCGCCGGGGGAAACCGTCGGCGTGGTCGGCCCGTCCGGATCCGGCAAGACTTCCATGCTAATGGTGATGGCGGGCCTGGAGCCGCCGACGTCCGGCGGGCTGATGGTCGCCGGCCAAGACCTCACCGGGCTCGACGAGGACGGGCTGGCGCGATTCCGCCGTGACCACGTGGGCATTGTCTTTCAAAGCTTCCATTTGGTGCCGACCATGACGGCGCTGGAAAACGTCGCCATCCCGTTGGAGTTCGCCGGCGCCGGCGATGCCTTCGAACGGGCGGAGGCGGAGCTGGCCGCCGTCGGTCTCGCCGAGCGGGTCGCCCACTATCCGGGCCAGCTTTCAGGCGGCGAACGTCAGCGAGTGGCGCTGGCTCGCGCCTTCGTCGCCCAACCGGCGATCCTGCTCGCCGATGAACCCACCGGCAGCCTCGACCAGGCCACCGGCGAGCGCGTTCTCGACATGATGTTCGAACTCAAGCGGCGGCGCGGCACCACGTTGGTGTTGGTCACCCACGCACCGGAACTGGCCGAACGGTGCGGCCGTATCCTGCGCCTCGCCGATGGCTGCATTGTCTCCGATGACAAACGGATCGCGGACGCCGCCGATGACTGAATGGGCGCTGGCCTGGACGGTGGCGCGGCGGGAATTGCGCGGCGGCGCGCGCGGCTTTGCCGTGTTTCTCCTATGCCTTGGTCTCGGCGTCGCCGCCGTTGCCGGGGTTGGCACCCTCAATCGCGCCGTCACCGCCGGCCTCGCCAATGAAGGCGGGCGTCTGCTCGGCGGTGACGTGGACCTCAGGCTGCATCACCGGAACTTTACCGCTGAACAGCGTCAGTGGCTGGACGCCCGCGTCGCCGCACGCTCCGATGTCATCGAAATGCGCGCCATGGCACGCCCCGCCGAACGCCGGGACAAACGCGCCCTGGTCGAGTTGAAGGCGGTGGACGCGGCCTATCCCCTGGTCGGCGCCTTGCGCACTCGGCCGGCGTTGCCGCTGGTCGAATTGCTGGCGCGGCGGGACGGCGCCTGGGGAGCGATCGCCGATCCCGGCATCCTGCGTCGGCTCGGCATTCAGGTGGGTGAACACGTTCGCGTCGGCGAGACGACCTTTCAAATCCGCGCCGAGCTTGATTTCGAGCCTGATCGGGTCGCCACCGTGGTCAGTTTCGGTCCCCGGCTGATGATCGCAGGCACCGCCCTGGCGTCGACGGGACTGGTCCAGGTCGGCAGCCAGATGCACTACCACATGCGCCTGATGTTGCCGCCGGGCATGGATTTCACCGCCTGGACGGAGGCGCTCAAGGAAAAATTCCCGAATGCCGGCTGGCGGCTGCGCGGCGCCGACGAGGCCGCCCCCGGCGTGCGCCGCTTCATCGAACGGCTGACCCTGTTCCTCACCTTCGTCGGGTTGACGGTGCTGCTGGTCGGCGGCATCGGCGTCGCCAACGCGGTCGGCGGCTACGTCGACGCCAAGACGGCGACCATCGCCACCCTTAAATGCCTCGGCGCGCCCGGTCGTCTAGTGTTTCGCACCTATATGCTGCTGGTGATGGCCATGGCGGCGGCGGGCACGCTGGCCGGACTGGTGGTCGGCTGGGGGTTGCCGGCGCTCGGCGTTGGTCTGCTCGGCAATTTGTTGCCGGTGCGGCCGGTGGTCGGATTCTATCCGCAGCCGCTGGCCCTCGCCGCGCTCTATGGCGTGCTGGTTGCCTTCACCTTCGCGCTGTGGCCGATCGCCCGCGCCCGCGACGTGCCGGGGGCGGCATTGTTCAGGCTCGGCGTCACGCCGCTCGGCGGCTGGCCGCGCCGGGGCTACGCGGTCATGGGTGTTGTCGGCATCGCCGCGCTGGCGGCGGTGGTGCTGTTGACCGCCGGCGACACATGGTTCGCGTCGTGGTTCCTCGGCGGCGCCATGGTGACGCTGGCGGCATTGCGCCTGGGGGCCGCCGCCGTCATGCGCCTGGCCGCCCGGGCGAGGCCGCGTGTCGCTTGGCTGCGCATGGCGCTGGCCAACCTGCACCGGCCGAAGGCGGCGACGGTGCCGGTGACCCTGTCGCTGGGGCTCGGACTGACCGTGCTGGTCGCGGTCTCGCTGATCCAGGGCAACATGTCGCGGCAGGTCAACGAGCGTTTGCCGGAGCAGGCGCCGGCATTCTTCTTCATCGACATTCAGCCCGATCAAGTTGCGAAATTCGACGCCGCCGTCACCGGCATCGACGGCACCGGCAACTACCGGCGGGTGCCGTCGCTGCGCGGCCGAATTGCCCGCATCAACGGTGTCGACGTGGAAAAAGTCCCGGTGGCGCCGGAATCCGAATGGGCGATCCGCGGCGACCGGGCGCTGACCTACGCCGCCCAGCCGACGGAGGATTCCAAGATCATCGCCGGCGATTGGTGGCCGGCCGACTATGTCGGCCCGCCGATCATCTCCCTCGATGCCGGTCTCGCGCGCGGCTTCGGCGTCGGCCTCGGCGACACCCTGACCCTCAACGTGCTCGGCCGCGACATCACGGCGACGATTCGCAGCCTGCGCGAAATCGACTGGCGCTCACTGCGCTTCGATTTCGCCATCATCTTCGCGCCGGGCACCCTGGAAGGCGCGCCGCATTCCCACATCGCCGCCATCGAGGCGCCGCGGCGCCTTGAGGAAGCGGTGGAGCGCGCGGCCACCGACGACTTCCAGAACGTCAGCGCCATCCGCGTGCGTGAGGCCCTGGAAGCGGCGGCGCGGATTCTTTCCGGCGTCGAGTGGGCGGTGCGCGGCACCTCGTTCCTGACCATTCTGTCGGGGCTCATCGTGCTCGCCGGCGCCATCGCCGCCGGCCACCGCCGTCGCATCGCCGATGCGGTCATCTTCAAGGTGCTGGGCGCCAGCCGGCGGCGCACCATGGCCGTGTTCCTCGCCGAATACGGCCTCGTCGGTCTGCTCACCGGCATCGTCGCCACGGCGGTCGGCACGCTCACGGCCTGGGCCGTGGTGCGCTTCCTGATGCGCAGCGACTGGCGGTTCGTGCCCGAGGAAGCCGCCATCACCGTCCTCCTCGCCCTTGTCTCCACCCTGGCACTTGGCCTTGTCGCCACCTGGCGCGCCCTGGCGCGCAGCCCGATGCCGTTCCTGCGCAACGAGTGACGATCGAAATCATCCCATCGCCAACGCTAAATCAGGCATATTGGCCATTGGTCTTTCAAGGCGCCTGATTATACTAGCGGCAGACATTTTGTTTCCGCTTCCCGGGGGGATACCACAGCGGTCCTGCGTTTTCGTCGCCATGTTATTGCCGATACGGTTCATTTCGTGGACGATGTTCAATCATCGGGGCGATCCGATGGTGGGTTTCGTCGGTCGTCTCGTATCGCTCATTGCGATGGCCGCCTTGAGTTGCCGGATAGGCGCGAATTAACGCGATCGGCGTCTGGTGAGCGCCGGGTTTGGCGACACCAACGGCCTTCCACGATCCGGAGCCGAAAGTTGAAGTAAGGAGCGGCCACCCCCATGGGGAAAATAAAAAAAAAACGGAAGTCATCAAGGGCGTGTACTGGGTCGAAATTCCGGAGGCCGGGCTCTATCTGCTGTGCGGCTGCCCGGAGGATGCGACCAAGCATTTGATGCGCCTGCGCCTGATCGTGCCGACCGAGAAGGACGGCGTCACGTTCGAGACCGGACCCAACGCCATCCTGCTTTCCGACGTGGCCCTTCAGAACGGTAAGTTCTGTAACCTCGCAGAATTTCCGGTTCTGCAGATGCTCTACCTGCAGGGCATGCTGATTCCCAGACATCCGAACAACACGGGCATGAAACCGCTGCTGCTCGGCGCCAAGGATCAGATCGACGCGCAGATGCAATACATCTAACGGGGCAACTATGGGCTGACCTCTACAGAGGAAATCATCGCCGCCGGCGCCACGCCCGAACGCGCCGAGATGATCATGCGCATGAAGCTGAAGTTTGCCTTCGGTCGGTTTCTTCCCTCCGAGGAACTATTGGACCATCGGGTGGTGGAATCCGAGCCGGTGGAGATACGCAATGGTGTGAGCATCAGGCGCACCAGCATGAACGTGTTCCAAGTCACCTACGACGGCGAGGAGGTGACCATCGATCTTACCGTTAAGCGGGGCAGAAACGACCGTTCCGCCTATCCATTGGGATTTCAGAGCATTCCCCGGGATTATTTCTCCATTATCCATTCTGGCCAGGGCGACGGTTGGGATATCAACCGTCCCTGCATGGCGAGCATTCTGGTCTACCAGGGCAAGATCTATCTGATCGACGCCGGCCCCAACATTGCTTACAGCCTGACCGCGTTGGGGATCGGCATCAACGAGATCGAGGGCATCTTTCACACCCATTGTCACGACGACCACTTCGCCGGCATTACCAGCCTTCTTCGCACCGACAGGCGAATCAAATATCGGTGTTCAAGAAACTGTCCGCCCTGCTGTCCATGGACGAGGAGCAAATTCCCAATTATTTCGATGTTCAAAATTTGGAGTTTGACACCTGGAACGACGTCGGGGGCCTGGAAGTCCGCCCCTTCCTGTCGCCCCACCCGGTCGAGACCAGCGCCTTCTTTTTCCGCGCGTTCTGGGAGAGCCGCTACCTGACCTACGCCCATCTGGCGGACATCGTCTCCTTTCGGGTGTTGGACGGCATGGTCACCGACGACGACAGTGCGCCGGGCATGTCACAAGCGGACGTTGACCTGACGCGGGAAAATTACCTCATCCCGGTCGACCTCAAGAAGGTCGATATTGGCGGCGGCATGATCCACGGCGACGTTGAGGATTTCATCGAGGACAAGTCCGATAAAATTGTTCTCGCGCACCGCTCCGAACCACTCACCAATAAGCAGAAAGAGATCGGCTCCAGTGCTCCGTTCGGTATCGTCGACTCCTTGATCCCCGATTCGTCGGGCAACATCAGGCGGTTCACGTTCGACTTTCTGCGCAACTATTTTCCGGACATGGATCGACACAATATCAGGACGCTGCTCAACAATCCGATCGTTGAGTTCATGCCCGGAACGATCATTCTCCACAAGGGCCAGGTGCCGGACGAGATCTTTCTCGTGGTTACCGGCACGGTGGAAAAAATCCGCTCAGAGGACGACGTCTACAACATCATTTCCGCCGGCGGCCTGATCGGCGAATACAACGGCATCCACGGTATCCCTTCGGCATCCGCCTACCGGACGGTGAATTATGTCCGTGCGCTGCGAATCACCGCGCCGGCGTATACGGAACTGATCAAGAAAGCCGGACTCAGCGAGTTGATCGATCGGCGAGCCGTGATCCGCGAGATTTTGGAACAGACCTGGTTGTTTGGCGAAACCGTGTCGCCGCCGGTGCAGAACGAGATTTCCGACGCCATGGTGCTGCATGAATACAATGCCGGCGCCGACCTGGACGACCTACCGACGGGCGCCCTGTTCATCGTCGAATCCGGCCTTATCACGCAAGCGCGTGGTGGCGTGGAAATCGGCGCCATCGAACCCCGAGGTTTCTTCGCCGAGGAACAGGTGCTGTTCGACCGTCCCGGAGAATTCAGCTACCGCACCGAGCAACCCTGCCGCATCTACGAGGTTCCCGCGTCGGTCATCAAAAACGTGCCGATCGTCATGTAGAAAATGTTCGAGGCCTACGAATTGCGCGGCGCGAAGTAGCATTCGCCATTCCACGTGTCCGCCTCATGCGACTGATATACCCGTGGTCAGGGACGAGGGGCGTTGCAGATCATGCCCGATGCCGACCCGACGCTACGCGTGACGATAGATTGACCATTCTCGCCGCCCCGCAATTCTTGCCGCGAGCAGGGTTGCTGGCATACGCTCCGGCCAACCAGTAAACACATCAGCGGAGGATCCTTATCATGGCCGACAGGCGACGCACGGCTCTCATCACCGGCTCCGGCCGCAACATCGGCAAGGCGACGGCGCTGTGGCTGGCGGCGGACGGGTTCAACATCGTGGTCAATGGCTCCAGCGACCGCGCCGCTTGCGAGACGGTGGCGGCGGAGGCGGCGGCGCTGGGGGTCGACAGCGCGGTCATCATGGCCGACGTGGGCGACAGGGCGGCGGCGCGCGGCATGGCGGCGGAGGCCATCGAGCGTTTCGGCGGCGTCGACGTGCTGGTCAACAACGCCTCGCTTAGGCCCATCGACAAGTTCCTCGAATGTTCGGACGAAGCGTGGGACCGGGTCATCAATGTGGATCTCAATGCTGCCGTCTGGCTTTGCAAGGCGTGCCTGCCGGGCATGGTCGAACGGGGCTGGGGGCGCATCGTCAATTTTGCCGGCATGAACGCCATCCATGGTTATGCCGGCCGGGCGCATGTGTCCGTGTCCAAGCACGGCTCGTGGGGGCTGACCAAGGCGCTGGCCAAGGAATTCGCGCCCAACGGCATCACCGTCAATATCATCTCGTCAGGTCCAATCGAGCCGGAAGCGGCCTCGGCGGAGGAGTGGGAACACCTGGAAGAAACCAAGACGCGGGTGCCCATGAAACGCATGGGAAGCCCCAAGGAAATCGCCGCCACGATCGGCTGGCTGGTCTCCGATGGCGGTGCCTTCACCACCGGGCAATTGCTGCAGATCAACGGCGGAGCGCAGACATGAACGAGACCCTCGAGAAATTCGGCTACCCCGCGACCTGCGTCCATGAGAGCGACCACTGGGCGGTGACGCTGCGGCCCAATCAGGCGACGCTGGGCGCCCTGATGCTAATCACCAAGGGAGAGGCGCGGAGTTTCGGTGACCTCGACGCCGCCGCCGCGCAGGACTTGCCCGGTGTCGCGCGGCGCATCGAGGACGTGCTGAAGCGCCTGTTCGATTTTCGGAAGATCAACTACCTGATGCTGATGATGAACGATCCGCAGGTGCACTTCCACGTGTTGCCGCGCTACCCCGAGGACAAGACCTTCGGCGGCGTCACCTTCGACGATCCGGGCTGGCCGGCGCGGCCCCACATCGACCACAAGACGGAAATCGACGATGCCGTGCGCGCCAAGTTGCAGGCGGCGCTGGCCGAGGCCATGCGGCAGTCGTAATCGCGCCGCGTGCTCAGACGATGCGATTTCTGAGGTCGGTGCCGCCCGACCACAGCCGGTCGAGGTTTTCGATCAGCACATCGAGCACGTTTTCCTCGTAGCAGCGGGTTTCACCGGCCGAATGCGGGGTGACGACGACGTTGTCGAAATCCCATAACGGCGAACCGGCGTCGAGCGGTTCCACCGCAGTCACGTCGATGCCGGCACCGGCGATCTGGCGGCTCTTGATGGCCTCGACCAACGCCGCCTCGTCATGGCAGCCGCCGCGCGCCACGTTGATGAAATAGGCCGATGGTTTCATGGCGGCGAAGGCGGCGGCGTCCATCAAATTGGTCGTCTCCTCGGTCAGCGGGCAGGTTAACACCACCACGTCGGCCTCACCCAATGTGGCGTGCAGGTCCTTGGGATGGCGCAACTCGTCGCAAGCCCCCGGATCGGCGGATGTGTCGCGGCGCATGCCGATGACCCGCATGTCGAAGGCCTTGGCCAATTTGGCGAGCCTGCCGCCGATGGTGCCGAGGCCGTATATCAGCATGGTCTTGCCGGGCAGTTCCTCTTCCCGCGTGTCGGGGTTGGCGATCATCGGCCGCCATTCGTGGCGCGCCTGGCGGTCGCGGCCGAGATGAATGTGGCGGGTCAGGGTCAGCAGCAGCCCCATGGCGTGTTCGGTGACGGCGTTCATGTTGACGCCGGCACCGTTGCACAGAATGACGCCGCGCTTTTCCAGCGCGTCGAGATCGAAGTTGTTGTAGCCGGCGGCGCAGACCTGGATGTAGGTGAGGTTGTCCGCCGCCGCCAGCAGGTCGTTGTTCCAGAATCCCGAACACACCAGCACATGGCCCTCGGCCATGCGGGCGCGCATTTCCTCGCGATTGGGGGTCTGATAGAAGCGGGTGCCGTGATCGCGCTTGGGATACCGCAGGTCGAAGCGGTAAGCGGCGTGGGCGAAGTGAATCAGGGTGTCGTCCTTGGGCGGCAGCATGGCAAACTCCGGTGGTCGGCGTCGGGTCGAATTAGCGATACCATGGCGCCTTGTTGCCGGAAAGGGGAGGGACATGAACCTGGACATCATTCACGGCGCCGTCGAAGCCGCCGGCTTCACGCCGCGCGGGGCGTTTCATACGGTGGCCGATGATGCCGTGCCGGCGTTGTCATCCGGCGCCGCCGCCGCGACCGTGGTGATGATCGGCAATGCCGGCCCGGCGATGTGGCAACGCTTCAGTGCCGAACGCGATCCGACGCGCGACCTGCTCGATGATTGGACCCACGGCAAGCTGAGCGCGCTCGCCGTTGATCTGGGCGGGCAGGCGCTATTTCCCTTCAGCAAGCCGGCGCTGCCGTTCCAGCGCTGGGCGGCGCGGGCGGAGGATTGCCACCCGTCGCCGCTCGGCATCCTTATTCATGCGGAATACGGCCTGTGGCACGCCTACCGGGGGGCGCTGGCGTTCGCCGAGACATTTGATCCGCCCCCTCGCACGGAGGCGCCGAGCCCTTGCGACAGCTGCGCCGACAAGCCGTGCCTGAAAGCCTGTCCGGTCAGCGCCTTCGACGGCCGGCGCTACGACGTCGATAGCTGCGTTGCGCACATAAGTACACCGGCCGGTGAAGCCTGCATGGCCGCTGGCTGCCTGGCGCGACGCGCCTGCCCGGTCGGCGGCGATTTTACCTACGTCCCGGATCATCAGGCCTTCCACATGCTCGCGTTCCGCAGGTCGCTGACGGAGAGACGTGACAAATGACGCTTGGTTCCTTTCCTTGCCGGGCGGACGTGCTAAACATGCCGCCATGAACGATACGGAAATCCCCGATCCCGAAGACCCCGCCGCCGGCGACTTCATCCGCGCGGTCATCCGTGATGATCTGGCGGCCGGCCGGGCGTCTGAAATCGTCACCCGGTTTCCGCCGGAACCGAACGGCTATCTGCACATCGGTCATGCCAAGTCGATCTGCCTCAACTTCGGCGTGGCGGAGGAGTTCGGCGGCCATTGCACGCTGCGCTTCGACGACACCAATCCGTCCAGGGAAGAACAGGAATACATTGATTCGATCATGGCCGACGTGCGCTGGCTCGGCTTCGACTGGGGCGATCATTTGGCGCACGCGTCGGATTATTTCGAGCAACTTTATGCCTGGGCCGAATATCTGATCGAGTCCGGCGATGCCTATGTGGATGATCTCTCGGCCGACGAAATCCGGGAACATCGGGGCACGCTGACCGAGCCCGGCCGGCCGAGCCCTTATCGCGACCGGTCTTCGGCGGAAAGCCTCGATCTGTTCCGCCGCATGCGCGCCGGCGAGTTCGAAAACGGGACGCGCTGCCTGCGCGCCCGGATCGACATGGCGTCGGGCAACATCAACATGCGCGACCCGGTGATCTATCGCATCCTGCACGCCAGCCACCCGCGCACCGGCGATGCCTGGTGCCTGTATCCCATGTATGATTTCGCGCACGGCCAGTCGGACGCCATCGAGGGCGTCACCCATTCTCTGTGCACCCTGGAATTCGAGGACCATCGACCGCTTTATGACTGGCTGATCGAGCATCTGCCAGTGCCGGCGCGGCCGCGCCAGTACGAATTTTCGCGTCTTAACCTGAGCCACACGGTGCTGTCCAAGCGGCGCTTGATGCAATTGGTCACCGGCGGTCACGTGACCGGCTGGGACGATCCCCGCATGCCGACCCTGTCCGGCTTGCGTCGTCGCGGCTTTCCTGCCGAGGCCATTCGCCGGTTCGCCAGCGGCGTCGGCATCTCCAAGACCGGCGACGCGGTGGTCGAAATGGCCTATCTGGAACACTGCGTGCGCGACCATTTGAACACCGCGGCGCAACGCCGCATGGCGGTGCTCGATCCGCTGAAGGTTGTGATCGAGAACTATCCCGAGGGCGAAACCGATGAGCTGGACGCCGTCAATAATCCCGGCGACGACAGCGCCGGCAGCCGCAAGGTACCGTTTTCCCGCGAATTCTGGATCGAGCGCGACGACTTCATGGAAGACCCGCCGAAGAAGTTCTTCCGCCTGTCGCCGGGCCGCGAGGTGCGGCTGCGCTACGCCTATCTGATGACCTGTACCGAGGTCATCAAGGACGCCGCCGGCAAGGTCATCGAACTGCGCTGCACCTACGATCCGGAAACCCGGGGCGGCAATGCGCCCGACGGCCGCAAGGTAAAGGCGACGCTGCACTGGGTGTCGGCCGCGCACGCGCTCGATGCCGAAGTGCGGCTCTACGACCATTTGTTTAACCGCGCCGACCCGGGCGCCGATGGCGATTTCCTTGACGACATCAACCCGGACTCGCTGGATATCCGCGCCGGCTGCAAGCTGGAACCGGCGCTGGCGGAAATCGCGCTGGGCGAGACCGTGCAGTTCGAGCGGCTCGGCTATTTCTGCCTCGATACCACGGCGACGCCCGAACAACCGGTGTTCAACCGCACCCTCGGCCTGCGTGACAGCTGGGCCAAGGTGCAGGGCCAGGGGAATACACAGCCCCCGCGCAAATGACCCTCGTCTACCAGTCCTACCGCCAGCACGGTATGCCCGATTGGATCGCCCGCTGCCTGCAAAGCGTGCGCGATTGGGCGGCGGCCGCAGGCTTCGATTACTGTTTTCACGGTGACGAGATATTCGAGCGGGTGCCGGAATGGTATCTCGCTAAGTGCCGTGACTATCCGCAGATCGCCACCGATCTCGGCCGCTTGATCCTGGCGCGTGAACATCTGGCGGCGGGGGCCGAGTGGGTGATCTGGCTGGATGCCGATGTGCTGGTCTTCGACCGCGAGGCCATGGCCGTCGATTTTTCCGCCGGGTATGTGTTCGGCCGCGAGCGATGGGTCGAGGCCGACGGCAAGGGGGGCTGGCGGGTGCGCCGCAATGTCCACAACGCGATCTGCGCCTTCGTCGCCGACAATCCGATGCTCGACTTCTATATCCACGCGGCGACCAACATCATGCGTCGGGTCGAGGGGGGCGTGGCGCCGCAGATCGTCGGCACCAAGTTCCTCACCGCGCAGCACAACATGGTTGGCCTGCCGCTGACCGATGCCGTCGCGATGGCCAGCCCGCCATTGGTCGCCGATCTGGCGGCGGGCGGCGGACCGGCATTGCGGGCCCTTCGGGCGGAACTTCCGGCGGCCTCGGGGGCGGTCAACCTTTGCCACTCCCTGGCGCAGCCATCGACCCACCTGACCCGCGCCATGGACGCTCTCGAGGCCCAACCCGATCTGCTGGCGCCGGCCTGATCCGCGGGGCCGGCACACCGGCTCGCGAGATCATTCCAGCATCAGTTGACCGATCGTCCATTGCGCCCCACCATACGGTATTATGAGCGATGACACCCCCAAGCTGGCCGTCGGTGACGCCGCCGGGCGATCGCTGCCCGCCACGGAAGCGCGACTTCGAGAGGCGCTCGAGATCATGGGCGACGGGTTCGCGCTCTATGACCCCGAAGGACGCCTTGAGTTCTGCAACAACAGCTTTCGCCTGATCAACGACTACAGCGAGGCGGACACCCGGCTGGGTATCGCCACCTATGACGGGCTCGGACGGTTGGACGAGGTACAATCGACGGATAGCCGCAAACTCATGACATTCGAACAGCGTCTCGCGCAACTCCGCAGGGACGGCGCCAGCGTCGTCATTCAGACCTATGGTAACCGAATCTACGAGCGTCACCAGTCGGCGACGCCATCCGGCGGCATGATCAGCCTGCTGACCGACATCACGAACCTAAAACGAACGGAGGAAGCGCTTCGCCAGGCCCTGGAACAGGCAGACCAGGCGAGCCGTGCCAAAACCGAGTTTCTGGCCACCATGAGCCACGAGATTCGTACCCCGATCGCGGGTGTTCTCGGCTTGGCGGACATCGTCCTCGATGACGACCTCCATGAGGAGACACTTTCCGCCGAACGGCGCGCCAAGGTACTGAGCATCAAGAGCGCGGGGCAGTCTCTGATCAGCATCCTCAACGACATCCTCGACCTGTCGAAGATACAGGCCGGCAAGTTTCAGTTGAAACGGGTCGACTTCGATCTCCGTCAGATGATTGCCGAAAGCCTGGATATCTTCAGTCCACGGGTAGCGGAGACGGGGATCGCATTGGACGCAGATTTCGCGCCCGATTTGCCCACCCTGGTCAACGGAGACCCGACACGTATCCGTCAGGTACTGGTCAACCTGATCGGCAACGCGGTCAAGTTCACGGAACGGGGCAGCATCACCCTGCGCGTCGGGGTATCGGAACGGGCGGACGAGCGGCTCGTGATCCGGTTCGAGATCACGGACACGGGAATCGGTATCGCCGCGGACGATCAGCAACGCCTGTTCGAGGACTTCTCGCAGGTCGACGCGTCGACGACCCGCAAGTACGAGGGCACGGGCCTGGGGCTCGCCATCTCCAAACGCCTGACGGAATTGATGGACGGCGAGATCGGTGTCGACAGCATCGAGGGCGAAGGCGCCACGTTCTGGTTCACCGTCGAGGCGGGACGGGTGGAGGCGAGCGGCGCCCAGAAGACTGGGAAGGCGGACGAGGCGACCTATCGGGCGACCCGTTCAATCCGCATTCTGGTCGCCGAAGACAATGAGCTTAACCAGATGATCATTTGCGCGGTCCTCAATAAGTTCAATCATCACGTCGCCGTCGTGAGCAGCGGTCAAGCCGCCGTGGAGGCCATCAGGACGGACGATTTCGATCTCGTCCTCATGGATTTTCACATGCCCGGCATGGATGGGCCGGAGGCGGCCCGGATCATCCGCGGCGAACCGACGGGAAAGGCCGACACTCCGATCATCGCGATCACCGCTGATGTCCTTGTTGAGCACCGCGCGCTGTGCCTCGACGCCGGCATGAACGGCTATATCACCAAGCCGATCGTTCTTTCCGAACTGGTGAGCGCCATCAACGACGCCCTCGGGGAAGAAATTCACATCCTGACCTAATCGCCGGCATCTAACAGATGGTGCGCATGCGATTTTCAGTTCCGGGGAGACCTATTGACATAGATCAGTGTGCAGTCGGCGCGGCTCGCCCATGATCGATCGACGCTGGAGGCAGCGTGGAATGGGAACCGATAAGAAGGGGGTGAGCATGTCGATCAAATCGGATGCCGTGACCGGTGTTGAACGCTTCTTCGATGACGACGAAATCATTGTCAGCAAGACCGATCTCAAGGGTACTCTCACGTACGCCAATGAAATTTTCCTGAAGATCGCCGACTACACCGAGGAAGAAGTGCTGGGGCAACCGCACAGCATGATCCGCCAGCCGCGGCATTACCGCCGGGCGGCGCGGATGAGCGGGACGACGAGCAGATCGATGCGGCCGTCGCCGATTTTCTCAAGCAGATTGGG
>JAYOFM010000071.1:0-20105 GCA_038117225.1 Rhodospirillales bacterium
CTAGAGCATCGGGCGGGAAACTGTTCATACAGTGGGCCGAACTCGCGGGTGTCGCGATAAGCCGGCGGCAGCGGCGGCCCGTCGGGCAGACCCAGCCATAGCCGCAGCATGTGGCGGCCTTCACCGCTGTCCCTATTCACCTGGTTATCGGCCGCGTCATCGAACTGATCGCGCGCGTGCAGGCTGACGAAATTGTCGGCGGCGATGATGTCGCCAGGCCGCATGGTAAAGGCATGGTGCATGGCCGGGTCGTCACACAATTCGTCGAGCAGGTCGAGCGCCGCCACCTGCGCCGTGCTCAACGGCCCGACGTCGTCAAAGCGTTGCGCCAGATCGATGTAGGGGCGCTTGTGCAGCATGTGCAGACGCCCGGCATGCCAGGCGAAGATGGGGACCCGTTGCACCGGCGGGCAGCCTGGCCGTTGCTGGCCACGGGCATCGAACGGAAACGGTTGCTGCAGCAATGCCGCCGCCGCCGGATCCCGCTCCAGAACGCCGTTGAACAGCGCCGTCGCGCTGACGATGCGGCTGATGCCGCCGATCGGCGCCTGGCGGCGGCACAACAGCATGAATAAATCGCCGCCGTCGTTGTGGAACGCCTGCGGCTGGTTTGTCTGATAGATGCGAAGATCGTCATTGTCCTCGATGCGTTCGCCGGTATCGCGAACATGGTGCAGCATGGCGCCACCGCCGTCCTGCGGCTGCGGCTCGCCCACCTGCAGGCCGAGCACCCATAGGGCGGCGGCCGCCTGATCGGAATCCCAACCGTCGGCCGGCAACCCGCGCATCAGGGCGATGCCGGGTCCGTCGGTCAACAGCCAGCGAAAACGTTCGATCAACGGTGTGACGATCGGCAGTTCAGCATCGTCGCGGCGGATGTCGGTTAGGGGCCGGGACGCGAGGTGCCGCGCGACCGTGTCGATCTCGACCGCCGCGTCCGGCGGGACCTCGATGATCCAGTCCGTGCGCCCGCCGAGTTCCTCGCCGCGCCAACAGGTGGGGCCGGCAACGGGGGTCAGGCGATGGCTCTGGAGCGATGGATCATCCATGATCCCGGCATCCTAGCAGGATGCGAGCGGCGCACGCAGGTGAAATCTGGCGCTAGGGCGCCAGGCGGTTCGTCTTCGTCGACGGTGTCAGTCGCGAACGTTCAGGACGACAAATCCGTCGGGTGCGGACCGTCGCCGGGACGTTCCTCGCCCGGTTCCGGTTTATTCAATGCCGACAACATCTGGATTCCTCCGGTTGCTCGATCATCAACGCTAACGCGACGATATTAAAACACTGTAAAGGCCCCCTTGCGTCGCCATTGACCGCCAGCACCCCGCCATTGAATATTCCCCGCACCACCGCACCGAAAAGGAGGACGACGACCATGGCCAAGGCCGGCACGTATCCCGCCAAGAAGCGCGAAACCCTGGTCGAGGCGCCGGGTCTGCGTGTCCGCCACCTGGAATTGGAGACGGATCAATGCGTGCCGTGGCACACCCATACCGAGATCACCGACACCTTTGTCGTCCTGGCTGGCCCGTTGATCGTCGAAACCCGTGATCCCGACGCCGCCCACCGGCTTGAAACCGGCGACATCCTCCCCATCCCCGCCGGCCAGCCGCACTACGTCCACGGCGACAACGGCCCCTGCCGCTTCCTCGCGCTGCAGGGGGTCGGGACGTATGACTATGTGCCGGTCAGCGAAGACGACTAGCCACGGCGACCATGGCGCGGCGGCCGTCAAGGAATGCGGTAGAGCGTGAAGACATCGCCGCCGGTGACCCGCGTGACACCCGACGGTACCCGGCTCGGCAGAGCCCCCGGGTGCAGCCAGACGAGATAATCGAACTCGGTCCGCCAGCGTGCGGCAATGACGCGATTCCAGTCCGGCTCGCCGAAGGTCCCGAGATCGCCGGAAAGAATCTTCGGCGACGCCGGCAGCGGCTTCCCTTGCGCCAGATGGCGATAGGCGGGGCGCAGGTTAAGCGGCCAGACGGAGACTGGCATCAGCGGCGTGAAGGCCGATCGCTCGATCACCGCGAGGGCACTGAGGTGATAGCCGTTCACCGGCATGCAGACGGTTGGCGTCGGCGTTTCCTCGACCACTGGCAGTATGCGCGCCCCCCGGGGCATCTCGGAAAGGGCGGTGATGAAGTCCTGGCGCCAAGCCTCGCAGATTTGGATTTCCCGGTCGACCTTGTGCAATTTCACGAGGCCGAAAAAGACCAAGGTCATGATCAGCAGCGCGCGCAGGGCGCGTTCCGGAATATCCACCCGCGCCGCCGCGATGAGCAACAGCACGGCGACAACCGGCAACCGGTAGTGCAGCAGCCAGATGCCGGCCGCCGCCGTTGGCATGACCAGGCCGAACGCCGCGAGGCCGATGACCGGTGGTGCCAAGGGGCCGTTGATCGTCAATCGGCGGCTCGCCAGCAGCCAGACGACCAGGATGAATAGGCAGGCGGCGAAGGCATAGTCGAAATGCTTGAAGTAGAACACCGGAGACACGATGGCCTCCAGGCGCACCGATAGTGGCCCATGAAAGAATTCGGTGCCATGACTGGGGGGTGGCACGAGTAACCACAGGACAGCCGGGATCACGAACTGTCCGATCAGCGGAATATCCTGGCGCGCGTCTAGCCGGCGTTGGCGTGTCAGCGTTCCGAGCCGCATCAAAGCCAGAACCAGGCCATAAACGCCCAGCGCGAACAGATGAGTGAAGAACAGCAGCACGGCCACGCCGCTGGCGACACCGAGCCTTGCCAACGTGGAAAGCTCCCGTGTCATTAGCCAAAGCGCGGTGGCGATAAGTATCAGCCCGATGCCCAGGTGATAGCTGGCGAGACCGACGGCGACGATGGCGTTATAGGCGAACAGCGCCCCCAGCATCGGCATGGCGCCGACCCGGCCGTGCACCTGGTGGCGCAACATGGCGACGCCGACGAACGGCAACAGCATTGCGATGATGATGAAGACGCGACCCGCCGCATAGGGCGGCAGCACCTGCATCAACGCCAGCATCGGCAGATCGAAGCCGAGGTTGGGCAGTATCTCCCAGTTGACCTCGTAGAAATCGCGCAGATCGGCATCGCGGGCGAGGTTGCGGTGGGCGAACAGACGCGCCAAATGCGCCGGCATGTCGGCACCGGGCGGGATGGCGACCCGCAGCACCGGCAGCAGCGTCACCGCCAACACGACGCCCCACGTCAGTGCCAGACGCAGGGTGTTTGGCCGGAAGATTTGCGCCATGGATGATCATCCCCTAGCGAGCGCGGGTTCGCAAACCGGCAATCTCGACCGGCGTCACGAAAAAGCCCTGGAAACGGGAGCGGCGCCATGGCCGACGACACCGGCATGTACGAGGCCAAGAACCGCGAAATCCTGATCGAGGTGTCGGGACGGCGCGTTCGCCAACTGGAATTGGAGGCGGATCAGTGAGTGCCGTGGCACCCCATACCGAGATCATCGATACCTTCGTCGTCCTCGTTGGTCCGTTGATCGTCGAAACCCTTGATCCCGACGCCGTCCACCGGCTTGAAACCAGGGACATCCTTCCCATCCCCGCCGGCCAGCCGCGTTACGTCCACGGCGACAACGTCCCCTGTCGCTTCATCGCGCTGCAGAGTGTCGGACCTTACGATTACGTGCCGGAAATCGAAGATAGCGGAGTAAACCTGTTAGGCCGCGATATGGCGACCTATTTCGCTCCCCTCGACGCTGCTGAGATATACGCGTAGCTGTGCCGCCTCGATGATGCGCTTCAACAGGTATGGATAGGTGAGGCCGTCGAACTCGGCCATCAGATTGAGTTTGCCGTCCCAGCACCATCCCGGGTTCGGATTGACCTCCAGCAGCTTGATATCGCCGTTGGCATCGGCGCGAAAATCAAACCGTGCGTAATCGCGACAACCGAGGCGCTGAAACAGTGTCATCGACCAGTCGACGAGATTGCGCCGCGCGGTTTCGTCCATGTCCGCCTCGCGGTAACGGATGTCGGTCCAGTAGGGGGAGTCCGGATGCCATTTTGATTCATAACCGAGGATACGCGGCAGCGACGGGTCGAGGCCCTCGTAATCAACCTCCAGGACCGGTAACGGCATCAGATCGACGCCGTCATTGCCGATGATGCCGACGCTGTATTCGGCGCCGGATAGAAATTCCTGGATCAGCACCGGGCGCCCCGGCAGTTCCTGTCGCAGGCCCGCCAGATAACTGACCGCTTCGTCGGGAGTACGCACAACGGCGTGCCGCGTGATGCCGATACTGCTGTCGCCGTGGCATGGCTTGATGAGGGCCGGAAATACCGATGGAAATGTCGCCGACATGTCGTCGGAGTCGAAATAGGTTTCCAGCGGCACCGGCACCTCGCAATGGGCGGCAATGGCGCGCACGAAGGACTTGTTATAGCACAAGCCAAGCGCCGTCGGCCCGGCGCCGCTGTAGGGGATGCGAAGGGATTCCAACAAGGCCGGAACATGCAATTCAAGCGTCGCCTCGTTGTGCATTCCCTCGTCACATAGATTGAGCACGAAATCCGGCCGGTCCGACCGCAACGTATCTAGAAGCGTGGCGTGATCGTCGATGTAGCTGAAGTTGTATCCGACGAGTTTGGCGAGGGCATCCTTGAGCCGCGTGACCGTCTCCAGGTCCTCGGGATTGAAGGCGCCATCACGCTTCACCGCGTCTGGCAGGCGGGGATCGCCCAGCAGCACCGTGACTTTGGGATAGTAGGGTCCGGTGACGACGGGGCGCGAGTCCGCCGCCCGGTAGCGCGAGCGGGCGGTAATCAGATGGCGCCGCGCCATCATGCCGAGATCCCCCTGGCGCGCCGATTCGGCGCTCAACGGGTCATGCACCACGACATCGACAAAACCGGCTCGCACCAGCAGGTCGCGGATGCGCTCCCGCGAATACAATCGTTCGGCATAGAACTGGTCGGCGATGATGCCCTTCTCGGCATGAATCACCACCTCGCGGGAAATCAGCCGATCGCCGTCCGCCGACAGCGAGCGTTCGCGGCAGACCAGGTGTTCCTGATCGGCCCACTCCCAAGAGCGCGGTTCAAAATGCTGGCGCATCCAATCGCCGTCGGTAATGTCGATAACCAGATTGCCATTGGGGCACAGGGCGCGGGTGACGGCGCTCAGGACGGCGAGATCGTCCTCCTCGGCATCGAAATATCCGAACGAATTGCCGAGGATTGTGACGTAGTCGAATTGCTGACGCGGAAAGACGAATTTGCGCGCATCGCCTTCGCGAAAGCGGACGTCGAGACCAGCCGTTTTGGCCCGCCGCCGGGCCAGACGCACCAGATAACGCGACCGATCGAGGCCGGTAACGTGTTGGAAGCCGCGTTCGGCAAGCGCCAGACTGTGGCGCCCCTGGCCGCAGCAGAGATCGAGGATGCTCGCGTCGGGCCGCATGCCAGCGGCGGAGATGACGCGATCAATCTCGGCGGTCGTGTTCGCCGCGTTCTCGACCACATCGCCATCGGTACGCAGATAGAGGGCGGTGAAAAGATTACGCCACCATTCCGCTGGCAAATGTCGTTCAAGATCAGAAACGGGACCGACAGTGCGACGGGGCGACGAGGCGTCGGCGTTTTTTTGGCTCGCCGAAATTCGCTTCGGCGGGGGCGCGTCCTGACCGCGCCGCGGCTTTCCAGGCATCAGCCGCCAAAAACGTTCATGTAGGTGTGATAGAAACCGGCGGCTAGCGCCACCACGACGCCGCCACCGAACACAACGCCCCAGACGATGGCGCCTATAATGCCGTCAACGGTATGCAAATTCAGGGTCGTGGCATTGGGCGTTTTGGATACTGGCGCTGACATCGGAAATTCCGATGCACCGTCGGTGACTAACATTGCTTCGGTTTGTGCATTCATGGCCAAATATTCCTGAAGGCAAGGTAGGGCGCGCACGACAACGAGAAACGTCAAACACCCAAGCTAAAACGTACGCACCGTGAGTTCGATGCCATCGTGTCTGTGCTGGTTTTATACGATCGAAATAAGTTTTCGATTAGCGATTTTTTTCATTATATGATATCGAAAAAATCGATATTAAATGAACCCAACACAGGCATCCGCGGCATGGATATCACCCTTGCCCATACCTTCCTCGCGGTCTGCGACGTCGGCAACTTTCTCAAGGCGGCGGATCGTCTCAACGTCACGCAATCGACGGTGAGTGCGCGCATCAAGGGACTGGAGGAATTGCTCGACCAGCCACTGTTCCTGCGCTCCAAGGCGGGTGCGCACCTGACCCCGTCGGGGGCGCGGTTCAAGCCGTTTGCCGAGCGCTTCGTGCAAACCTGGGAGCAGGCCCGCCAGGAAATCGCGCTGCCCAGCACATTCACGGCGATGCTGCTCGTCGGCGTCGAGTTCACGTTGTGGGAACATCTATTGCCCCGTTGGTTGCCGTGGATGCGTTTCCACCTGCCCGATACGGCAGTTCGAACCGAGGTCGGCGCATCGGCGGAACTGATGCGGCAGCTGGCCGATGGCTTATTGCATGTGGTCGTCACGACGACGCCTCGGCACCGATCCGGCGTCGTGATCGAGCCATTGATGGAAGAGGAACTGGTGCTTGTCTCCACCCGGTCCGAGGCTAGCGGGCCGGGCGAGACGGATTTCATCGATGTTGATTGGGGGCCCGAATTCCGCGCCAGCTTGGCCGCCGCCTTCGCTGATCGCTCGCCCGCGGTGATTTCCGTCAGTTATGGCCCGCTGGCCTTGCAGCAAATCGTCCGTAACGGCGGCTCGGCGTACCTGCCGCGGCGGCTCGTCGGCGCGCGCCTCGACGACGGGACATTATATGCCGTCGATGGCGCACCGACATTCATTCGCCCCACGTTCATCGCCCATCTGGAGGGCGTCGCTGACGGCGACCTTGATATTGCACTTTCCGGGTTACGCGACATTGCCGCGCGCGAGGACGACGCTTAATCAGCGTCGGCCAACGCCGCGCCGAATCGCTCCAGCAACTCGTCCACCGCTGCTTCGTCATGCGCAAGCGACAGATACAGCTTGGTGCCCATGGGATTGAGGAAGACCCGGCGCCGGAACAGGGCGAGCATGAGGGCACGGGCGCGCACGCTGTCGCCTTTCTTGGTCGAGCGGTAGTCGAATACCGGGTCGGGCGAGAACACCACCTGGGCCAGCGGGCCGTCACCGATGATCTGCGCGATTTCGCCGCGATCGGCGAGTACGCGGCGCATGCCGCCCCGCAGGTGCTCGCCGAGGCTGAACAGGTGTTCGTAGGTGCCGGGCTGGCGGTAGACGCCGAGCGCCGCCTCCGCGGCGGCGCAGGAAAACGGGTTACCGCCCAGCGTCGAGGCCTGCCACACGTAGTCGTCGCCGCCAATGCGTTGCTCGGCCACCATCTCCATGATCTCGGCGCGGCCGCCGAAGGCGCCGATGGGGGCGCCGCCGCCGAGCGCCTTTCCGTAGGCCACCAGATCGGGGATGACGCCATAGTATTCCTGGGCGCCGCCGTAGGCGAGGCGGAAGCCGGTCACCACCTCGTCGAAGATCAGCAGCACGCCGGCCTCGGTGCAGGCTTCGCGCAGGCTTTCCAGGAACCCGGCCATCGGCGAGGTGCAGCGCTGCAACGGCTCGACGATGACGGCGGCCAATTCCGACTTATACTCGTTGATGATGGAACGCGCGGCTTCGACGTCGTTGTAGGGAGCGACAAGCAACTGGCGCTTCGCCGCCGGGGTGCCGGCGCTGGTTAATTCCGGTTCCGGGAAGTTGAGATTCTTTGACGGAAACAGGCTGGTGACGCCGGCTTCGTTGGCGCCGTGGTAGGCGCCCTCGAACTTGAGGATTTTTTCCCGTCCCGTGAAACCGCGCGCCAATCGCAGGCAGTACATGGTCGCTTCCGTGCCGGAGGCACAGAAGCGTATCCGCTCGGCGGCCGGCGCGACGCGGCGGATTTCCTCGGCGACGGCTAGCGCCGGCGGATTGAGGAAGGCGTAGTTGAGGCCGAGCGGCGCCTGTTTGGTGACGGCGGCCACCACTTCCGGCCGCGCATGGCCGACCAGCACCGAGCCCCAGCCCATGGACATGTCGAGGAACTCGTTGCCGTCCGTGTCCCATAGCCGGCAGCCTTCGCCGCGCGCCATGGCCAGGACCAGATCATCGGGCAGGCCGTATTCACCGTTGGCGATGCCGCCGGGAAAGGCCGCGAGGGCGCGGCTGGTGATGTCGGTGGGATGGGCTTCGGGCATGGTGTTGTCTCCAAGTTGATCCATCGACAGCATGAGCAAAATCAACTTGGAATCAAAATACAAAAAAATAGTAGTTTTATTAAAAAAAGTTATAATGAGGAAATGAAACACGCGCAGTTGAAAGCCTTCGACGCGGTTGCCCGGGCGGGCGGTTTTTCCGCCGCCGCCCGCGCGCTGGACCTGACCCAGCCGGCGGTCACTATTCAGGTGCGCAGCCTGGAAGACGACTACGATACCCGTCTGGTCAATCGCAACGGCCCGCGCATCGCATTGACCGATACCGGGCGCCAGTTGTTCGACCTGACGCGGCGTCTGTTCCGCGTCGAGGCGGAAGCCCGTGATCTGCTGGTCGAAGCCGGTGCCCTGATGTCCGGCGGTTTGGTACTCGGCGCCGATTCTCCGCATCTGGCCGCGCCCCTGGTGGCGCGATACCGCGCACAGTATCCGGGTGTCCATATCGCCATGCGTCTCGGCAACGCCAGCGATGTCTGGCAGGAATTACTGGAGCAGCGTGTCGATGTGGCCTTGGTCGCCAATCCGCCGCGCGACGGTCGCATGACGCGCCGCTTGCTGTGCCGGCGGGGCATCGCCGCGCTGCTGCCGCGTAGCCACCGGCTGGCCGGTCGCCGCCGCCTCGCCCTCAAGGATTTGGATGGCGAACCGTTGGTGCTGCGTGAACCCCGATCCAACACCCGACGTCTGGTGGACAAGGCCCTGCGCACAACTCGGGCCGACGTGGCCTCGGTCCTCGAGCTCGATAGCCGCGAAGCGGTGCTGGAATCCGTCGCCGCCGGCCTTGGCGTCGGCTTCGTGCTCGACCGAGAAGCCGGCGAGGACGCTCGCGTCGCCGCCGTGCCCATCGACGAACTGGCCGATGTGAATGCCGAATATCTGATCGCCAGTCGGGGCGTGGCCCAGCATCGTCTGGTCGGTGCGTTGTTCAATATCGTCGAGGCGGGTTAGGCCCGTTACAACACGACTCAGAAAAATCGATCGGTCATGATCTTTTCACTGGCTTGGCGGTCTTCGCGGGCTTGGCCCACGGCTTTTTTTTCCCGGCTGGCGCGGTCTTGCTTGGTTTGCCCTTCTTCGCTGCCGCCGCTGGTGCCGGTTTCTCAGGTGTTTTCGCTGGTTTCGTCTCCGCGGCCTCAGCTTTCTTGGCCACGGCCTCGGCCCTCTTTGCCGCCGCTTCCGCCCGTTTTGCCGCTGCCTCCGCCTTTTTCGCCGCCGCTTCCGCTCTCTTGGTCGCGGCTTCGGCCCTCTTCTCCACGTCTGGAAGTTTCTTGGTCTGCGCGGCGGCGGTCGTGGCCTCCAGGCCGCTGCCCATGCGTATCGGCAACAGGGCAATGGCGACCGCCAGCGTCAACGCTAAGGCGACGGAGGTCGGGTGTTTTGATACCATGGTCGTCGAACCCCCCTTGGACGGCCGATTGTCGATCGTGACGAATTTACGTGGTACCGTCGACCCGTTCCAGCGCCGCGCGGAAAAATTCGTCGGTGCCCTGTTCGATGTGGTCGGCAAGAGCGAGGTCACCGAGCGTTGAACAGAATTCTCTATTTCCCCGTGATTTGTCGTCTGTTCGAACGATCGAGCGTAGCCACCACGGGTCGTTACCGGTCATTAAATCTTTCTTTCAACTCCTCCAGCATTTGCCGTTCCGCTCTCAGCTGTTCCAGTTTTTGTGTCTCCTCCTCCGCAAGGCGCGCTTTCACCTCTTCATCGGTTTCGGGCCTCTGGAAACGGACCTTCACATTCAACCAATATTCCCTATTCGATTCTCGGAAGTTGATGGTTTCAAAGGCTGTACTATCTCGATATTCCTCCGGCACCAATTCGAGGTATTTCTCGGCCCATGGGATGAGATCGACCAGTTTCTTGGGCATCCAATTCCACTCCGGCCCAAATTCTTCTTCGCAATTCATCACTACATTTTTGAGTTTCCTAACCATGGCCTTCCCTCGACGCCTTCCTCATGCCGCGCCATGCTCTGCGCCCCCACGGATTCAGGGAAGCTTTGAGCATATCCAC
This sequence comes from Rhodospirillales bacterium, assembly GCA_038117225.1. Lineage (GTDB taxonomy): Bacteria > Pseudomonadota > Alphaproteobacteria > Rhodospirillales > Casp-alpha2 > JAYOFM01. Next base: position 10,256 of record JAYOFM010000071.1, read on the forward strand.
GGCGCGATTATAGCTCATTCCGCGCGCGGCGCGTGCGTTACGGTTAAGGGCAAACGGAAATGATCACGTTGCTCATTCGTAGGCTGGAATTGACCCGTTAGCGGATGGTGGAGCCAGAGCGCGCGTTCCATGAGGCCATGGCCTACGTCCGCTCCAGCACCGCGCAGTAAAACCCGTCGGTGCCGGTCGATGCCGGACTGAGGCGCAGTGATGGGCCGGTCGGCGGCGGCGGACCGCCGACGGTTTCCGCCCACACCTTGTCGATGGGCAGCGGCGCGAATTCGGCATGGTTTTCCAGAAACCACATCAGTTGCTGTTCGTTTTCTTCCTGCAGCAACGAACAGGTGGCATAGATCAGTCGGCCGCCAGGGGCGACCAGGCCAGACGCCTGATCGAGGATACGGCGTTGGGTTTCGCGGATGTCGTCCAGGTCTCGCGGTTCGAAGCGCCAGCGCGCGTCCGGGTCGCGCCGCCAGGCGCCGGTGCCGGTACACGGCGCGTCGACCAGCACCCGGTCGCACGACCCGCCGGCTTGTTGAACCCATGGATCGTCCTTGGCGGCGATGGCACGCCGTTTGATGCGCAGCGCGCCGGCCCGTTTCAGTCTGGGAGTCATGCGATCGAGGCGGTATTCGGACACGTCGAGGGCGTGCAGGGTGCCGCGCGGGCCGCCGGCGCCGCTGCTCATGGTCGCCGCCATGGCCAGTGCCTTGCCGCCGGCGCCGGCGCAGAAATCGGCGACGGTCATGCCCGGCGCGGCGCCGCTCAGCAGGGCGATCAACTGCGAGCCTTCATCCTGCACTTCGACCCAGCCTTCCTTGAACGCTGTGGTGCCGCCGAGCCGCGATCGACCGGTCAGCCGCAGGCCGATCGGCGACAACGGGGTCGGCTCCGCCTCGACGAACTCCCGCGCCAGTGAGTCGTGCGCCTGCTCCCAGGTCGCCTTCAGGGTGTTGACGCGTAGATCCACCGGGGCGCGCTGGTTCATGGCCGACATCTCGACACCCAGCCGATCACCCCACAGCGCCTTGAACGAGCGGTCGAGCCAGCCGGGATATTCCATGACCACGTGATCGGGCATGTCCCGATGGCGCAGGGGGCGACCGTAGAGGGCGTCGGCGACCGTCCGTTCGGTCTCGTCGAGCGGCGCCGGCCGGTGGGCCGCGCCATCGAACAAAGCCGCCATCTCGATCGGTGAGGTGCGGTCGCTGAGTGCCAGATCGGCAATGGCGCGATAGCGCGGCGTTGGCGTGATATCGAGTCCGGTACGCGCCAGCCACCAATCGAGCCGGGCGCGTCGCCGCAGCACCGCATACAGTCGTTCGGTGATGGCCCTCCGGTCGCCGGATCCGGCATAGCGGCGCTTGCGGAAGAAGCCGTCAAGGATGTGGTCGGGCGGTTCCGCCTCTCGGTCGACCGCTTCTAGCAGTTCGATGGCGGCGGCGATGCGGGCGCCAGGCGTCACCCGATCAGTCTCGCGGCAGGTGGCTGAAGGTCTTGGCGACGATCTTCCAGCTGCCGTCGATCTTCAGCAGCGACAGATAATCGGTGAAGCGCAGCCCCTTGTAGAGGTCGGCCACCTTGACCGCCGCGGCCGTGCCAACGATGTCGATGGCCAGGATGTCCATCTCGAAGGCCTCGCCATCATCCGCCGGCGCGCTGACGCGGCCGATGAAGGTGATGAACTTGTCGATGGAATTGTCGATCAGGGCGCCTTCATCGTGCCCGGCGATGCGGGCATTGGGATGAAAGGCGCGGTTCAGGCGCGCGGTGTCGGAATGGTACATGCCGAGGAAGTAATCCTCGATGACCGCCTCGATGGCGGCGCGTTCCGCGTCATCCGTCGCGCCGTCGCCCATGGCGTCAGTTGTCGCCGCGATAGTTGGGGGCCTCGCGGGAAATAGTGATGTCGTGGACATGGCTTTCACGCAAACCGGCGCCGGTGATGCGGCGGAACTGGGCGTTCTTGCGCAGTGCCGCGATGTCGGCATTGCCGGTATAGCCGAGCCCCGAACGGATGCCGCCAACTAGCTGATGGATGACCGGACCGATCATGCCCTTGTAGGGCACCCGGCCCTCGACCCCCTCGGGCACCAGCTTCAGATTGTCGCTGACTTCTTCCTGGAAATAGCGATCGGCGGAACCACGCGCCATGGCGCCCAGCGAGCCCATGCCGCGATAGGATTTGTAAGACCGGCCCTGGTAGAGAAACACCTCGCCGGGGCTTTCATCGGTACCGGCGAACAGGGAACCGATCATCACCACCTCGGCGCCCGCGGCCAGTGCCTTGACGATATCACCGGAAAATTTGATGCCGCCGTCGGCGATCAGCGGGATATCGGCCTTGTGGCAGGCCTCGGCGGCTTCCAGCACGGCGGAAAACTGCGGCATGCCGACGCCGGCGACCATGCGGGTAGTGCAGATGGTGCCCGGGCCGATGCCGACCTTGACGCAATCGGCGCCGGCATCGATCAGCGCCTTGGCGCCTTCCGGCGTGGCCACGTTGCCGGCGACCACTTGTGCGTAATTGGAGCGGGTCTTGATGTCCTCGACGGTTTTCAGCACGCCTTGCGAATGGCCATGCGCGGTATCGACGACGATGACATCGCAGCCGGCATCGAGCAGCATCTCCGTGCGTTCCAGGCCGGCATCGCCGACCCCAGTGGCGGCGGCGACGCGCAGGCGGCCGTGTTCGTCCTTGCAGGCGCCGGGGAACTGGCGCTCCTTCTCCATGTCCTTGACGGTGATCAGCCCGACGCAGCGATAATCATTGTCGACCACCAGCAATCGCTCGATGCGGTGTTGGTGCAGCAGACGTTTGCATTCGTCCTGGCTGACCCCTTCCTTGACCGTGATCAGCGGCGTCGCGGGATCGTTGCCCGTCATCAGTTCCCGGACCGGCTGGCGCATGTCGGACGCGAAGCGGATGTCCCGGTTGGTCAGAATACCGACCAGTTTGCCGCTGCCCGGTTCGACCACCGGCATGCCGGAAAAGCCGGTTTCTTCCTTGATGCGCAGGGCATCGGCCAGGGTGGCGTCGGGGGTGATGGTCAACGGATCGGCGACCATGCCGGATTCGTACTTCTTGACCCGGCGCACCTCGGTGGCCTGTTCCTCCGGCGTTAAGTTTTTGTGGACCACGCCGATACCGCCAGCCTGCGCCATGGCGATGGCGAGGCGGCTTTCGGTGACCGTGTCCATGGCGGCGGACAGCAACGGAATGCCAAGCCGGATGTTGCGGGTCAATCGTGTCGAGGTGTCGGTATGGGCGGGCAGCACCGAGGAGGCGCCCGGCACAAGCAGGACGTCGTCGAAGGTCAGTGCTTCAATGATTTCCTTCATGCCGTCTCCTGCCTGAGCTGTCGGAGTTGGCACGCGATCATACACACAAAGCTTGCGAAGCCAAGTGGCATGATTGGTCGCTCCCTCAAGCGCCGGGCGCGGCGGCGCCAGTTATTCAGCGGGCGGTCGGAAACCGGTCGCCACCACATACATCTCGCGCGAGTCGGCGCGACTCGACGGGGGCTTGGCGTGACGGACGGTCTTGAATCGTTGTTTCAGGCGGTTGAGCAGGGCGTCCTCGGTGCCGCCCCTGAGCGCCTTGCCGATGAAGGCGCCGCCCGGGGCCAGGGCTTCCTCGGCGAAATCGATGGCGAGTTCGAGGATAGTCATGATGCGGATGTGATCGGTCGAGGCGTGGCCTGTGGCCGCTGGCGCCAGATCACTCAACACAACGTCTGCGGGGCCGCCGAGCGCCGCCAGCAATTGCGCCGGGGCGACGTCCTCGAGGAAATCCAGGGTCAGGATATCGACCCCGGGGATGGCTTCCATTTCGTTCTGGTCGAGTGCGACGACGCGGCCGCCACGGCAGCGTTCGACGGCGACCTGGCTCCAGCCGCCCGGCGCGGCGCCGAGGTCAACGACCCGCTTGCCGGCGCCCAGCACACCATACTTGTCATCCAGTTCCATGAGCTTGAAGGCGGCGCGCGAGCGGAATCCCCGGCGCTTTGCCTCGGCCACGTATGGGTCATTGAGTTGACGCTGCAACCAGCGGGTCGATGATATCTTGCGGCCCTTGGCGCTTTTTACGGCTTCGGTGACGTTGCGGCCGGTGATGTTGCCGGATTTACCGGGCTTATCCGATTTTCCCTTGGTCCGGCCCGATGTCTCCGGCGAGCGCGGCGGGCGGGGCGGGGTCGGGCCGCCCTTACGCGCCGCCATGCGGCGTTCCGGCCTTGGCCTGGCGGGGCAACGCCGCGTCGGCGGCCATCATCTCCAGCAACAGGCCCTCGCGCACGCCGCGATCGGCGATGATGAGGTTCTGTGCCGGCCAGCGCCGCATGACCGCGCTCAGCACCGCCAAACCCATGATCATGAGGTCCGCGCGACCGGCGCCGATACAGGGGTGGCGTTGGCGGGCCTCCATGTCCATGGCGGCCAGTTCATCGGCCAGCGTCAGCAGACGGTCGCGCCCCAGAATCAGTCCATCGACCCGCGCCCGGTCATAGCGGGTCAGGCCGAGGTGTGTGGCCCCGAGGGTGGTTACCGTGCCGGAGGTGCCAATCATGCGCACGCGGCCGCCGGCGATGCGCGCGCTGATGCCGTGTTCCGCGTCGAGCGGCCCCAGCCGGTCATCGACCCGGCGCACCAAGGCCTCGAAGGCGTCGACGGACAGCGGTGCCTTGCCGTATTCCTCGGCCAGGGTAACGACGCCAAAGGGCAGGGAATGGACGGCGATGGGCAGCGCCGGTTCGCCATTGACCAATGGCGCCCAGACCACTTCCGTGCTGCCGCCGCCGATATCGAACAGCAACACGTGGTCGTGCAGGGCGCCGTGCGTCGCGGTGACCTCGGCGTTCAACAGGGCGCGGCAGCCTTCCAGGGTGAAGCGCGCTTCCTCGGCGGCGGAAATCGGTTCGATGGCGATGCCGGTCTTGGCCGAAACCCGGTCGATGAAGGTGCCGACGTTGGCGGCGCGCCGGCATGCCTCGGTGGCCACCGCGCGGGAACGTTGGCAGCCCCAGGCGCGCATTTTCTTGGCGCAGATGCCGAGCGCGGCGACGGTGCGGTCCATGGCCTCGGCGCATAGGGCCTCGCTGGCGTTCAAGCCCTCACCGAGGCGGACGATACGCGAGAAGCCGTCGACCACGTGAAAGCCCTCCGCCGTCGGCCGCGCCAGCAGCAGGCGGCAGTTGTTGGTGCCGAGATCGATGGCGCCATAGATCGCCGCGTCATCGTCGCGCGTGATGCGTGCCGGCGCTCGATTGCCGTTTCCCCGTGCCATCCCGTGATGCCCTCCCGCCCCGTCATCGCGGAGCTTGGCCCCAGTGTAGCAATTCCCGCCGCCATGGGTAGGGCCAATCGCGCTCGCCGCGCCGCGCCGGTGTTATTGCCGGGGTTGATCGGTTATGTTATGCAGCCGGCCCGGTCCAAGGGGCCGGGTTTGATGGGGCGTAGTTTAACGGTAGAACGAGCGGCTCTGACCCGCTTAGTCCTGGTTCGAATCCAGGCGCCCCAGCCACGCCATCGCGCATCTGCCATCGCGGGCCGCCTATGTGTCGTTCACGTCCAGCATCTGCTTGGACAGGGAGACAACGAAATCACTGACATAGGAATTTTGTTCGCGGATGAGGCGCAGCAGGTCCTCGATGCTATCTATGCCTAGGCTGCCCCCGATTTTGCGAGCGCCCTCATCGGTCAGGTTGGCATAGGCCATGTTCCATCCGCCGAATGTCCGATCGTCGAGCGGTTCATCGCCTATGATATTACAGTTTTCGTGCCGCGGATCCTGCTCGATGCGTTCATAAAGCGCGCGCACCGCATCGTCAGGGCCCTCCAAAACCTGCATGAAAACGCCCTTGCCGTATAGCAGGATGCCGGTGATTCCGTGCTCCTCATTATAGCGGTCGGCGACCTGGAGTATCTGCTCAAGGTCCGATGGCGCGACATTCGGCGCACTCGATGAATAAATCAGCCTTATCACGCAATGACCTCCTGGCCCACAGTCGACGACAAGCACGCTAACGAATAGCTGACGAAGACGTTGTTGCCTAGGTATTCGATCAGGTATTTTCGTGGCGACGAATTCGCCGGTCGGTTAGCTCGGGTGGGGCTCCATCATTTCCTTGAACACGGCGACGATGAATTCGCCGACGTAAGAGTCCGGCGTGCGGACGAACTTGATGAGTTCCTGGGCATTCGTGACGCCGACGCTGCCGCCGACGGCCCGTGCGGTTTCATCGTTCAACGCCGCGTAGGCCATTTTCCATTCGGCGAAGGCCGTCTCACTGATGCCTTCCTCAAGCAGGACTTCGCATTCGCTGTGGCGCGGGTCCTTGGCGATGCGGGCGTAAAGCGAGCGAACGGCCTCGGCGGGACCTTCAAGAACCTGGATAAAGGTATCGTCGCCATAGAGCAGAATGCCCGTGATACCCTCGCCCGAATTGTGCGAGTTCGCGGTCGCGAGAATGTCGTCGAGATCAGATTGGTGCATGCCCGGTGCATGCGAGGAATAGATAATTCGTTTCATGCTAAGACCCCGTCGGTTCCCTGCGTCGATTTCCTACGAATGCGAGTTAATGTATCTGGGTTAAATGACAACAGACTTACACTAAATGGTATTCTGTAGTTTTTTAATCAAGTATTTCTTGTATTTAAATTAATTTTATAATTTCAATAGGTTATGGTCATTGTGAGCATGGAATTTACCAAGACCGATGATGAGGCTGTGCAGCTATCACCCTGGTTTTCATTAGCGCCCATCGCTGAGACAACGGACGGCCCAATTGCAGTCGTTGGCGCTGGCGTTGCTGGTAGCGCCATTGCCGGAGCGCTGATTCGGCGAGGCCGGTCGGTTGTTCTGATCGACCGGGATCATACCTTGTCCGGCGCCGCATCTGGCAATCCGCTGGCCGGCGTGACACCCAGGTTGAGCGCGCGACCGAGCCTGTACGGTCGTTTCCAGGCGCGCGCCTATCTGCACGCGGTCGAGGCCTATGACCGGTTGACGCGGGACGGTCATGCGGTGTGGCGCGGCGCGCGCGGCGCCTTCCTGGGGGCACGGGATGCCGCCGACGAGGCAAGGATGGCGGCGATCGCGGCGGCTTTTGAGTGGCCGGAGTCCGACATGGTGCTGCTCGATGCGGCGGCGGCGGCGACGCGCACCGGTGTCGACGTGCCATGGGGCGGGCTGTGGTTCGATCGCGGCGGCAGCGTGGCGCCGGCGGCCGTATGTCGCGCCCTCGGCGGTGGCGCGGCGCGGCTGACCGCCGCTGTCGCCGCCATTGAGGAATTGCCGGGCGGCGGCTATCGCCTGGTCGATGGCGGCGGCGCGACGGTTTTGGAGGCGGCGGTCGTGGTGATTGCCGGCGGCCCCGCGAGCGGCGAATTGCTCCGTGATCTGGCGCCGCCGCTGATTCCCAACCGGGGCCAACTCAGTCTGCTGCCGGCCGGGCCTCTGTCGGCGGCGTTGAAATCGGCGATTTCCTTCGGCGCCTACCTGAGTCCGGCGGTGGTGCGGACGGCGGCCGGACCGCGCCACATGCTGGGCGCGAGCTACGGGCGCCTCGACGAGGCGGCGGATGATGACTGGTCGACGTTTCGTGCCGAGGACCACGCCGAATATCTCTCGGCCCTGGCGGTTTACGCGCCCGATCTATCGCGCGAGTTTGCCGAAGCGGCGCCGGTCGGCCGGGCGTCGCTGCGGGCGACGACGCCGGATCAGTTGCCGATCTGTGGTCCGGTGCCGGATGTCCCCGCCTATCGGCGTGATTACGCGGACATCCGCCATGGCCGTCCGGTGGAAAGCCACGCGCCGGCGACCTATCGGCGCGGCCTCTACGTGCTCGGCGGGCTCGGTTCGCGAGGGTTCCAGACCGGGCCGCTGGCGGCCGAGGTGCTGGCTGATCAGATGACCGGCCAGCCGTCGGCGCTGCCGGCATCACTGCTCGCGGCGATCCACCCGGGGCGCTTTCTGATCAGGGCGTTGAAACGGGGACGGGGTTAGCTGGTGCCGGCCTTCAGGGTTTGCGCATGCACAAACATGGTCTTGATCATTGCGTGCAGGCCGTTGGTGCGGCTCGGACTCAGATGTTCGTCGAGGCCAATGCCGGCGATGAACTCCGGTGGCGTTGCAAGAATGTCCTCGGGTCGGCGATCACTGTAGACCTTCAACAGGATGGCGATCAGGCCGGATACAATGGCGGCGTCGGAAATGGCGTGGAAGTGCAGCCGGCCGTCGGGCAGGGTTTCCGGCTTCAGCCACACCTGCGACTGGCAGCCTTCCACCTTGTAGGTATCGATCTTCCAGTCGTCGGGGAATTCCGGCAGCGTCTTGCCGAGATCGATGATGTAGCGGTAGCGATCCATCCAGTCGTCGAAATACTGGAAATCCTCGATCAACTCGGCCTGCGCCTCGGCGATGTTGGTGCCCGCGTTGGCATCATCCCGCCCGTCCGATGTGGTGCCGTCCGCCATGTAACCCCTCCGCCGCGCCATCGAATGGACGCGCACAACCGGATAGATAGTCGCCGGCCGCGGGAATTTCCAGGCTCATTCGTCAGGTTCAACGGAATGACCGTGTTTGCGCTACGTAGATGTCCGGACTTGCGTTGGCGGGGGGGCAGGCTATCTAATGGCCGATGGATATCTTGAGCCGCCGGAGCGCCACCGGAATGACGTCGACGGGACACCACGCGCGATATGCCATTGGCATGCAGGTCAAGCACCGGGTTTACGGATTCCGTGGCGTGATCTTCGATGTCGATCCGGAATTCGCCAACACCGAGGAATGGTACGACAGCATTCCCGAGAACGTGCGGCCGCGTCGCGACCAGCCGTTCTACCACCTGTTCGCCGAAACGCCCGAGCGTTCGCCCTACATCGCCTACGTGTCGGAACAGAATCTGGTGCCCGACGAAGACGACGAGCCGATCAGCCATCCGGAGATCCACGACTATTTCGTCGATTTGCGGGACGGTATCTACGTGCCGCGCCAGAAGGCGAACTAGGGTCTCTCGAATTCTTCTTATTTCGTCTGAAATTCCCAGACGCCGTCCCAATCGGTGCCGGGCGGATTCACCTTCAGGTGTGCGATACGGCCTAAAAAGACATGGGGAACCGGATCGGCCGGGGACGCCGCGCGGCAGGCTTCGAACGCGCGGGTCGCGGCTTCCCAGTCCTGCTTTCGATACGCCGCCAGCGCGGCGAGCAGGTCATTCGGCGGTTCGGCGGATAGCAGCTCAAAAATTCGCGTCGGTTCGGACTTGCCCTTGACGCGGATCAGGTCGAGTTCGCGGGCAAAGAAAGCCGGCCCCGCCAGTTCACGTGTGCGTTCCGACAGCATGACCCGGGTACCGTAGTTCTTGTTGGCGCCTTCCAACCGAGCCCCCAGGTTGACCGGATCGCCAATGACCGAAAACTTGCGGGACGCCGGCGATCCGATATTACCGGCGACCATATTGCCGGATGAAACACCGACGCGCATGTTAAGATCCAGGCCGTCCGTCTGCGTGCCCAGTTCCGTCGCCACTTCTTCCCGGAAGCGCTCGAAATTTTCCAGCGCCGCCAGCGCCGCCTTACAGGCCAGACCGGCGTGTTCGTCGGGCGCGGTGAAGGGCGGGCCCCAGTAGGCCATCACCGCGTCGCCCTGAAAGTCGTTGATGACGCCGGAATTGGCGCCAACCGCATCGGTCATGTGGCCAAGAAACATGTTGAGCATGCGCACCAGATCATGCGGCGGCAGTTTCTCCGAGATCGTCGTGTAGCCCTGCAGATCGATGAACATGACGGTCATTTCCCGCCGCTCGCCGTCGAACCGTCGGAAGTCATCGTCGTCAAGCCGGAGGACCTG
>JAYOFM010000072.1:0-19273 GCA_038117225.1 Rhodospirillales bacterium
CGCAGTCCTGAAATTTGCATTTGATGCAGTTCTCGGTCACCACGTAGGTCATCTTGCTCTCCGTCTGTTATCCCGGGGTGGGGTGGGTCGGGGACGTAAATGTCCGTATTCCCTTCGCCTTACGGTGCCTCCGTAACACAGTGATGTCAGGCCGGCAACCCTAGGATAAGTGCGGTTTTGACTTGCCTCATGCGTGCGGCGCCGCCACCCTTCCCGCTGTCATGATAGCCGCCGCCGACCCTCGCCTGGACTTCCCCGCCACGGGCCGTAACGCGGCGGTAATACTCGACGTTCTCCGCCGGGTCCTGCCGGATAACGGCTGGGTCATTGAAATTGGCGCCGGGTCGGGTCAGCACGCGGTCCACTTTCAACGTGCGCTTCCCGGTGTGACATGGCTGGCGACCGATCCCGACCCGCTGCATCGGGATTCTATTGCCGCCTGGGCGAGTCATCATCAGTTGGCAATGCCGCCACCGATCGGCCTCGATGCGAGCGCTCAGGATGGCCAAGGTTGGGTGTTGCCGGCGGCGGCGAAACCCGTGACGGCAGTGGTGTCGATCAACATGATCCATATCGCGCCCTGGACATGCTGTACGGGGCTTCTGGCCAATGCCGCCCAGGTTCTGGAACCCGGCGGCGTGCTTTATCTCTACGGGCCTTTCAAGGTTGGCGGGCGGCATACCGCGCCATCCAACGATGCGTTCGATGCGCGTCTCAAATCCGAGAACAGTGCGTGGGGTGTGCGCAATCTCGATGACGTGGCGCTGGAGGCGCGCCGGGTCGGCTTTCAACTGGCTGAAACCAATGCCATGCCAGCAAATAATCTTTCGGTTATCTTTCATCGAACAGGTTGATACGCCGGACTTTTCGAGCCGGGCCGCCGCGGGCTAGATTGACGAGCGATGAGAACATGGGACTGATGGTTCAGAATGGCTGCTTACGCAAATAACTCTGCCGATGCCGTGGTCCGGCTGTTGCTGTTGACACTCTATGCCGACCGCGTCAAAAAACCGGAAGAATCGGAGGAAGTTTTTCGGCGTCTACCCGACCTTGCCGTTTTTGCCGACGGGGTGGCGTTCGGTTCGGTCCCCGATTTCGAAACTTTGATTGCCAAGCACGACGCCGAAGTGCAGCAAGCGCTTGATGATTCAGACCTATTGGCTTTCACCGAGCGTGCGATTAGTGCGATCGATGACCCGTTGCTTGTTCCATCCGTGTTGGACGCCATGCGTTCCATCGCGTATGCCGATGAGGAATATCACCATACGGAAGAACACCTGATCGAGCAGGCCGAGCGTCAATGGGGCTTACACACCGCCTGACGAGCGCCTGAATTCTATCAGCGCTTGAACCAATCCAGCAGCCGGTCGATGGCTCGCCGGTCACGCTTTGTTGGCCGTCCAGAACCGGTTTCGCGAATTGCCGGCTCCAGCGGCGCGGCCGGGAGGTCGGCATTCGCTGTCGGCGTGATCGCGACTGGGCTGATGTCATCGTAGAGTAGCCGGGCCTCACTGAAGGGTCCGCGTCGCTCGGCAAGATCAAGCACCCGGACGACGCGGATATCATGAGCTTTTGGGAAGGTCAGGACATCGCCAATCCGGACAGGTTGATGCGGCTTCGCGATCTTTTCGTCATTTAGCCTGAGCCGGCCGGATTTGACGAACATCGAGGCTTTGCTGCGAGTCTTAAAGAAGCGTGCATGCCAGAGCCATTTGTCGAGCCGCTGCGACCCGGTCATCGACCTGTGTTTTCCAGTATTCTGAGTATCGCAAACGGCGAGGTCGCGTCTCTTGCGGTCGGCTTGCGGTTTCTAGCCTTGGACGGGGTTTTCGATTGTCGACGTGGTTTTCTGGTACCTTTGGCATTGCTCAACGCTGAGACGATTTGGCGGGTGTCGTCAGGACCGGCACCGACAACCGCCATCATTTCCTTCGATGGTTCCGTGGCGTTTCCGGACGGTGTGTTCCATGCCATCGCCGCGAGGCGTTCGACGATGTCGATGCGAACGGCGCGTGGGCCAAGTACGTGATAGCCAGCGGCGGCAAGCGCCGCCACAGGAATGTCAGCAGGCACCTCGAAGGAAACCCGTCCGGATGGTGGTACCCATGGCGTGACTCCATGATGAACCGCCCACAACATGGCCCGCAGGGCGATGGGGCCGGCCTTCAGCAATGATGGCAAGAAGACGCCCTCGCGGCCGATTCGCAGCCCCATGGCCTTAAGGGCGCGCCGCTGATCGCGGCCGAGGGCCGCGATCTGCGTGATCGCCGTGGCACGTGGTACAGATCCCAGCCCCTCTCGCACCTGAAACAGCAAGCCGCGTGCGGCGCCGTTAAGCGGCGTGTCGTCGAGTTCCAATAGAAGGCCGAGAATACGCTCAATTTCGCCATCTATCCACGATTGCAGACGATTGCGTATGCTTTCCAGATCGGAATTTTCGACCAATTCGAACGCCGATGGTTCAACGCGTGGCATTAAGATACGAGCACCCGATCGCAGTCTGCCTACGGCACTACCTCGCCAGAGAATCTGCGGGCGATGAGTGTCGAGAGAAAATTCAGCGTCGCCATCACGGACAAGGTCGCGGACGCGGCGACGGACTTCGCCCGCAAGGGCGCGCCGGGCGGCGTTCATGATTGTGCGATTGGCCGCGTCGGCGATGGCGCCATCCGCCGTAAAGCGGAACCCGTCCAGTTGTCCCACCGGTTCCCCCTCGACCACCACCTCGCCAGACGCCTTGACCGCGGCCAACAGATGCGGCGTTTCATCCAGCCGCTGGACCAGCCGTGCCGCGCGGCGGTCGACAAAGCGCTGGGTCAGGCGGTCATGCAGGGTATCGGATAATCGGTCCTCGATAATGCGGGTCCGTGCGCGCCAATGCTCGGCATCGGCCAGCCAGTCACTGCGGAAGCTGACATAGGTCCACGTTCGGATTGCGGCGATCCGCCCGACCAGTGTATCGATGTCTCCGTCATCGCGGTCGAGGCGGTTAACGTGACTGGCGATCCAATCGTCGGGCAAGCGTCCTGATGACGAAAGTAGATGGCTATAAATTTGCGACAACAGGCGTGCGTGACCATCGCTCAGCACTTGGCGGAAATCCGGCACCTGCGCGACTTCCCACAGCAATCGCACGGTATCGCGATCGCTGGCCTGGCGGATGATCTCGTCATCTTGAGCCAGGCGGGCCAGCACTAATTCGTCATCCGCCTCGCGGGCGCGGGCCAGACCACGGACGTGGGGCCGCTGACGCAGGCTTTTGCGCAACCGGGCGAGCGTGCCGAAATCGAGATCAGGGTTGCGCCAATAAATTGTTTTCAGAGGCTCGAAGTGGTGCTCTTCAATCCGAGCGGCGATGGCATCATCGAGCGTACCGGCGTCAGCCGTCGTGCCGAACGTCCCATCGTTCATATAGCGACCGGCGCGGCCCGCCGTCTGTGCCAGTTCAGATGCCTCGAGCGCCCGATGACGGCGGCCGTCGAATTTCTCCAGTCCGGCGAAGGCGACATGGTCGACGTTCATGTTGAGACCCATGCCAATGGCGTCCGTTGCGACTAGATAGTCGACCTCGCCAGCTTGATACATCGCCACTTGAGCGTTTCGGGTTCGCGGACTGAGGACGCCCAATACGACCGCCGCGCCGCCGCGGTGGCGGCGCACCTGTTCGGCCAGTTGGTAGACGCCCTGCGCGGAGAACGCGACGACGGCCGATCTCGGTGGCAAACGCGTGGTCTTGCGTGGCCCGGTATGGCGAAGGGATGACATTCGAGGCCGGGTGACAAATCGCGCCCCTGGCACCAGACGGTGGATCAAGGGGCGGATGGTCGCGGCGCCCAGAAACATGGTTTCGGCACTGCCACGGACATTGAGCAGGCGGTCGGTAAAGACGTGGCCGCGGTCCGGGTCAGCGCACATTTGAATTTCGTCAATGGCGACGAAATCGAAACGCCGGTCGATAGGCATGGATTCGACCGTACACATGAACCAGCGTGCGCCGGTCGGGATGATCTTTTCTTCGCCGGTGATCAATGCCACGTGGCGAGCACCCTTTAAGGCCACCGCGCGGTCGTAGTTTTCTCTCGCCAACAGGCGCAGCGGAAAACCGATCATGCCGGTCGGGTGGGCAAGCAGCCGTTCCATCGCGAAATGCGTTTTGCCCGTATTGGTCGGGCCAAGCACGGCAATGATCTGTGCTTTTGCGATGGAATTCGACGTGGGCGCGCGCGGTACCATGTAGCGAACATCGCCAAACCGGCAGGCGAAAGCAAGTCGTGCTGGCCGTCAGGGCGGTACGGCCGAAAATGATTGCGAATACACTCCCACTGGCGATCATCCGGTAGTATGATATGCGTGACGTCGGTTGGGGCCGTTGGGGGCGGTTCAACGATTTGGGGGGAGACCAAGCGATGGCTGATCCAGCAGTCAAGCGCGTCCTCATTATCGAGGACAACACGGGTATGTTGACCATGGTTTCGCGGGTACTGCGATCCAGCGGTTACGACGTCTTCGAGGCGATGCGCGCCGAACAAGCGCTTGAACTGGTGTTCCGCGAGGATTTTCATGCCGTATTGACCGATATCTTCATGCCGGGTATTGGCGGTATCGAAGCGATCCAGCGCATTAGACAAATCAAGCCCACGTTACCCATCGTCGCCATGTCGGCAGGCTATGAAGGTATGTCCGGTGAAAGCGCGACCCAAGCGGCGGTTAAGCTGGGCGCGGTCGCCATTGTTGAAAAACCCATTAAGCCGCAGCAGCTATTGAACGCCATATTGAAGGCGACCGGTGGGGCAGCGGATGGCGCGCGTGAGACACCCTAGCGGGCTGGTGTCGGTGCCGCTATCATCCCAAGCATGAGCGACGTAACCGCCAAACGGATCCTTGTCGTCGAGGACGACACCTTCGTCCTGACCATGATCTCGCGCCTGCTGCGGCGTGCGGGCTATGACGTCTTTGAGGCCATGCGCGCCGAGCAGGCGATTTCCGTGGTCGGGAATACGGCGTTCGATGCCGTGTTAACGGATATCTTCATGCCCGGAATTGGCGGCATTGAGGGCATCATCCGAATTCATGCCATCAAACCGAACCTGCCGATCATTGCCATGTCTGCGGGGTATGACGATATGACCAGCGAAAAGGCTAACGAGGCGGCGCTGAAAATTGGCGCGGTGGCGGTGCTTTCGAAACCGGTCGAAAAGGACGATCTGCTCGCGGCTGTCGAGAAAGCACTGGCGGTGAACTCCTGATACATGGCGTCACGGGACAATTTCTAACGGCCTAGCGTTGCCCCCGTACCATCGGCACGAAGGCGACGGGCAGAACGTCCGTGATCAGCGGTTGGCCAGCCATATCCTTGATGATCAAGGTCAGGGTTTGCCGATCATGCGCTTGGCCGATGGGAATGACCATGCGTCCGCCCGGTTTCAACTGCTCGATCAAGGCTTCGGGGATGCTCGGTGGCGCCGCCGTGACCATGATGGCGTCGAACGGTGCCTCGGCCGGCCAACCCGCGTAGCCATCGCCAATACGCACCCGAATATTGTCGTAACCGAGGCGCTTAAGGCGTTTCGCCGCCTGCAAACCCAGGGCTTCAACGATCTCGATGGTGTAGACGGTATGGGCGAGCTCTCCCAACACCGCAGCCTGATAGCCCGAGCCGGTGCCGATTTCCAGTACCTTTTCATGTCCTTTGAGGTCCAGTAGATCGCTCATCAGGGCGACGATGTAGGGTTGGCTGATGGTCTGGCCGTGGCCAATGGCGCGCGGTCGATTGACGTAGGCCGCGACTTCGTCCCCTTCGGCAACGAATTCATGGCGCGGAACACGGCCGATGGCCTCCAAGACACGCGCGGCAAAGACCTCGCGACCGGTCCAGCGTGCGGTATCGCGGGCGTCCTGGCGGATTATTTCGACCAGTTCGCGCCGCGCCGCCGCGTAGGGGTCCAGATCGCTCATAACAAAAGCTTGTGCCATTCCCGGCACTGACTTCAAGGGGGGGCTTGCGTCGATCCGCTGATCAGCACATATCAGGGCCGCGATATCCCCCGGGGGCGCTCACGCGGGGGACAGACATGACGGGAGTTCGTTGCCATGACCGCTCAATCACAGGAAACCTTTGGTTTTCAGGCCGAAGTCGGGAAACTTCTCGATATCGTTGCCCACTCGCTCTACAGCCAGAAGGAAATCTTTCTGCGCGAGTTGATCTCCAACGCCTCTGACGCGTGTGACAAGCTACGCTATGCGGCGTTGACCGAACCGAACCTGATCGAAGGCGGTTCCGAGCTTCGCGTCAGCCTTTCCGTCGATGCCAAGGCGAAAACGGTTACCGTCGCCGATAACGGCATTGGGATGTCGCGTGACGATTTGATCGATGCGTTGGGTACCATCGCGCGGTCGGGCACCCAGGCATTCATGGACACCCTGAAGAGCGCGGCGGAAGCAAAGGATAAGAAGAAGAACGGCGAAGACATGGCTTTAATTGGCCAATTCGGCGTCGGCTTTTACTCCGCCTTCATGGTTGCCGACAAGGTCGAGGTCGTTAGCCGTCGTGCCGGCAGTGACGCCGCCTGGCGTTGGAGTTCCGATGGCCAGGGAGAGTTCACCATCGAAGCGGCCGAGCGTGCTAACCACGGTACCGATGTCATCGTGCATCTGAAAAAGACCGAGAAGGAATACCTGGAAACCGCCCGCATCGAGACCATCGTCCGCACCTACTCCGACCACATCGGCATTCCGGTGGTGTTGACGGGGGCCAAGGACGGCGAGGAAGACCGCACTCTCAACGCCGCGTCAGCACTCTGGACGCGCGACAAGAAGGACATTACGGCGGACCAGTACAAGGAATTCTATCACCACGTCGCCCATGCCTTCGACGATCCGTGGCTGACCATCCACAATCGGGTCGAAGGCGTCCTCAGTTACACTAATCTGCTCTATATCCCATCGACGCGGCCGTTCGATCTGTTCCATCCGGAACGCAAGGGCCAGATCAAGCTCTACGTGAAGCGTGTCTTTATTACGGGTGATACCGAGACGTTGCTGCCGTCCTACCTGCGCTTCGTGCGCGGCGTGGTGGATTCCGAGGATATCGACCTCAACGTCAGCCGCGAGATGCTGCAACTCAATCCGGCCATTACAAAGATCAGGAAGGGCCTGGCCAAGCGCGTTATCGGTGAGTTGAAGAAGAAGGCCGACAAGACGCCCGACGACTACGCTGTGTTCTGGGAAGCCTTTGGCGCCGTCATCAAGGAAGGTCTTTACGAGGACCAGGACAACGCTGAGCGGCTGCTCGAAATTTCCCGCTTTAAATCAACCCACGCGGACACCCTGACGAGTTTGTCTGATTACGTCGAGCGCATGAAGGAGGGTCAGGAAGCGATCTACTACATCACCGGCGAGGATGCCGAGCACGCGGCGCAAAGTCCGCAGCTTGAGGGTTTCCGGGCAAAGGGCATTGAAGTGCTTTATATGACGGATCCAGTGGACGAGTTCTGGATGCCATCGGTCGGTAGCTTTGCCGACAAGCCGTTCAAGTCAGCGACCCGGGGTGGCGCTGATCTTTCCAAGGTAAAGAAGGATGGCGCGGCGGATGATGCGAAGGCGGACGATGACACCAAGAATGCCGAGACGCCAAAAGGCTTCGACGTCCTGGTTGGTGCCTTCAAGACAGCGTTGGGTGACGTGGTCAAGGACGTGCGCGCGTCCGATCGGTTGACCGATTCCGCCGTCTGTCTGGTCGCCGACGAGGGCGATATGGATATCCACCTGGAACGCTTGCTAAAGCAGCACAAGCAACTGGCCGACACGACGCCGCGCATTTTAGAGCTCAATCCAGCGCATGATCTGGTCAAGAAACTGGCTAAGCTGGCGGAGGATAAGGCCGGCAAGGATCCGGTCCTGGATGATGCGGCCTATCTGCTTCTGGACCAGGCCAGAATCGTCGAGGGTGAATCCGTCCCCGACGCCCCCGCCTTCGCCCGCCGAATGGCCAGCGTGATGGCGCGAGGGCTGGCTTAACCGACGAGTCGAAACACCGGCACCGCCAGATCATCATCCAGCTGGTCGAAATCCACCTCGACCGGGTGGCCGATGGCGATGGCATCCAGATCCTTGCTGACCAGGCGGCCGGGAACCCGCGCCCCTTCCTCCAGCGTCACCGAACCCACGGCATAGGGCACTTGGTCGGCGAAGAAGGGATCGGAGGGCACGCGGCAGATAGTGAAGGAATAGATCTCGCCACGGCCGGATGATTGCACCCATTCGACGCTAGCCTCATCGACACCTTTGGTCAGGCCGCGCGAATAGAGAAACGTCTGGCCAGTCTTGGCGCAGCGCTGGATCATCAGCTTGCCGTCGTTGGCGCCCTCCCAGAACGGAGCGCTGTCGAGATCGCTTTCGGGTCGGGGTCCTTCATACGTCATCTCAAATCTCCTCAGCGCTTGTCGTTCGAAAGGACGAGCGTGGCGCCGGACGCCAGTACGCCGCCGGTACCGTGGCAGACGGCATTGACCAGACCGGCCTGTTGTCGTTCGCCGGCGTCTCCGCGCAACTGACGCGTCGCTTCGATAATGGTGAAGATGCCGTACATGCCGGGATGGCAGTAACTGAGTCCGCCGCCGTTGGTATTGACAGGAAACTCGCCGCCAGGGCCGATGCGGCCGTTGGCGACGAAATCCTTGCCTTCGCCTGGATTGCAAAGACCGATCGCCTCCAGGCTCAGCAACACCGTGATGGTAAAACTGTCGTAGATCATCGCCAAATCCATGTCGGCCGCGCCGCGCCCGGCCATGGCATAGGCGCGCGCGCTCGACTTTGCCGCCACGTCTAGCCTTGCCATGTCCGGCATGTAGTTGATGCAGTAGTGGCTGGTGCATTCGCCGTGGCCGAGCACGTGGATGGGCTTGGTCTTGAGGTCCTTGGCGCGTTCCGCCGTGGTCATGACGACGGCGCCACCGCCGTCGGTGATCAGGCAGCAGTCGTAGCGACCCAAGGGATCACAGATGCCCGGCGCGCCCAAGACGTCGTCAATGGTCATTGGGTCGCGGAAGGCGGCATTGTCGTTCATCGCCGCCCAGGCGCGGGTAGAGACGGCGATTTCGGCTAGGGTCTCACGCGTGGTACCGAATTCCTTGAAATGGCGCTGCGCCGCCATGGCGTAGCCACCAACCGGCGTCGGAAGGCCGGCGACGCGCTCGAACTGTTGGGTGTATAGGGCTCGGCGACCGCCCAGCTGGCGGCTGGCTTCCGATTTCTGCAGCGAGCCGTAGAGGATCAATACGGTATCGCAGACACCCGACCGGATCATCTCCGCCGCGTGGCCGGCGTGGACAACGAAGGCGGAGCCACCGGTGTTGGTGTTGTCGAGGTATTTGAGATCGTCGAGGCCCAGATACTCAGCCATCATCAGCGTCGCCATGGAGCCCGGCGCCGGGCTTTCGGCCATGCCCCAGAAGCCGGCGACACAAAGCCCGTCGACGTCGCCCATGGTCAAGCCGGCTTCGCCGAGCGCCGCCAGCGCGCAATCCCGCTGCATGCCCAGGATGGTGGTGCCGGGCGATGCCCGCCCGCGCTCATGCAGCGGTACGTCGGCGACACCGACGATGACAGGGGCTCGGCTCATGGATGGGTCTCCTAGCTGGCTTTGCGTTTAGCGACGGCGTCGGCGAGGACGCAGAGAATCTCGAACATCATGGTGGCGCCGACCAAGGCGGTGTTGCCGCTAGGATCGAACGGCGGCGCCACCTCGACCACGTCGCCGCCAATCAAATTAAGTCCTCGCAGTTCGCGGATCATCAAGATGGCTTCCAAGGACGTCATGCCACCCACTTCCGGTGTCCCAGTGCCCGGCGCGTACACCGGATCGAGACCATCGACGTCGAAAGTGATGTAGGTCGGGCCGTCGCCGACGATTTGTCTGGCTTCCTCGATGACGGATTTGTAACCGCGTTCGTAGAATTCCTCCATGTAGACGACGCGCATGCCCGAATCATGGCTGAACTTCCAGACGTCGCGATCGTTGAGACCGCCACGGATACCGATCTGCACCGTTCGCTTGGGATCCAACAGGCCTTCCTCGACGGCACGCGAAAACGGCGCGCCGTGGTGAAACTTTGATCCCAGGTGGCCTTCGCCGGTATCGCAGTGGGCATCGAAATGAACCATGCCGATGGGGCCGTCCTTGGCGATGGCGCGGAAGATGGGCAGCGTGATTGAATGATCGCCGCCGGCCGAAAGTGGTATGGCGCCCGTCGCGTGCACCCGGGCGAAGAACTCGGCGATCTGCTCCAGGCTCTTTTCAAGATGGTAGGGATCACGAACCCACGCGTCCCCCACGTCGGCTATGTTCGCCAGTTCCCAGGGCGCGATGCCATTGGCCTGATTGACGGTGCGCATCAGCGACGAAGAATTGCGAATTTCACGCGGACCGTGGCGGGCCCCCGGCCGGTTGGTCACGCCGCCGTCGAACGGCACCCCGCAGAGGGCGATATCGAGTCCCGCTGGATCGTCCTGGTAGTCGGCGCGCATGAAGGTGGCAATGCCGGTGTAGCGCGGGTGGCGCTTGCGGTCGGAAAATTCCGCTTCCTGGTCGTGTTCAACTTCTTCGGTCATGAGGGGTTTGTGGTCTCGCTTTTCGCCGCCATGCCCTCAGCCTGCGCCAGCACCGCGTGCAGCAGCACCTGGCATCCGGCGGCGCAGTCTTCCAGCGTGGCATTTTCGATTTCGTTGTGGCTGATGCCGTCTTCGCAGGGAATGAAGATCATCCCCGTGGGGGCGAGGCCGGCGATATAAACGGCATCATGGCCAGCGCCCGAAACGATGTCCCGATGACCGAAACCGGCGGCCTCGGCACCTTCGCGCACGGCTTCCACGCAGGCGGCGTCGAACGGCGTCGGTGGAAAGTACCAGATACTATCGAGCGCAATTTCAATGCCGCGATCGGATGCAAGACCTTCGCAGAACTCCTTCAATTCCTCCTCCATGGCTCTCAGCGTGTCGTCGTCCGGATGGCGTAAATCGGCGGTCAGGAAGACGCGACCGGGAATGACATTTCGAGAATTGGGATGCACCTGCATCATGCCAACGGTGGCGCAGGCATTCGGCAGGTGAAGGTGGCCGATGCGGTTGACCTCGGCAACGATCCACGATGCCGCCACCAGCGCGTCCTTGCGGCGTTCCATGGGTGTCGGCCCGGCGTGGCTCTCGACGCCGGTCACCGTAATTTCGTACCAACGCTGGCCCTGGGCGCCGGTGACCACGCCGATGGTTTTTTTCTCCTCCTCCAGTACCGGACCCTGTTCGATGTGCAATTCAAAGTAGGCGCCGACGGGGTGGTCGCCCGGCGTTTCGTCGCCGTCGTAGCCGATGCGCGCCAACTCTTCGCCCAAGACCAGGCCATCCACGTCGGTCTTGGCTTTGGTTTCCGTGGCATCAAAAATGCCGGCGAAGACGCCAGACCCCATCATCGCGGGCGGGAAGCGCGAGCCTTCCTCGTTGGTCCAGCAGGCAACTTCAATGGGTGGCGCGACCTCGACCCCGGCATCGTTCAGCGTGCGCACGACTTCTAGCCCGGCGAGTACGCCGAGCACGCCATCGAAGCGCCCGCCGGTCGGCTGAGTATCCAAATGTGATCCCATCATCACCGGCGCCAGGCTGTCATCGGTGCCGGGACGGCGTGCGAAGATGTTGCCGATGGCATCAACGGTGATCGTCATGCCGGCGTCCTTGCACCAGCCAACGAACAGGTCGCGGCCCTGTTTGTCGAGGTCGGTCAGGGTCAGCCGGCAATTGCCGCCTTTCGGCGTGGCGCCGACTTCGGCCATTTTCATCAGCGATTGCCATAGGCGGTCGCCGTCAACGCGGATATTCTGCATGGGTCCTCCCGCACGGGCTGTCGTTCGGGGCTCTTATTTGACCCCGTTCGATGATTTCTATCCTGGCTCACCCGTCGCCTGGTCGCAAGCGCATCCGGGCGGCAACGCGCTTGCGGGCGTAATCGAGACCGAAGATCAGCAACGGGCTGGCGCAGGCCACAGCATAGACCTCCGCTGCCACGGGACCGGTTCCCAACACTGTGCCCACCGCCGGCACGTAGAGGATGGCCCATGACGCAACCGCTTCGAAAACAATGCCGAAAATCAACAATGGATTTCGGAATGCCGCCCGGTCGATGCCGAGGCCGGTGGCTGATCGCCGCCCGAACAGATTACCGATCTGCATCAGAAGAATGGACGCAAGCGCGATGCCCGTCGCCGAATGATAGAGTGCCGCGTCCGTGGCCAACGGCGCACCCCATTGCCATCCACCATCGAACAGGACCCAGAAGAACAAGCCGAGCGAGACGGCTGCCTCGATCAAGCCCAAGAACAGATAACTGTGAGCGATCATGGGCAACGTCAATAGGCCCTGGCCGCGATCACGTGGCGGCGCGCGCATGACCTCGGGGTCCGGCTTTTCCTGGCCCAGCGCCATTGATGGAATAATGTCGGTGCCGAGGTCGATGGACAGGATCTGGATGACCGTTAAGGCCAATGGCACCGGCAGCAACATGTACAGCAGATAGGGCATGATCTCCGGCCCGTTGGAGACCAGCACATAGTTGGTGAACTTGCGGATATTGGCATAGATGGTGCGGCCTTCCTCGATGCCGGCCACGATGGAGGCGAAATTGTCGTCGAGCAGGATCACCTGCGCCGCCTCGCGGGCGACATCGGTACCGCTTCGGCCCATGGCGATGCCCACGTCCGCCGCCTTCAATGCCGGTGCGTCGTTGACACCGTCACCTGTGACCGCGACCACCTTATGCATATGATGCAGGGCGGCGACGATTTTCATCTTCTGCTCCGGCGTGGTGCGGGCGAACACGGTGGCGCCTTCGGTTAGGCGACGGGCGACGTCCCCCTCGCGCATTGCTTCCAACTCGCTACCGGTGATGACGCATGTCCCCGGTGCCATGTCGCCAGCCACCATGCCCGCGCGGCGAGCGATGGCTTCCGCCGTCAGCGGATGGTCGCCGGTAATCATCACCATGCCAATGCCGGCACGGTGACAATCCGCGACCGCGTCCGGCACCTCCGGCCGAAGAGGGTCTTCGAGACAGAGGAAGCCGAGGAGTTCAAGGTCATGTTCGTGGCTGGTTTGATCCCTGTCGTCGGCGGTCGCTGAATCCGGTCGACCCCGCGCCACGGCGATGACCCGGTAGGCCTCGCCGGCCAATGCCGCAACGACATCGTCGGCGATAGAGCGCTGGGTTTCAGGGGCGTCGATCATCGGTCGTAGCGCTTCCCATGCGCCTTTAACGGCGAAAAAAGCGTGCCCGTCCTTATCAGTAGCGATGGCCGCGGCTCGCCGTTTTTCCACATCGAATGGGAACAAGTCGCGCGTACGCGTCAAAACGCCTGAGGTTTCAACGCCTTGGGCAGCAAGGTTTTCCGCGACTGCGATGTCGAGGGGATCGCCAGACAGGCCCTCTGGTGTCGCGGTTAGATCGGCGGTCGCCAATGCGGTTTCGAGAATTCGCCGTTGCCGGTCGACATCGTCGATGGCTTCCACCGACTGCGGCGCCGCGACGCGCACGACGCTGAGCCGGTTTTGCGTCAAGGTTCCGGTCTTGTCGGTGCAGATGACATGCACGGCGCCCAGGGCCTCGACCGCATTCAGGCTCTTTACGAGAACATTGCGCCGCGCCATGCGCAGGCTACCCATGGCCAACGACAGAGTGAACGTCGGCAACAACCCTTCCGGTACGTTGGCGACGATGATACCCATCATGAACACCAAATTGACCCACCAGGATCGACCAGAGAAAACGCCGTATGCAAAGAACGTCAGGCCCATCGCGACGGCGATAATGGTCAGCACGCGCACCATGTGCCGTGTCTCGCGTTCCAAGGGTGACGGCTTGCGCCGGATTTCCCGAGACAGCATGGCGATACGGCCGAATTGGCTACGAAAGCCGGTGGCGAACACCACCGCGTGGGCCGTTCCGCGCAGCACCGAGCAGCCGGCGAATACCAGATTGCGGGCTTCGGTCAGCAATGCCTCGGTGGCGGCGGCGTCGATATTGATGGGATTGGCTTCGCCGGTCAGCGGGGCATTGTCGACCAGCAGGCCATCGGCGTCGACAACGCGGGCATCGGCGGGGATACGGTCGCCCTCGCGTAGTTGGATCACGTCGCCAGGTACCAGACTGGTGACCGCGACATTGTTTTCGTCGCCATCGCGCACCGCCAGGACCATTTGCGGCAGGTACTTCCTGAGCGCTTCCATGGCCCGTTCGGCGCGGTATTCTTGCGCGAAACTGAATAGTGCATTCAGCACCGCGACGCCGGCCAGAGCCCAGCCGAGGATATCCATGGATTCGCCAGGTTGCACGAACTCGGCGACGAAGCAGATGGCCGCGGATATGCCGAGCAAGATGGTGAAGAAGTTGCTGAACTGGCGACCGAGGCTTGCGAGCCACCATAGCTTCCGGGTTGCCTCCAGCGTATTGGCGCCGATCTCGGCGAGGCGCTGATTGACTTCGTCGGTGTTCAGGCCCTGCGGGCGCGTACCGAGCGCGGCGTGGACGTCGGTCGGCGCCAGATTTTGTATTTGGCCCGGCATGTCACGTCGGCCCCCGATAGAGTGCGAGATCGGACGGGGCGTCGCGCAGCAATTCCTCAATCGGTTTACCGTAATCGGATTTGCCGTCGAGCCCGCGCCGCGGTGCTTCCATAAGTACCAGATCGCAATTTCTCCGACCGGCTTGAATGAGAATTTCCTTCGGCCAGTCGTCGGAGACGCGGACGACCGTATGGACCCGATCGGGCTCGATTAGCGTATTCTCCCGAAGTATGGTTTCGACGTTGTCCAGGAAGTCATGCCCTTCCTGTTGAAAGCGCTCGGCCTCCAGCGTCGAAAGGTGTCGGAATCGCTGACGTGGCACGGTCATGACGCGCATCAGGTCGAGCCGGTGAAGGTCCGGCGCGAGATGATTCAACAACCGTATTCCGACCCGCAAGCCGTGTTCGCGGCCCGAAACCGGCATCAAAATATGCTGCGGATGACCAAGTAGCCCCGGTTGCATGACCCTGATCGCCAGCGTGGTGAATGGACCCTCGCGCAGCAGCCGCTCGGATATCGTGCCGGCGAGATAACCACGGCGTCCGCCCCGGGCACGCACTCCGCAGACGACGAGACTGTCAGTTTTTCCGCCTAGCCACGCCATCAGGCCGCCGAACACGCCCTCGCGCATGGGCGCAATCTGCACACCCAAATCGACTGACGATACATCGGCCATCATCTTTATGTTGTCGATCTTATCGGCGAGCGCTCCGGCGACGAAACTAAGGTCCTCGACGTGCAAGAGGGTCAACGATTTCGTTGGCGTGCCGGCGGCAATGTGTACGGCGTAACGGGCGATCCAGTCACCGTTGACCGACCCGTCATAGGCTAAAACTACGGGAGCACAATTTACAGACGTCATGGGAACGGGCGGCCCTTGTCGGACTATTGCAGACCTTGAATTTAGTCCCGGGCGCGGACCGCCGCGTTGACCTACGTCAGGCGCGCGCTGGCGGCGGCCAGATAGCCGGCGAAGCGCATGCCAGCGTTGCCGAGACCCTGGATGGTGACATGGGTACCCGCAGCCTCGCCGCCGAAGCGGAAACGGAGCGCCGCATCGATCACTTAAAAGACGCCGAAGGGCGTGGTCGGGGTCGGTTCACCATCGGCATCGGCCATGCCGCGAGTGTGAAATTTTTGCCACAGGGGGTCGAACACCCTGTGCCGGGTTGCGCGGGGGTGCTAGAGTCTTTTTCGCTCACTTACTGTAAGGGGCGTATTCAACATGCGTTTTATCAAATCCACGGCCGTCGCCTTGATCGTCGGCCTCGGTTCCGTTTCGCTGCTCGCCGCCTGCTCGCCGGAAGTCGGCAGCAAGGAATGGTGTGAAGACATGAAGAAGAAGGACAAAGGTGGCTGGACCGCCGACGAAGCCAAGGAATTCGCCAAGAACTGTATTCTCTGAGCACGATTTCCACTTCGAATCGAAACGGTCCCCGAGAGTTCCGGGGACCGTTGTCGTTTTACGTTACGATCTAAAGATCGAGTTTGGCGGCGCCGAGGATGCGTCCGTTGCGCAGTGATTGCACCAGCACGGCACAGCCATCGCGACCGTCGGCGGACATCTCGACGGCTGTGACCGGAATCTCGAGGTTCCCACCGCTCCACGTACCGATGCGCAACATGCGGCGGACGACATTGTAGTCGGCCAGTTTCTGTCCGGCATTTTCACCGCGTTTGACCTCGGTTTCGTGTTTCTTGTCGAAAATCACCAACCAGACTGCGGCGTCACTTTCGGTATCGGCTTCCGGCACTGTTACCCTGAGGCCTTTGTCCATGCGGTCGAGCTTTACCTCGATCCTGCGCGCACCCTGCATGTCCTTGATGGTTTTTTCGATTTCCCGGCGGCTGGAACCGGTGGCGTGGGTCATGCCTTGGATCACCATTTGCGGCGTATAGACGTAACGCATGCCGAAATTGGTCGCGTAGTCGCGCTGACGAGTCGTGTATTCGGGACTGGCGAATGGATCCTTCCAGCCGATGTAATCCCAGTAATCGACGTGTAGCGCCAGCGCTAGGATATCTTCACGTTCTGCCAACTCGCCGAGATAGGCATCCGCTGGGGGGCAGGAACTGCATCCCTGCGAGGTGAAAAGCTCTAACACGGTGAATGGTTTCGACGCGGTTTCGGCACCCGCCGGCGACATCGCGAAGCAGACAAGAACCAGGGCGAGGCCGAACGCGCGGCCGAGGGATTTTAAATCAGTCATGCGAAAAGACATACGGTTTTCCGCCTGTCACAGCCAATCACATGGCAGTGAATTGGACCTCGCCTTCACAAACTCACGGCAATGTTACCGACGTTTGCCCCGCTGCCCCCAATCAAGCTGCCGCCTTCAAATTCTGTAGCACGAACTGCAGGATACCGCCGGCGAGATAATAATCCACCTCGTCCACTGTATCGATGCGACACAACAACGGCGCGCTCTCGGACGAGCCGTCGGTCCGATGAACGGTCAGCGTTAGGTCCATGCGCGGTGTAATGCCATCTTCCAGACCCGTGATATCGAATGTTTCCGTGCCGTCGAGGCCCAGGGTTTGACGCGTGACTCCGTCCTTGAAGGTCAACGGCAACACGCCCATGCCGACAAGATTGGAGCGGTGAATGCGTTCGAAGCTTTCAACGATGACGGCTTTGACGCCGAGCAAGCGTGTTCCCTTGGCCGCCCAGTCGCGCGATGACCCGGTGCCGTATTCGGCTCCGCCGAAGACAACTAGCGGCGTGCCCTCGGCCTGATACTTCATCGCCGCTTCGTACATGGACATGACCTCTCCGGTTGGCTGGAAGGTGGTCCAGCCCCCCTCCGTGCCAGGGGCCATTTCATTCTTGATGCGAATATTGGCGAAAGTGCCGCGCATCATGACCTCGTGGTTGCCGCGGCGCGCGCCATAGGAATTGAACTCATTTGGCCGCACCTGATGCTGCAACAAATACTCACCGGCAGGGCCGTCCTTCATGATCGATCCGGCGGGCGAGATATGGTCGGTGGTGATCGACGCGCCGAGTAGGGCCAACGGTCTGGCACCCATGACATCAACGGCCTCGCCGGCACTTTGCCCGTCCTCGGCGTTGAAAAACGGCGGATGCTGGATATACGTAGAACCCGGAGACCATTTGTAGGTCTGACCCGGTGTCGTCTTAATGTCGCGCCAGTTTTGTTCGCCTTCGAAAACATTGGCGTAGCGGTCGCGGTACATCGCAGGAGTCACGACCGCTGCGATGTAATCGGCGATTTCCTGGTTGGTTGGCCACAGGTCCTTGAGGAACACGTCATTACCATCCGCGTCCTCGCCAAGGGGGTCATTGTACAGGTCTATGTTCATATTCCCGGCCAACGCATAGGCGACCACCAACGGCGGCGATGCCAGATAGTTGGCGCGGGTCAGTGGATGTACGCGGCCTTCGAAATTCCGGTTGCCGCTCAGCACCGCCGTAACGGCCAGATCACCGTCGCGGATGGCATCCTCAAAGGCTTCCGACAACATGCCGGAATTGCCGATACACGTGGTGCAGCCGTAGCCGACCAAATTGAAACCGATGGCGTCCATGTGCTCGGTAAGCCCGCCACCGTCCATGTAGTCGGTGACCACTTGGCTGCCCGGCGCGAATGAGGTCTTCACCCAAGGTTTGGGCTTCATGCCCCGTTCATTGGCTTTCTTGGCAACCAATCCGGCGGCGACCAGAACGTTCGGATTTGACGTGTTGGTGCAGCTGGTAATGGCCGCGATCATCACCGAGCCGTCTGCCAACTCGAAACCCTGGCCTTCGACAGGCTGGCTCTTGGCTTCCGCGCGGCCCGCGATTTCCTTGAAGCCGTCCTTGAATGCCTGCGATGCCAAAGAGAGTTGGATGCGGTCCTGCGGCCGTTTCGGTCCCGCGATGGACGGTTCCACGTTGCCAAGATCGAGATCCAGCGAAGCTGTGAATTCCGCCTCGACTGTTCCGGCGCCACGCCACATGCCCTGTTCCTTGGCGTAGGCTTCCACTAGGGTAACGCGCTCCGGGTCGCGGCCGGTGAATGTCAGATAGTCCAGCGTCGGCTGACTGATCGGGAAAAAGCCACAGGTGGCACCGTATTCCGGCGCCATGTTGGCGATGGTCGCTTGATCGGCGAGGGTCAGGGTATCCAAGCCGTCGCCATAGAATTCAACGAACTTACCGACGACCCCCTGCTGGCGAAGCATCTGTACCACGGTCAGCACGAGATCCGTGGCGGTGGTCCCTTCCTTCATGTGGCCGTCCAACTTGAAACCGACGACTTCAGGAATCAGCATGGAAATCGGCTGGCCGAGCATGACCGCTTCGGCCTCGATGCCGCCGACACCCCAGCCGAGCACGGCGAGGCCGTTGACCATGGTGGTGTGGCTGTCGGTGCCGACCAAGGTGTCGGGATAGGCAATGGTTTTGCCGTCTTCCTCGGTCGTCCATACGGTCTGTGACAGGTATTCCAGGTTCACCTGATGGCAGATGCCCGTACCGGGTGGCACGACGCGGAAATTGTCGAATGCGCCCTGGCCCCATTTGAGGAACTCGTAGCGCTCGATGTTGCGTTCGAATTCAATTTCCACATTGCGTGCGAAAGCGTCTGCGTCGCCGGAATGTACGACCGTCAGCGAATGGTCGATGACCAGATCGACGGGTGACAACGGATTAATTTTCTGCGGATCGCCG
>JAYOFM010000072.1:19283-20002 GCA_038117225.1 Rhodospirillales bacterium
CCATGGCCGTCATGGCGTCGCGCATGGATGCGAGATCGACGACCGCGGGGACGCCGGTGAAATCCTGCATCAGCACGCGCGCCGGCCGGTAGGCGATTTCATGATCGGATCTCCGGGTCTCGACCCAAGCCGCGAGCGCCTTGATGTCATCCACGGTTACCGTGCGGCCATTCTCTAACCGCAGCAAATTCTCCATCAGAACCTTCAATGTGAACGGAAGTTTCGAGACGGGGCCGACACCGGCGGCTTCGGCGGCCGCCAGCGAGAAGTAATCGTAGCTCTTGCCGTTAACATCGAGCGTGCGGCGGGTGTTCAAGGTATCGTGACCGGTGACAGACAACGATCATGCCCTCCTCAGGCGGTGTTCATGGGGGTTCCGGGTCGACCTCACGGGCCAATTCATGGCAAATCTAGCTACTTTCTCCAACTTGTCCATGCCGTCCGTCATCGCCGTTATCCGGCGTTCCCGGTTTGGTGCCTCATGCCGATTTGCTCTTGTGAAATTTCCGTTCATCTGTTTCCTTTCGTGCCCAAGGAATAATGGTTCACCGAAGATGTGAAATCCGATGGTGGCCGGCCGGGGCAAAAAATGCCACGGCATTGCAGGGCCGGTACAAACCAGGGGAGAGACGTAAATGGACGGTGGCACGTCCGGCGCTGGCGCGCTCGATACATTTCCTAAACTCCTTCTCGACAACGCCCGACGCATTGGCGGTCGG
>JAYOFM010000073.1:0-19509 GCA_038117225.1 Rhodospirillales bacterium
GCGAAGAAAAAGGCACCGGCAAAGCGTAAAGCCGCGGCCAAAAAACCCGCCGCTAGGAAAACGGCGAAAAAGAAGGCGCCCGCGAAACGCAAAGCCGCGCCAAAGAAGGCCACGCGTAAGCGATAGGCCTGCCCTTCTTTATCTTCGTCATCGAGGATTTCGAAACCGCGCTCCCGGTCATGCCGAGGGCGCGGTTTTCGATTCGCGGGCTATCCTTCGGCCGCCGGCACGGTCACCGCCGGGTTGGTCTCGCCCGTTGATCGTGCGTTGGCAGGTTTCGCGTTGCCCGTCGCACCAAGCAGCGGCGGCGTTTTCAATTCCTCTTTGCGTTCGCTCGCGGCCTCGGTAACGGTCGACGCGATCATCGGCAAACCGGGTGACGCAACGTCACTGGCGGACCGGTTGATGACGTGCGGCGGGGTGCGCCAATCGAAGCCGTCAAAGGTTTGGCAGTTGGCACATAGCGCGGTCCAGATTTCGACCGTATTGCCGCAATTGTCACACACCCAGGCCGGGTCCGGTTCGGCATGCGCCGCGCGACGATACCACTCACGCGCCCGCGCCGCGTCTTCGTGTTCGGATTCCTCAAGCTCCGCCATCAGTCGGCAGGTGCGCGCATCCGGCCGCGTGCTCCCGTGCTCGCCGGCATCCGCGTGTGCGCCGAGGGCCGCGAGATGTTCGCGTGCCTCACCCCACAGCCGCGCGTCCAGGTTGACCCGCGCCTGCGCATATCGGCTTTCCACATGATCCGGGTTGATCGCCGCCAGGGCATCCACGTGACGCACCTGTTCGACCGCCGTGCCGGCGTCATGGGCGATCAGGTAGGGTTCCACCAAGTCCGGATGCGGCGTCGTCCGCCACTGGCCTTCGATCAAGCGCCGTGCCTTGCGCATCTTGCCATCGGCGACCAGATCGCGGGCATGCGCCAGCGCGGCGGGCAGGAACGTGGGATCCCGGTCGAATGCCTGAGCGGTCTGCCGCGCCGCCTCCGCCGTGTCACCGCGCGCATTCGCCTGCAGCGCCAGTTGATGCGCCAACGCGGCCCGGCGGCGCTTACCTTCCGGCGCCGGCAGCAATCGCTGACGCACCAGATCGTCTCCGGTGATTTGAGCGTCCAGCCATTGGCCATTGCGGGCCTGTAATTCAAACAGGGTGGTGGCGACCCACTCGCTCTTCGGTTTGAGGCGATAGGCACGCCGCGCCAGCGTCAGCGCGGCCGGCGCATCGTCGCGCTTCATGGCCTGGGTCAACAGGCCCCGCACGCCGAGGAATTCGGTTTCCGGATTGTCCAGCATGGCGGTGAAGAAGCGACCGGCGGCGCCTTCGTCGCCATCCAGTTGCGCCGCCTGTGCCGCCAGCAGCAGGGTCAACGGCGCGTCATCCAGCAGACCATCCGCGCGCCGCGATTGACGCTTGGCTTCGTCGCCATCACCGGCGGCGACGGCGACCATGCCACGGCTGAGAGCGGCGTACCCGCGGCCGCGCTGGCGGTTCCGCCAGGTGTCGGCGACCTGTCCCGGTACACGCTTAAGCGCATCCCAGAAGCGAAGCGCCAGACCGGCCAGGACGGCAAGCACGGCGACGACGGACAGCAGCACGGCAAAAGACATGTCGGCGCGATAGCCGCGCCACTGCACGGTTGCCTGCCCCGGTTCATCGGCCAGCCAGACGGCGCCGGTGACAATGATGGCGATGACAAGGATGAATTTGAGACCGCGCCACATGCGCTGTCTAACCGCTCGCCGGGACCAGCAGCGCGACCGCCTTGACGTGCAGCGCCGTCAGGGCGCGCTCCGCGGACAGCCGTGCCTTGGCGCTTTTCAGCCATGGCTTCGCCAGCGCCATCGCCGCCTCGTTGAGTTGCGGCGCCGCGCCATCGATCGCGGCCACCGCCCCCTTTAGGTCTCCCGCCCGCATGAGGTTCTCGGCGCGGGCGATAACGGCATCCAACGAGTTTCCGTCGGCGTCGGTGCCGACCCGGCGCACCGACACCAGGGCGCTAACTTGATTGGCCGCGCGCTGCCACCAGGTGTCGTCGGGCGCGGATCGCGCGGCGCTAAGGAGGTGCCCCGCCAGCCCGTCGAACTGCTCTCGCAACATGGCCAGAGTGGGGATGCCCGTCTTGGCGTGCCGCGCCAGGGTTGCCGAGGCGGCGGCGACGTCCGTGTCTCCCGCCGCCAGATCGCTGAGCGTTTCCAAATCCGCCGCGAAGGCCGCGCCGCGACGAACGGTATCGCGCAACTGCGCCACGGCCAGAACCAGGGCCCGCGCCTTCGCATCCGTGGTGGTACTGGTAACCCCCGCGGCGACGCGCGCCTGCTCCAATTCCGCGAGACGGCCTTCAATGACGGACAGGGTCTTGGTCATCGTGCGCGCATCACCGCCGGCGGCCTGCAACGCATCGACTCGTTTCCGGACCTCCGAGAGCTCGCCGCCGGATCTCTCCAACTCGGAAAGGCGTTGCAGCACGGCGCTGGTTTCGCCGCCGGACTGCTCGACCCGCGTCAGCCGGTCGCGGATTTCCTTCAAGGACTGATTCGCCGCGCCAACGGTCGGCGCGCCAGAAGCCGCTTCAGCCATGCGCCGGACATCGCTCAACTGGCCCTCGACCGTTTCCAGCCGATCAATGATCGTCTTCAACGCGCCCGAGAACTGCTGGCGTTCCGCTTCCAGTTTGGCCAGGGAGTTGGCCGCGTCTGCGCGTTCGCGTAGCTGCGTTTCCAGCGCCGTCATGCGGCCGACCAAGCCGGCGACCATGGGATCGGGCGCCGATGCCGGCAAAAGTCCCGGAAATGCTTGGTCTAGTTTGGGCCGCCATATGTCCTGTGTCACCACGGCGCCGACGCCGGCGGCCACGGCAAGAGTCAGCATCGCGCCGGCCCAGGCCCCCGACTTCGGCTTCGGCGGCGGCGGCTTGATGGAAACGAAGGTGCCGAGGTCTTCCTCGCTGTCGCCACTTGAATCCTTTGCCGAAGCGGCGGCGGAATCCTTCGCATCTTTCGGTATATCCGTCGGCGCTGTCTCGGGAATCTTGGATTTACCCGCCGGGGGGTTAGAGGCGGGTGTGGGTGTGCGGACTCCGGGTTCGCTCGATTTTGCACCGGCGGCCGTCGCGGCGGCAGGTTCCGCCGCCTTCTCGGCCGGCGCCACCGCTTTCTTTACGGTCTTTTTGGTGACGCTTTTCCTGGCCATTCGATACTCTTCCTCGGACGCCGCTACGGGCCCTAGTCGTAGCAGGCAGCCACGGTATCCAGCAAGGATTCCTGTGTCGGCTGCTCGGCAACAAGCACTTGCCGCCAAGCGAGGCCGGTCGCCGCCGCGACATTGCAGCTGAGGCAGAACGCCTGCAACGTCGCCGCCTGATCGACGAGGCCCGCCTCGGTCATTATTGCATCGAAAATTCGCGCCGTGCGAGGCGAAAAAAGCAACACGCCGGAAACCCCGCCAGGCGCATTCCCCAGTGCCAAGGCGGCGCGGCCTCGCTTGCTCAAGGCGGCAACGGGCTCGGCGACGTAAAGCACCACGCGGCGGTAATCGAATCCATTGACGCCCAGCATACCGGCCAAATCACCGGCGACCGTCGTGCCGGCGATATGCACCAGCGGGCCGGCGGCGGCATCCAAGCGGCGGCTGACCAACGCCGCCAGGTCACCAACATCGCCGTCAGCGCTTTCCACCCGCGTGAATCCGTGGTCACGCAGCGTTCGCGCCGAAGCATCGCCGACGGCGAACATCGGGATATCGCGCGAATCCGTTCGTTCCGCCAGGGCGTGGGCACCATTGGCGCTGGTGATCAGCACCGCCTGCGCGTCCGCCAGGTCGAGTGTCTCCGGCCCGCGAGGGGCAATCGTCATCATCGGCTCGATCAAGCCGTCAATGCGCATGGCACGCAGCCGCTCGGCGAGCGCCAGTGCGTCGGCGCGGGGCCGGGTGACGAGGACTCGCCTCTCTAGGATGGTATCGAATTCAGTGTTGGCGGTCATCGTGCATCGGTGGCCAGATGGGATCGAAGGGTCTAAATTGCGCCGCATCGCGTGGAAAGGAAAGTCGTTGATCGTCCTCGGGATCGAAACCAGTTGCGACGAAACCGCCGCCGCCGTGGTCAACGGTGAAGGTGAAATCTTGTCAAACGTGGTACTGTCGCAGATCGAGGCGCATGCGCCCTACGGCGGCATCGTGCCGGAAATCGCCGCCCGCGCGCATCTAGATCACGTGGACGCCATTGTTGCCCGCGCCATGGCGGAGGCCGGCGTCGACTGGGGTGATCTGACCGGCGTCGCCGCCACCGCCGGACCGGGCCTGATCGGCGGTGTCCTGGTCGGCATCATGACCGGCAAGGCCATTGCGTTCACCCGCGGCCTGCCGTTCGCCGCGGTCAATCATCTGGAAGGCCATGCATTGACGGCGCGACTGACCGCCCCGGCCGGCGATGATCTGGCATTTCCCTATCTGTTGCTGCTGGTGTCGGGCGGCCATTGCCAACTGCTGTCGGTGGAGGGGGTCGGCCGCTACCGCCGGCTCGGCACCACCATCGACGACGCCCTCGGCGAGGCCTTCGACAAGACAGCCAAGATGCTCGGTCTCGGCTACCCGGGTGGAC
Source organism: Rhodospirillales bacterium (assembly GCA_038117225.1). Classification (GTDB taxonomy): domain Bacteria; phylum Pseudomonadota; class Alphaproteobacteria; order Rhodospirillales; family Casp-alpha2; genus JAYOFM01. The sequence goes on from JAYOFM010000073.1 coordinate 4,601, forward strand.
CAGCGGTAGAGCGGCTGGCCGCCATGGGTGATGCCGATCGATTTTCCATGCCGCGGCCGATGAAGGGCCGGCCCGGATGCGATTTCTCTTTTTCCGGCTTGAAGACCAAGGTCCGCCAAACCATCGAGGCGCTGCCGCACGGTCCTCTCCAGGAGCGCGACGCCGCTGACATCGCCGCCGCGTTTCAGACCGCCGCCGCCGATACCGTCGCCGATCGAACCGCGCACGCCATCGCCACCTTCAAGGCCGATCACGCGGATGCGGATGTCCTTGTCGTCGCCGGTGGAGTCGCGGCGAATACGGCGCTGCGTGAGCGCTTGTCTCGCGTCGCCAGCGACCATGGCATGCGCCTCGTCGCGCCCCCGCCGGCGCTGTGTACCGACAACGCCGCCATGATCGCCTGGGCCGGAATCGAACGCCTGCGTCTCGGACTCGAGGACGGGTTGGATTTCAAGGCGCGGCCGCGCTGGCCGTTGGACCCGGAGGCACCGAAGCGCGCCTTCGCCGGGGCTAAGGCGTAGCCCGATAAGAAATCGGCGATGTCGGGCCGGTCATTGATGCGGGTATGTCTCAGATTCATGGGGACGTACCAAATATTTCGGGCACGCTTCATGGAAGGCGAATGCTACGCTAGACGCGGATCACAACGCAGCTTGTCGTTCCTTGTGCAGATCGCTCCCGCTTAACACATTACGGCACCCGCATGTTCGCGATTTCGAATCTGGAATTCTCCTATGCAAAACGTGGATGAGCCTATCGGCGCGCCGAAGATGCCGAACGAACCCGAAAACCGCCCACCACTCCAGCTGAAGTTGGGGTTCGGATTCGATGACCTATACGAAAGAGAGGGCCTTGAGCGGATCGACGCGGCGTTTATGGACTTTCTCTCCACTGGAGACCCCGCAATATTCGACAGATTGACGCAGGCGAGGCGCAATCCCGACAATCTTTCGGCGTTGGATCATTCCTCACTGATCATCGAGACGGCTCGGTTCTTGGAACCGTTCGTCGCCAAGCTTTTCGGAATTGATGACGATCTTGCGGGCATGTCGGCCGAACATCTTGCCTACAACCGGGTTTTCGAGTGCCGGCGCCAATTCGTTCAACGCCGTGCCTTGAAGAAGTACAAGCTTTCGGATGTTGAAGACTTTGATGGCGCGGCCGCCGCCGCGACGTTACGCGGTTTTATGCGCGATGATATCGGCGAGGACTCCTTCGCGGATCACGTAATGAAATGGATGGAGAGCCCCGAAGGCTTTGAAGATGCCCTCGACGTGGCGGAAAAATACGCGGCGTGGGCGACCCTAAGCGACGAGGGGCGTCGCTCGCGAAAACAGTCGGTGCTCTTCAAGCAGCCACAAAAAACAGACCCCGAGAACCTTGTCACGACGGAAATTCATGCGCGCGGCGGTCTCGACGTCCACATGCGCGGAAAGGAATCACACCGGCGCCGCGAGGGTTTCGACCTCACCGATTCCGGCATGAGTCTGCGCCAGGCTCTTGGCGAAGCGCACTATTGTATCTGGTGTCACAACCAGGGGAAGGATTCGTGCTCGACGGGTCTGCGTGAAAAATCCGGTACGGGATACCGCGCCAACGCGTTCGGCACGCCGCTTACGGGATGTCCGCTCGGCGAGAAAATTTCGGAAATGAATATTCTCAAGAGCGGCGGGTTCGCCATCGCGGCATTGGCCGTGGTGACAACGGACAATCCACTTTGCGCCGCAACCGGACACCGTATCTGCAACGATTGCATGAAATCCTGCATCTACCAGCGCCAAGAGCCGGTCGATATCCCACAGATCGAAACGCGGACGCTCAAGGATGTTCTTGCCTTGCCTTGGGGTTTCGAGATTTACAGCCTGTTGACGCGCTGGACGCCGCTCGACTTTCGCCGTCCCGTCCCGCGTAAGAATTCCGGTTATAAGGTTCTGGTTGTCGGGCTAGGGCCCGCCGGGTTCAATCTCGCGCACCATCTGTTGAACGATGGTCATACGGTTGTCGCGATTGACGGTCTTAAAATCGAGCCTCTAGAGGCGACGCTTTCCGGCGTTCAGATTGACGGACAGCGGGTGCCATTCGAACCCGTCCAGAACGCGGCCGCGCTCCGCGAGCCTTTGGGTACACGCGTTGTCGCGGGATTCGGCGGTGTTGCCGAATACGGAATTACGTCGAGGTGGGATAAGAACAACCTGAAACTCATCCGCCTCTTGCTTGAACGCCGAGAGGGATTTTCCCTGTTTGGCGGTGTCCGATTCGGCGGCACCCTTACCATCGAAGATGCGATGTCGCTTGGCTTTGATCACATCGCACTTTGTATGGGCGCGGGTCGGCCGACGTTCATCGATATTCCGAATGCCCTGGCAAAAGGCGTGCGAATGGCTTCGGATTTCTTGATGGCGCTGCAACTGACTGGAGCGGCGAAGCAAGAGTCGTTGGCCAATCTGTATATACGGCTTCCCGTCGCCGTTATCGGCGGCGGCTTGACCGCTATTGATGCAGCAACGGAAGCCCGCGCCTATTACCCGTTTCAAGTAGAGAAATTCCTGCGGCGTTACGAGTCCCTGGTCGCGATCAAGGGCGATGCCGTGGTGCGAAACTCCTGGTCGGCGGACGAGAAATTGATCGCCGACGAGTTCATCGCTCACGCGCGCGCCATCCGGGCGGAACGCATGGCCGCCGCGGAGGCGGGGCGATCGCCCGAGATCAGTGAACTTCTGGATGCCTGGGGCGGCGTGACCGTGATCTACCGGCGTCGGCTCGTCGACGCGCCAGCGTATACCGGCAACCATGAAGAAGTGGCATTGGCGCTCGATGAAGGCATCGGGTTCGCCGAGTGTTTGACGCCATTGGGGATGGAAATAGATGCCGATGGTTACGTACAGACATTGCGGCTGGCCCAGCGGCGGGTCGATGCCGATGGCGCTCTGGGGGAAACGGTCAAGGAAATCTCAATGCCGGCGAAATCCGTTTTGCTGGCCGCGGGAACTCAACCCAACACTGTTCTCAAACGAGAAGTGCCTGAAGAACTTCCGGAGCTGAACGGAAAATACTTTCAGGCATTTGATATTCACGGAGAGCCGGCTGAGCCGGAAGGCTCGGCGAAGCCCGATTCGCTGGATGTCTTCATGAAGCACCGCGAAGACGGTAGGGCGATGAGCTTCTGGGGCGACCTGCATCCGTCTTTTGCCGGCAACGTGGTCAAGGCCATGGGCGGAACCAAACAAGGTTATCCGCTGATCACCGAAAAGATGTCCCGGCACAAACCCACGGATATCCTGGGACGCGACCTGATCGCGCGATTGAATGATGACCTGCGGCCCCGCGTCGAGCGTGTCGAGCGCTTGACGCCGACCATTGTCGAGGTCGTGCTGTATGCGCCACGCCAGGCGAGAAACTTCCAGCCCGGGCAGTTTTTTCGGTTACAGAATTTTGAAACCCTGGCCACCAAGGTCGAGGGTACGGTTCTCGCCATGGAAGGCCTGGCACTGACCGGCGCCTGGGTCGACCAGGAGAAAGGACTGATCTCGACGATTGTCCTTGAGGTCGGCGGTTCCAGTAATCTGTGTCAATTCCTGCGGCCCGGCGAGCCCGTGGTGCTCATGGGTCCGACGGGTGAGCCAACCGATACGCCGGGCGGGGAAACCGTGTTGTTAATGGGTGGCGGCCTCGGTAACGCAGTTTTGCTCTCGATCGGCCGAGCCTTTCGTAATGTGGGTTCGAAGGTTCTCTATTTCGCCGGATACAAAAAACTGGAAGACCGCTATCGCGTCTCCAGTATCGAAAATGCCGCCGACGTGGTGGTCTGGTGTAGTGACGAGGCGCCAGGGTTCACCCCAACACGCCCACAGGATTTCTCTTTCGTCGGCAATATTGTCGATGCCATCACCAAATACTCCGAGGGTTCACTTGGGGTTCCCTCGATCCCGGTTTCCGATGTGGATCGGATCATCTGCATCGGATCAGACCGGATGATGGCTGCCGTGGCGACCGCCCGACGCGGTGTATTGTCCGGGCATCTCAAAACCGAGCACATCGCGATAGGGTCCATTAACTCACCCATGCAGTGCATGATGAAGGAGATTTGCGGTCAGTGTTTGCAGGTTCATGTCGATCCCAAGACCGGCGGGCGCAAGATCATTTTCTCCTGCTTCAATCAGGATCAAGATCTCGATCATGTGGATTTCAAGTGCCTGAACACGCGGCTCAATATCAATTCTTGCCAGGAAAAGCTTACCGCGCACTGGATTGACCAGGTTCTTGGCGCCAGTGTCGACGACGACGGTAAGATACGTCCGTGATCTCGGCCAGCGGCCGACATCCGCGTCATGGCGCGCCGCCCCCTCGGCGCTTGAGGTAACGCGGCCCACCGGGTTTAATCCCATCCCATGAAAACAATCGCCATCATCGGCGCCGGCGCCTGGGGCACGGCGCTTGCCGTCGCCGCCCGCCGGGCCGGCCGTGAGGTCGTCGTGCAGGCGCACGAGGCCGATGTCGTCGATGCCATCAATAATGATCACGCCAACCCGGTCTATCTACCCGGTATCGCATTGGACCCGGCCATCCGTGCCGTCACCGACCCGGCCGATGCCGCCGCTCAAGCCGACGCGGCCTTACTGGTGGTGCCATCGCAGTTCCTACGCGGCGTCGCCCGCTGTCTGGTCGGCAATATTCCGGCCGATCTGCCGTTGGTGATCTGCGCCAAGGGGATCGAACAGGGCAGCGGCGCGCTGATGAACGAAGTGGTGGAAGCGGAATTACCCGATAATCCCGTGGCCGCGTTGTCCGGCCCGACCTTCGCCATCGAGGTGGCGAACGATCTGCCGACAGCGGTGACGCTGGCCTGCAATGATGCGGACATCGGCGAGCGCCTGGTCGCGGCCTTGGGCACGGCGCGGTTTCGCACCTATCAGTCCACCGACGTCATCGGCGCCGAGATCGGCGGCGCGGTCAAAAACGTGCTGGCCATCGGCTGCGGCATCGTCGAGGGCCGTGGCTTCGGTGACAATGCCCGCGCCGCGCTGATCACACGCGGCCTCGCCGAGATGGTCCGCCTGGCCGAAATCAAGGGCGGCCAGCGGGCAACGTTAATGGGCTTGTCGGGTCTCGGCGATCTCACCCTGACCTGCAACGCCATGCAGTCGCGAAATTTTTCGCTCGGGTTTTCGTTGGGCCGCGGCCGCACGCTCGGCGAGATCGAAGCCGAGCGCCACTCCATCGCCGAAGGCGTGGCGACGGCCGCCTCCATCGCCGCGCTAGCCGACCGCCTTAGAATCGACATGCCGATCTGTCAGACCATGAACGCCATTCTGCACCAGGGCGCGGGCATCGACGAGGCCATCGCCGGTCTGTTGAGCCGGCCCCTCACCCATGAGTACTGAAGAGGATTCCCCCCATGCATTTCGCCATCTACTGCAAGGACAAGCCCGACCACCTGGACGTGCGCATGGCGGCGCGGCCGGATCATGGCGCCTATCTGGACCAGCACGCGGACAAGATCGTCGCCGCCGGTCCGATGCTGAGCGATGACGGCGACGGCATGGTCGGCAGCGTTTTGCTGATGGAGTTCGCCGACCGCGCCGAGGCCGAGGCGTGGGCGGAAAATGACCCCTATGCCAAGGCGGGGCTGTTCGAAAGCGTCGAAATCACGCCCTGGCGCAAGGTCCGCCCGGCCGACTGAAGGACGCGCGACGGGAACACTGACGATGGGTGAACAACGGCTGTGCGCTGTCGATGACATCGCCGATGGCGGATCCGACCGGTTCGAGGCGACCATTGACGGCAAGCCGCAGTGGGTCATGGCGATCCGCCAGGGGGATACCGTGTACACCTATCTGAATTCCTGCCCGCACATCGGCTCGCCACTCGATTTCAAGCCGGGCGAGTTTCTCAACGAAGACCGCACGCATATCATCTGCACCACCCACGCGGCGCTGTTCCGTATCGAGGATGGCCATTGCATCTTCGGCCCCTGCGAAGGCGACGGTTTGACGCCGGTGCCGGGCGAGGTGCGCAACGGCATCGTCTATGTCGCCGGCCGATCGGCGCTTCCGGCGACGGCATCGTGACGGCGCGCCGGCCGCCTTGTCCTTCGCCGAATTTTTGCGATAATCCCTGCAAGACATAATAATAATTCGCGTCAACGCGTGGGGACATTCCGGGCGGGACGGGCGGCACCAAGCGCCCGCGCGCCAGCATATCTAGTGGGGAGGCTACTCAGCCATGAGCGAAGTGCACGTCTATCCGGTAACCGACGACTGGGCCGCCAACGCCTTAATCGACAACGCCAAGTACCAGGAAATGTACAAGCGTTCGATCGAGGACAACGACGGCTTCTGGCGCGAGCAGGGCCAGCGCATCGATTGGATCAAACCTTACACCAAGATCAGCGACGTCGATTGGACGCTCGGTAATGTCTCCGCCAGTTGGTTCGAGGATGGCACGCTGAATGCGTCCTACAACTGCATCGATCGACATCTGGCGGAGCGTGGCGACAAGGTCGCCTTGATCTGGGAGCCGGACGACCCAAACGAGGCGAGCCTGTCCATCACCTACCGGGAACTGCATGGGCACGTGTCACGCCTGGCCAATGCCATGAAGTCGCTCGGCGTCGCCAAGGGCGACGTGGTCACCATCTACATGCCGATGATTCCGGAAGCGGTCTACGCCATGCAGGCGTGTTCGCGGATCGGCGCCATCCATTCGGTGGTGTTCGGCGGTTTTTCTCCCGACGCCCTGTCGGTGCGCATCAATGATTGCGACTCGAAATACGTGATCACCGCCGACGAGGGCCGTCGCGGCGCCAAGCCGATCCCGCTGAAGGTCAACACCGACGCCGCCATCGACAAGGCACCGGGGGTCAAAAACGTCATCTGCGTCAAGGCGACCGGCGCCGACATCAACTGGGTCGACGGCCGCGACGTCTGGTATCACGACATCGTCGACGGGGCGTCGGACGATTGCCCACCGGAAGAGATGGCGGCGGAGGACCCGCTGTTCATTCTGTATACGTCGGGCTCCACTGGCACGCCGAAGGGCGCCATGCATGGCACCGGCGGTTACTGCGTCTGCACGTCGCTGACCTTCCAGTACATCTTCGATTACCACGAGAATGACATCTTCTGGTGCACCGCCGATATCGGCTGGATCACCGGTCATTCCTACGTCAACTATGGCCCGATGCTGAATGGCGCCACTCAGGTGATCTTCGAGGGTGTACCCAACTATCCGGACGCGGCGCGCTTCTGGGAGGTCTGCGACAAGCACAACGTCACCATCTTCTACACCGCGCCGACCGCCATCCGCGCCCTCATGGGCGCCGGTAACGAGTTCGTCACCCGCACCAAGCGATCATCGCTGCGCCTGCTGGGCTCGGTCGGCGAGCCGATCAATCCGGAAGCTTGGGAATGGTATTACAACGTGGTCGGCGACCGGCGCTGCCCCATCGTCGACACCTGGTGGCAGACCGAAACGGGGGCCATCATGATCACGCCGCTGCCCGGCGCCACGGCGCTCAAGCCGGGATCGGCGACGACGCCGTTCTTCGGCGTCGAGCCGCAGTTGCTGGACCCGGAAGGCAATGTCATCGAAGGACCCGGCGAGGGCGCCCTGGTGTTGGCGCGTTCCTGGCCGAGCCAGATCCGCACCGTCTACAAGAACCACGACCGGTTCGAGGAAACTTATTTTTCGACCTTCCCCGGAAAGTATTTCACTTCCGACGGCTGCCGTCGGGACGAGGACGGCTACTACTGGATAACTGGCCGCGTCGATGACGTGCTGAACGTATCCGGCCACCGCATGGGCACGGCGGAAGTGGAAAGCGCGCTGGTCGCCCACCCGGATGTCGCCGAGGCGGCCGTGGTCGGCTATCCACACGACATCAAGGGCCAGGGCATCTACTGCTACATCACCCTTAACGCCGGCGTTGAAGGCACCGACGAGTTGAAGAAGGCGATGGTCGCCCAGGTGCGCAAGGAAATCGGCCCGGTCGCCAGCCCCGACCTAATCCAATGGGCGCCGGGCCTGCCGAAGACCCGCTCTGGAAAGATCATGCGCCGCATCCTGCGCAAGATCGCCGAAAACGAATTCGGCAATCTCGGCGATACCTCAACCCTGGCCGATCCGGGCGTCGTTGACGACCTAGTCGAAAATCGCCAGAACCGGTAACACCAAGAAATTCCGCTAAGACAAGCGGCGCCTCCGATGGGGGCGCCGTTTTCTTATTGCCTGGCTCTTTCAGGACCTAACTCGCCTGCTTGGTCTCCAATAATTTTTCGACGCGGGCCAGGTTGTTGAGGATGACCTCGGCGCGTTTTCCGTAGCCCGGTGTCTTGCGATAAACCCCGGCCGCGCCCTCGAAGCAGCCGGCGGCATCGCGCAGCAATTCGTCTTTGCGTTTCTGGTCCCGCTTGGCCAAGGAGAATGAGGCGGCGCCCAGGTTGTTGGCGGTCTGCGCCCACATCAATGGCACGTGTTCGCGTTTGCGCACATCCAAGGTCTTCTTGAATGCGGTCACCGCCTGTTCCATGGTCGCGGTGCCCGCCAACTGGTCGCCGAGGGCCATCAAGACGACGCCATACTGGTTCATCACCTCGGCCCAGCGCCCGGGCATGGTCTCCTTCGAATAGACGGTCAGCGCTTCCTCGAATGCCGCCCCCGCATCCTTCAGATGCGGCGTGATGTTGGCGAGGTCGATATTGGCCAACCGGTATAGCACCGAGCCAAGGCGCACGTGGGCCATGCCCCAATCCATTGGATGGGCATCGCGCCCCAGGGCTTCGGCGACGCCGCGATAACGATCAGCCGCCTGACTCAGGGGTTCCGGAGCCTTATCCTTTTTGCCCTGCGTTTCGAGGACCGCGGCGAGGTGGTTTTGCGTCATCGCCCAGGCCAACGGATCGGCATTCTGATCGATGATCGAGCCCGCCCTCTGATAGGCGACGGCGGCCCGGCCGAGCAGCTTTTTCCCACCCCCGATCAACGCCGCCGCCGCCAGGGCGTTGCCGAGGGTCATCAGCACGGTGCCGCTGTATTCCCGTGGCACCTCTTCCGGTAGTTTGTCGGCCCATCCCTGAATCTTTTCCAACCGCGCCTTTAGGCCTTCCAGGATCGGTTCACGCAAGCCCCGCTTGACGGGGCCGACGGCGCCATAAACAGCGGCGACGACGAGGTCATTATAGAAAGATGCCGAATCCGCCGGCAGATCCAGCACGTCGCCTAGGCCGAAACCGATGACCTGATTTGAGCCGCCCGTGGCCGAGGGCAGAAACCGAAACCGCTGGATGGTGCCGAGATCCTCCATCTCACCCCAGATCAAGATGTCGGCGTTCTCTTCTTTCAGCCAAGCCCGACCCTTCTCGGCAGCACCCGTGAGGCGCTCAAGAAGGTTTGCCCCGCTGGGTTGCTTCAACGCCTCGGCGCGGCGCAACACTTCCAGTCGTCCCTCGGCACCGAGTACAGCCGCGACACGATCCGCCGCCTCAACCCCACCGGAACCGAAAAGATTGGCGACGACAACCGTTGCCGCCGCCGTGCCAGCCTCGTCGGTGGGCAGGAACTGAGCGGCACCGCTTTTCTGCCGCGTCGTTTTGCGTTTGCGTTTCGAGCGAGAAAACAACCCGAACAGCTTGTTAAAGATCGACATGGGCTTCTCTTGGCGGCGCTGATGAACCCGGAATTCTTACCCGTGAGGTCGACCCATCTTCCCCTGGTGGAAAAGATTACGGCGCTACCCGCCGTGTCGCAACGGGAATCCGGCGCGAGCTTGGCGTCGGCTGACGAGTCAGAAGTCGATGCAGCGGCCGTTCTTTTCCCAATCGCCATAGCGTGTGGGGTCCGGCCCGTCACGACCGCCGGTTTCGGCGACCGCGTCGCCCTTGGCAGGCGCTGGCGCGGGCTTGGATATATTCTGGGCGACCTCAAGATCGGATTGCTTGGGTTTTTCGGTCATGGCCTTGCGATCATGATTGCGGATGCCTACCTAAATGACGGCTTGGGGACGGTTTGGCAATGCCGCCTGATTATCTCCGAGATTGATGGGAAGAAGGGATTTTCGTCGATATGGCGATCATGCGCACGGGTATTTTGCTCGCCGGCCTGACGGCGTTGTTCTTGGGTGCCGGTTTCTTGCTTGGCGGCGAGGCTGGCATGGCCATTGCCCTGGTCGTCGCGCTGGCGACCAACCTGTTTGCCTACTGGAATGCCGATACCCTGGTGCTTCGCATGTACGGTGCACGCCAGGTCGATGCCCGCAGTGAACCGACGTTATATGGCCTGGTCGAACAGCTGGCCCGGCGGGCCGAAATGCCGATGCCGAAGGTCTACGTGATCGACGATGACCAGCCCAACGCCTTCGCCACCGGGCGCAATCCGGAAAACGCCGCCGTCGCCGCGACGCGCGGTCTGATGCGGCTGCTGACGGCGAAGGAAATCACCGGTGTCATGGCGCACGAACTGGCGCATGTGCGCAACCGCGACACCCTGATCATGACCGTTACCGCGACCATTGCCGGGGCGCTGTCCATGCTGGCAAATTTTGCTCTGTTCTTCGGCAACAATCGCAATAATCCGCTCGGCATCATCGGCACCATCCTGATCATGGTGTTGGCGCCGCTGGCGGCGATGCTGGTGCAGATGGCGATTTCGCGCACCCGCGAATATGCCGCCGACGCGGGCGGCGCGGAGATTTGCGGCAACCCGCTGTGGCTGGCGTCGGCGCTAGAAAAGCTGGAACAGGGGGCGCAGCGGATCGACAACACGGTGGCCGAGGACAATCCGGCGACGGCGCACATGTTCATCGTCAATCCGCTGCACGTCCGCGCGCTGGACGGCTTGTTCTCGACCCATCCCCGGACCGCGGAACGGGTGCGCCGCCTGCGCGTCCTGGCCGGCGCCACGGCGAAAGACGGCGGCACCGGTCCTTGGGGCTAATGTCGGCCAGCCCCTTGCCCCGAACCGCCCGGTGAGGCAATCAGGGGCATGACCACGCCCTCTTCTTCCGCCCGGCCAATGCACGCCGGTCACGACAATAGTCCCGATGCCCGCGCCGTGGCGTTGGATCTGTTCGCGGCGGTACTGCGCGAACAGCGATCGCTCGACGACGCCCTGGCGACGCACCGGGGCCTGCGCCGGCTGACCAACCAGGATCGCGCCTTCGCCCGGCATCTGACGGCGACCATGCTGCGCCGTCTTGGCCAGATCGATACGGTGCTCGACGCCTTCATGAAGAAACCTTTGAAAGGTGGCGCCAAGACGGCACTGGATATTCTTCGCCTGGGCGCCGCGCAGTTGTTGTTCATGAACACGGCGGCGCATGCCGCCGTCTCGACCGCCGTCGACCTCACCACGCGGCGTGGGCAGGGACGGCTCAAGGGCTTGGTCAACGCGGTGCTGCGGCGTGTCGAACGCGAGGGCGCCGAACATATCGCCAACCAGGACGCGGCGCGTCTCAACACACCGGACTGGATGTGGGACGAACTGATCGCGGCCTATGGCGAGGACCGGACGCGCGCCATCGCCGAGGCACATCAAGCCGAGCCGCCGCTGGATATCACCGTGAAACCCGGAACCGGCGATGAATGGGCGGAGCGCCTGGACGCCGAGACCCTGCCGACCGGCACGCTACGCCAACGTCACGGCGGTGACATCACCGGCCTCGCGGGTTTCGCCGAAGGCGCCTGGTGGATCCAGGACGCGGCGGCGGCATTACCAGCGCGACTGTTGTGCAACGCGCTCGGCGATATTGCCGGCAAGCGCGTTTTCGATCTTTGTGCCGCACCCGGCGGCAAGACCCTGCAATTGGCGGCGGCCGGCGCCGATGTGGTGGCCATTGACCGTTCGGAATCTCGGCTGACGCGGCTGCATGCAAATCTGAAACGACTCGGCCTCTATGCCGAGGTCGCGGCGGCGAAAGTCGAATCCTGGCAACCCTCGGACGGCCGTCTCGCCGACGCGGTCCTGCTTGATGCGCCATGCTCCGCGACCGGAACGTTACGGCGCCATCCCGACGTTGCCTATCTGAAATCAATGACCGATGTCGCCGCGCTGCAGGCGGCGCAAACGCGGATGCTCGCGGCGGCGGCGGCGCTAACGGCACCCGGCGGTGTTCTTGTTTATTGTGTCTGTTCCTTGCTGCCACAAGAGGGACCGGCGGTGGTGGAGGCTTTTCTCGCCGACCACAAGGAGTTTTCCCGCCACCCCATCGCGGCGTCGGAAATCACCGGCCTCGATGGCGCGATCAACGCCGCCGGAGAACTCCGAACCCTACCCAGCCAGTGGTCGGAATTCGGCGGTCTCGACGGATTTTATGCGGCGCGGCTGGTGCGCGCTGTTTGATGATGCCCTCGGCCTTTACATAGACTGCCTGGCAACGCTAAACACGGGCGCAGCGACGCCCTTGAGGATGGTTATGATGTCCCGCGAGCCCCAGTTACATGAAGATTACGGCCGGCACGACGATATCAAGGTCGGTAGCGAACGTGGTTTCGGCGTCGTATTCGCCGTCGTCTTTGGTGTCATCGCACTGTGGCCACTGCTGAACGGTGAACCGATCCGGAATTGGGCCGCCGCCGTCGGCGCCGTATTCCTGTTGTTGGCATTGGCCTACCCACCGTCCCTGCGACCACTCAATCTGCTCTGGTTCCGTCTCGGCATGGTGATGTATAAGGTCGTCAATCCGGTCGTCATGGCGTTGTTGTATTTCACCACGGTGGTCCCGACGGGCGTGTTGATGCGATTGTTCGGCAAGGATCCCATGAATCTCAAATTCGATCCGGCGGCCAAATCGTACTGGATCACGCGTGAACCAGCCGGCCCGGAACCCGAAACCATGAAGAACCAGTTCTAGTCACGGCATAAGGCACGCAGGAAAAACATGGCATTCATTAGCGAACTCTGGACCTTCCTTCGCGTCCGCAAGAAATTCTGGTTGCTGCCGATCATCGTCATGATGGCGGTCTTCGGCGGGTTGGTGGTGCTGAGCCAGGGCTCGGCCGTGGCGCCCTTCATCTACACGATCTTTTAGACTTACCCCGAGGAGACGGGCGCCTTGCGCATTCTGGGTATCAGCGCCTTCTACCACGACAGTGCCGCGGCATTGGTCGAGGACGGCGGCATTATCGCCGCCGCGCAGGAAGAGCGCTTCACCCGCAAGAAACACGATGCCCGCTTTCCCGAGAGCGCCATCCGCTATTGCCTGGACGAAGCCGGTTGCGGCCTCGACGGCGTCGATTTCGTCGCCTTTTACGACAAGCCGTTCCTCAAGTTCGAACGGCTGTTGGAAACCTACGTTTCCTTCGCACCGCGCGGATTTCAGTCGTTCAGGATGGCGCTACCGGTGTGGCTGAAGGAAAAGCTGTTTCAGAAGGACTTATTGCGCAAACGGTTCAAGGAATTCGATGCGAATTTCGATTGGCAAACGAAACTGCTGTTCGCCGAGCACCACCAAAGCCACGCCGCGTCGGCATTCTATCCGTCGCCGTTCGAGGAAGCGGTGGTGCTGACCATGGACGGCGTCGGTGAGTGGGCGACCACGTCGGTGGCCATCGGTCGCGGCAGCGAATTGCGCATGACCAAGGAAATCCACTTTCCCCATTCGCTCGGTCTGCTTTATTCCGCCTTCACCTACTATACCGGCTTCAAGGTCAATTCCGGCGAGTACAAGGTCATGGGCCTCGCCCCCTATGGCGAGCCGATCTACAAGGACCTGATTCTCGATAGCGTCATGGACCTGAAGGACGACGGGTCGTTCCGGCTCGATCAATCCTACTTCGACTATTGCACTGGTCTACGCATGACCAATGACAAGTTCGCTGCCCTGTTCGGCGGGCCGGCGCGCGCCGCCGAGGAGTTGCTGACGCAGCGACACATGGACTTGGCGGCTTCGGTGCAGGCGGTGACCGAGGAGGTGGTGTTACGGCTGACCCGGTCGTTGCGCGAGGAAACTGGTATCGCCAATCTTTGCCTGGCCGGCGGCGTGGCCTTGAACTGTGTCGCCAACGGCAAGGTTTTGCGCGACGGTCGTTTCGACAATGTCTGGGTACAGCCGGCGGCGGGCGACGCTGGCGGTGCCTTGGGCGCGGCGTTGAACGCCTACCATCATTACCAGGGCCAACCGCGCAAGTTGAACGGCGCCCGCAAGGGCCGGGACGCCATGGCCGGGTCGTACCTGGGTCCGTCCTACGCCCAGAGTGAGATCGAGAAGCGGCTGAGCGAAGCCGGCGCCTCGTTCGAGGTCATGGACGACGCGGTGATGACCGACGCCACCGTCGCCGCGCTGGTCGATGAAAAGGCGGTGGGCTGGTTCCAGGGCCGCATGGAATTCGGACCGCGCGCCCTCGGCGGCCGCTCGATCCTCGGCGACCCGCGTTCACCAGCGATGCAGAAGACACTCAATCTTCGGGTCAAGTACCGGGAAAGTTTCCGCCCCTTCGCGCCGTCCGTGCTGCGCGAGGATGTCGCCGACTGGTTCGACATCGACGCCGACAGCCCCTACATGCTGATGGTCGCCCCCGTCGTCGAAAGCCGGCGCCGCGAGATGACCCCGGAACAGCAGGCGCTGTTCGGCATCGAAAAACTGAACGTGCCGCGATCCGATATCCCCGCCGTCACCCACGTCGATTATTCCGCCCGCATACAAACCGTCCACGCCGACACCAATCCGCGTTATCATGCGTTGATCAGCGGGTTCAAGGCGGCGACCGGCTGCCCGGTACTGGTCAACACCAGTTTCAACGTGCGCGGCGAGCCCATCGTGTGCACCCCGGAAGATGCCTTCCGCTGCTTCATGGGATCCGATATCGAGGTATTGGTCGTCGGTAATTGTTATCTCCGCAAGGAAGACCAGGACCCCGCCCTGAAGCTCGACTACAAGGACGCCTTCGAGCTCGATTGAACACCATGCGCGACGTATT
>JAYOFM010000074.1:0-4302 GCA_038117225.1 Rhodospirillales bacterium
GAAAACCGGCAGGCCCGAAAGGGTCTCGTGGGTTCGAATCCCACCCCATCCGCCAAACTCAATCATCAGTGATATTCAACCATGGCACGGCGCCAAGGGCGGCGGTTATCGTCGCCTCCGACGTATCGAAGCGGACATCACCGAAACCGGCGGCACCGCCCCAGCCGCGTGGATCCTCCGGGTCGCGGCGATATTCCTCATAACCGAATGAACCGTCGGGGCGCACGAAGATATCGACACAGCGGGTAGCATCGTCGTTGTTGACGGATCGCAGCACGCGCGTTTTGGTCATCTGTCGCCAATACTTTCCCTGGCCGATCCCCGGCCTTTCAATGTTCATCATCGAGCGTAAGATGCGAAGCGCTCTGCTCCGCAACATCCTGCCCGCACGGAACACCCCGCCATGACCGATCGCGACAATCTATCGCCCGACAGCCTGTTGGCCCAGGTCTCCCATTATATCGACGAACAGACCGGCGCCGTCGTGCCGCCGCTGCAAATGTCGACGACCTATGCCCGCGATACGGCCTACGAACCGCTGGGTGATTATGTCTACTCCCGTTACGGCAATCCGACCTACGACCCGGTCGAGAAACTGATCGCCCGGCTTGAGGGCGGCGCCGAGGCCAAGGTGTTCGCCTCCGGCCTGGCCGCCGCCACGGCGGTGTTCGAAACACTATCATCCGGCGATCACGTGGTGGCGCCGCGCGTCATGTATCACGGCCTGCAGGATTTTCTGCGGCGCATCGTCGAAAGGCGCGGTATCACGGTTGATTATGTCGATCCGCGGGACCTGGATGCGGTCGCCGCCGCGATCCGCCCGGGCGAAACCAAGATTCTGTGGGTCGAACCAGCAGCCAATCCGACCTGGGATGTCATCGACATCGCCGCCTGCGCGACCATCGCCAAAACGGCGGGTGTCATGTTTGGTGTCGACGCCACGGTGGCGCCGCCGGTGACCATGCGGGCGTTGGAACTCGGCGCCGATATCGTTTTCCATTCGACGACCAAATATCTGAACGGCCATTCAGATGTGCTGGGCGGTGTCCTGGTCACCAAGGCGGACGATGAGACGTGGGCCGACATCAAGGAAATTCGCGGGCGCCTTGGCGCCGTCATGGGTCCCTTCGAGGCCTGGCTGCTGCTGCGCGGCATGCGCACGTTGGCGCTGCGCTATGAACGACAATCAGACAATGCGTTGCGCATCGCCAGCCATTTCTTCGGCCATCCGAAAATCGACAGCGTCCTTTATCCTGGCCTGCCGTCGCACCCAGGCCACGATATCGCCGCGCGGCAGATGACTGGCGGCTTTGGCGGCATGATGTCGATCTGTGTCAAGGGCGGCGCCGAGGAAGCACGGAAGATGGCGACATCGTGTGAACTGTTTGTCGTTGCCACGTCACTCGGCGGCGTCGAAAGCCTGATCGAACATCGAGCGACCGTCGAGGGCCCACACAGCCTGGTGCCAAAAAACCTGTTGCGGCTGTCCGTCGGCATTGAGAACGGCGGTGACTTGATCGCCGATCTGGAACAGGCCCTGGACCGGATTTAGCCTGCGCGCTCCACCGTTACGCCGCCCCCCGCCGACACCGTCACGCCATCACCGTTGACGATACCGACAAGGTCGCATTCCAAGACCGGAATTGTCGGCCAGCCCATTTCCTCGGCGACGATGACACCGAGAGGCAGGATGGCATCCCGGCTGGCCAGCAGCAGTGCCCGTGGCGCCATGCCGGCGTGCAGTAATTCAAGCATGACGGCGCTTGAGGAACTGGAGCCGATCAACTCCGGCAGGCAGAGAACCCTACCGGCGATACACTGACCGCGCTCCGGATGAGCGGCCTGAACGATGAGGCCGGACGTAGGATTAACACCACCCCAGAAACTGATCGGCGCCGATAGCACCATCGCCGGCCCGTCTGCGACGCCGTCGATCAAGGGATTGGCGACGATGCTCAGCGCCATCGGCTGTCATCCCGAACGACCCGGCCGGCAGCGGCCGAGGCGACACAGTCGGCAAGGCCGCCGAACACCGTCGCGTAGCCAGTGTTGCCTTCACCGTAATGCGCGAACTTGGCCGAATTGGTCATCATGACACCGGCTTGCTGCTTGAGGATCGGTGTCACCACGACGCAGGTATCGACCACGAAGGTCACACCCCTGCCCCGCAGAATTTCCGCCACTCCCTCGTCCTCCAAGCGTCCCAGCGTTTCGCGGTTGGTGCATACGTACACCGGCACGGCAAAGATCATGCCGGCCGACGCCGTCTCCAGCGCCTTCGCCTCCGCATGGGAAAAATGCGGACTGCCGAACGCCAGACAATCGAGTTGAGCAGAACCGGACGCCGTGTCCAGCGCATCCCGCGCCGCGCGTATCATTTCCGCCGTGACAACGATCGTTTCCACCGGCTCAGTATCACCGAGCGCCGTCACCAGATCCGGCGCTTCCGGGGTTACGCCGACGACGTGAAATAAGCCGACGGCGCCTGTCGATGCGGCACCTGCACCCAGCGCCTTCAAATCGTCTTCGCCGACATCCGCCGGCACGCCGACAATGGCCGCGACGGTCGCGCCAACGGCACGACCGAGCCAGGCGCCGAGCACCGGATAGAACGCATCGGTTCGCCGTAAGGCTTCCGACAATCCCGACACATCGACCACCACGCGGGCGCACCTGTTGTCCGCCACATGTAAGCCCGACAATGGCGCCCGCCCAACGATGGCAAGGCAGATATCGAGAAAATCACCGTACCGATTGGTGCGCGCGCCAAGCACCGAATTGGCGAATGCCACGGCATTGCTCTCGCCCCACGCCACCTGTTCGCCCAGGGCGGGACGGTGACCGACCTGATACGGCGCACAGGTCCAGGTCGGCAGGCAGCCCATGGCCGTGTGCGCGTCCATCAGCCGCCGCGCCATGGCCCGGCGGGCGGCATTGCCGCCAATCAATTCCGGGTGGACCAGATCCAAGGCACCGACGTTCAACGACGCCGGTACCGAAACCCGCGCGCCCTGTTCCGCCAATCGCTCACAGAACAGGACGCCGCTGTCGCCGTGATAGAGGCAGCCGTCGATATGACTATGGCTGATCGGCACCAGTTCCGACGCGCCCATCAGGTCCGCCGCCTTGACGGCGATGCGCATGGCCATGGCGCGGCCGGGCTGGCTCTGGTCGGAGAGCCATCCGCGTTCGGTATCGGTGAGATGCAGTACCAACGGCTGGTCTCAGATGACCTGGAAGCCGTGGCGGAACGGATCGCGGTCGTCGATGAAGATTGTGTTCAGGCCGGTGACGCGTGCCCATCCCTCGACCGAGGGGATAATCGCGTCCTTGTTGCCGACTCGGGCCGTTGCCTCGACGCGGCCGGTAAACAGGCTGCCGATGATGCTTTCGTGGACGAAGCTGTCGCCAACGCCAAGTTGCCCCTTGGCGAAACGCTGCGCCAGCCGCGCCGAGGTGCCGGTACCGCAGGGCGAACGGTCGATAGCCTTGTCCCCGTAAAACACCGCGTTGCGCCCGTCCGCTCCCGGCTTGGTCGCGGCACCGGTCCACATGACATGTGACAACCCCTGAATAGCTGGCTCCTCCGGATGCACGAAATCGTACTTTTCGTTCATTAGCCGCCGCACGATCGGGCTGAGACGCTGGATGTCGCCCGGCGTAAGATCGGCCATGTCGCGGAAATTCTCCTGCGCTTCGATGATCGCATAGAAGTTGCCGCCGTAGGCGACATCCATGGTCAGACGCCCAAGGCCCGGCACGTCAACATCGAGATTAGTTTCGTACAGGAAAGCCGGCACGTTGGTCAGCCGCACGCTGGCCACGTGATCGCCCTCCATGGTGTAACGCGCCTCGACCAGACCGGCCGGCGTATCCAGAATCAGGACGCCGGGCGAACGCGGCGTCACCAATCCGCGTTCAATGGCGACGGTAACCGTGCCAATGGTGCCGTGGCCGCACATGGGTAGGCAGCCCGACACCTCGATGAACAGTACCGCTACATCGCAATCGTCGCGCGTCGACGGATAGAGGATCGCCCCGGACATCACATCGTGGCCGCGGGGCTCGAACATCAAACCGGTGCGTACCCAGTCAAACGCGTCAAGGAAATGCCGCCGCCGCTCGATCATATCGGCGCCGACCAGCTCCGGCCCGCCCTCGGCGACGACGCGGACCGGGTTGCCGCAGGTGTGGGCGTCGATGCAGTGGAAGGTTTGGCGATCCATGCGCGTTCCCTCAAGCGAACCGTTCGACCCGGTAGGGGACCATGTCCAGGCCCGGGTCTCGCCCCTCGATCAGGGC
>JAYOFM010000074.1:4312-8361 GCA_038117225.1 Rhodospirillales bacterium
ATGATCAACGTCTGCGGTGATCGCTTCACCATCTTCTGCGGCGTCGATGCAGTGGAAGGTATGACTGACCATGGTTGTCGATCGCTCGTCTAAAACCGTTGGACGCGAAAGGGCGTCATGTCGAGGCCTGGATCACGGCCTTCCAGCAACGCGGCAATGATACGCCCCGTCGCGGCGCCGCCGGTCAGACCCAAGTGGCCGTGTCCAAAAGCATAATACACGTTGTCGAGACGGGACGCGCGGCTGATCACCGGCAGGCCATCCGGAGTCGATGGCCGGTTGCCCATCCAGCGCGTGCCACCCTCGGTATTGAGGGTCGGCAGGTAGCGTTTCGCCAGCTTTATGAAGGCGTCGCAACGATCATAATTTGGCGGCGCGGCAAGCCCGGCAAATTCAACGGCGCCACCGATACGGAGTCCGATCGACATCGGCGAGATAACGAAATGGTCATCGGCGAAATCGACGAAGATTTTCATCTCGACACCGGCGTTTGGCAGCGTCGTGTTGTAGCCCCGCTCACTTTCCAACGGTACCGGATCACCGAGGCGGCGGGTCAAGCGGGACGACCATGCGCCGGCGGCAATGACGGCATGATCGCAGGCGATGCGTTCGCCGCGACTGGTGGCGACGGCGTTGACGTGACTATCTGTTTCCTCAAGGCGCTCGACGTTGGCCCGCGCAAAGCGCACACCGCGTGCCTTCAGGTGATCGGCAAGCCCTGACAGCAACGCGCGCGGATCAAGAAAATGCTGCCAGTCCGGAAGGTGGTACGCGCAGTGCGCGGCTGGGCCAAGCGCGGGTTCGATGTCCTCTATGTCTCCGCGATTGATGGCTTCGAACCGGGTGCCGAAGGAGCGCCGGACGTCCCAATCCGCCGCGGTGGCGGCCCGGGATTCCTCCGAGCGGTAAACCCACAGCGCGCCTTGCCGCACCAGCAGATGCTCCATCCCGGTCTCCGACAGCAGGGTCGCGTAATCCGCTTCCGCCGTGCCCAGCAGACGCGCCGTCGCTTCCGCCGTGGCGCGGATGCGCGGTGGCGTGCCGGCGGCGAGAAAGCGCAGCATCCATGGCGCCAGCCGCGGCAGGTAACGCATACGAATATGCAACGGACCCAGCGGATCGAGTAGCCAGCCCGGTACCTTGGCCCACACGCCGGGCCCGGTAATCGGCAGGATATCTGCGACGGCCAGAGCGCCGGCACTTCCGCAGGCCGTGGTGTCGTCCACCGGCGACGCATGCACCACCGTCACCCCCAGGCCGGCGCGCTTGAGCCAGAATGCGCTGCACAGCCCGACGATGCCGCCGCCGACGACGGCGACGTGCGGGACGTTTCCGCCGCCGGGTGCCGTCAAAGGTTAGGCCGGGTGGCGATGGCTTGATTGACCACGGCCTCGACCATGGTGCGTTCGTCGCCTTCCAGGATCATGCGCGGCGGACGCACCCATTCCGCGCCCTCGTCCGTCATCTGGTTGGCCAGCTTGATCATCTGCACCAACTTGACGTCCACATCCAGGTGCAGCAGTGGCATGAACCAACGATAGAGTTTCACCGCTTCATCGACCTTTCCGGCCTTGGCGAGATTGTAGAGCGCGACGCTTTCGCGGGGGAATGTGTTGACGAGGCCCGACACCCAGCCTTCGGCGCCGAACAAGAGATTTTCCAGGACCAGATCATCGACGCCGCAGAAGATGGTGAAGCGATCACCGCAGACGTTGATCATGTCGGTGATGCGCCGACTGTCATGGGCGCTGTCCTTGACCGCGACAATGTTGTCGCAATCGGCGAGGACATTGAACGATCGCGGGCTGAGATCGAGCTTATAGGCAATCGGGTTGTTGTAGATCATGATTGGCAGATCGGTGGCCGCCGCCACACCACGAAAATGAGCAATGCCTTCGGCCTGATCCTGCTGATAAACCATGGTCGGCAGCACCATCAGACCGCCGCAACCCGCGCGTTCGGCGCGGCGCACGTGTTCGATGGCGAATTCGGTGGTGTACTCGGCAACGCCAGAAAGCACCGGCACCTTGCCTTCGACCGCTTCGACGGTGGCCGCCAGTACCGCCTCTTTCTCTTCCGGACGCAGCGACGCGTTTTCGCCCAGGGTGCCCAGCATGACCATGCCGGTGACCCCGGCGTCCAGGCACGAGCGCACATGCCGCTGCGTCGCCTTCAGATCGAGACTTCCGTCCTGACGGAATTCCGTCATCAGTGCCGGAAAGACACCGTTCCAGTCGACTTGCATGGCATTGCTCCGTTCCCAAAAAAGGTCAGACGCAAAGTACACCTCTTTCATATCCGATGAGCAACTTGAAACAACGCCATTCCCCGGTCCAGGATGCGACCGCAAGGAAGGATACGGAAATGCGCACCAGCAAGAACATCACCGTCGTCGGATGCCACGCCGAGGGCGAGGTCGGGCGCGTTATCACCGGCGGCGTCCTGGCGCCGCCGGGGGACAGCGTCTTCGCCATGCGTCAGTACCTGCAGAACGAGGCCGATGGACTGCGCAAATTTCTACTGTATGAACCACGCGGCGGCATGTTCGTGCACACCAATCTGATCGTCCCGGCCTGCCATCCGGATGCCGATGCCGGATTCATCATCATGGAACCGACGGATTACCCGCCGATGTCGGGCTCCAATTCGATGTGTGTCGCCACCGTGTTGCTAGAAACCGGCATGGTCGAGATGCGGGAACCGGAAACCCGCATGACATTGGAAACGCCTGGCGGACTGGTCGAGGTCGTGGCGGAATGCCGTGACGGCCGTTGTGCGCGGGTCACTGTCGACAACGTGCCGAGCTACGCCGCCAAGACCGACATCAAGGTCGAGGTCGAGGGCCTGGGCACGCTGGACGCCGACATCGGCTACGGCGGCGCCTTCTTCGTCATCATTGACGCGAATGGCCTCGGCATGGCGCTGACCCGCGACGAGGCCAAGGACATCGTCAACCTGGGCGAACGCATCAAGGCGGCGACGGTCGAGCACCCCCCGGTCGTTCATGCGCAAAACCCGGACATCCACACCGTGACCTTCACCGAGTTCACGTGGCCGGTAACCTGGGACGCGGGCGTTGCGACCGGTCGCAACGCGGTCGTCGTGTCACCCGGCAAGATCGATCGATCACCGTGCGGCACCGGCACCTCGGCACGGTTGGCCGTCATGCATGCCAAGGGAGAAATCGACGTCGGCGAGAAATTCCTAAGCGTCTCCATCATCGACACGGAGTTTCGCGGCGGCATCGTTCGCGAAGAAAACGTCGGCGGCCTGCCGGGTATCGTGCCGTATATTTCCGGCCGCGCCTGGGTCACCGGCGTGTCCCAGTACATGCTCGATCCGGAAGACCCGTTCCCCGAGGGCTATACCCTGTCCGACACCTGGACCCGGGCGCTCGACTAGACGTCGTCGGTGTTGGGAAAAAACGGGTTGCGCCAAATGGTGTCAGGCTCGGGCACAAGCGCCTCTACGGCCTCTTCCGATTTTTCGATGAGGCGGCGCAGATAGTCGAGGCTGAGCTTGGCGAAATGCCGCGCCAGCTTGACGTCGGCGAAGTAGTAATCACCGTCGATGCAACCGTTGGCCTGATTGTTGGCGGCGAGCTGGCTGGTCACCTCGAGCTTGGTGTCGGGGATACTGATTGCCTCGGCCGTCGTCACGCCGTCGATGGCGACCACCACATTATGTCGGATGCGAACACGATAGGCCGCGGGCGGGGTTAGATCTTCCATTGTTCCTGCTTGGCCGGACGGTCGTGGCCACGACAATTGCCGAAGCAATACGGCGCGTTGTCCGAACGCTTGCAGCCACACATGTAGAACTCGCCATCGATCGGCGCGGTGAAGGCGATGGGCTCGAATCCGGTACCGGCGTGGCTGCCGTCACACCAGGGTTGGGTCTTGGACAGACCGCAGCTGCACCACAGGTAATCCTCGCCCGCCTTGACATTGATGATGTACGGGTTGGGGCTCGCGCAGACGGGCAATTTCGCCGTCTTGTTGTCATCATCGTCGGCCACGTTTGCGTTCTTTCTTCTCCGTGCTCAGGTG
>JAYOFM010000074.1:8371-19414 GCA_038117225.1 Rhodospirillales bacterium
TTCTTATAGTCCTCGACCTCGGCAACCAGGAATTCACGCAGCACGGCGATGCGCTTGGACCGCCGCAGCTCCTCCGGATAGACAAGATAGGCGTCGATGGTTGGCCCCTCCATGTCGTGCAGAATTTCAACCAGATCAGCCGCTTCCTCGCTCATGTAATAGGGCAGCGCCGCAATGCCAAGACCACTGCGCACCGCGCGATAGATACCGTAGACACTGTTCACCAATAGCGCTGCCTCGCGTGGATCGTCCGGTGGCCGGCCGGCCTCGAGCAGCCAGTTCATATCGCTGATCGGGCCGGGCACGTCTTCGCCGTAAACGATCAGGTCGTGGTCATCCAGATCCGCCGGCGTCTTTGGCGTGCCGTGCTGAGCCAGATAATCGTCCGAGGCAAAGACGTGATAGTTGATCGACATAATCTTGCGTTGCACCAGATTGGGCTGCGTCTGGCGCTGGAAACGGATAGCGATATCCGCCTGCCCGAGCGACAGATCAAGCTCGACATTGTCCACCAGCAGCAATGACACGGTGATGTCCGGGTAAAGCTTGTGGAACTCGTTCATGCGCGAACTCAACCACGCCGACCCGAAAGTCACCGAGGTGGTAATGCGCAGCGGCCCCGTCGGCACCTCGCGGAATTCGTTAATGCGGGTCAGCGCCAGATTGAGCCGCGCCGACATCTCACGCACCGTGCGCTGCAGTTCCACCCCCGGTTCGGTAAGCACGATGCCGCTGGCGTGGCGGTGAAACAGTGACACGGTCAGCGATTGCTCCAGGCCGCCGATCTGACGGCTGACCGCCGACTGGCTGAGGTTCAAGACCTTGCCGGCCTGCGTAAAGCTGCCGACGTCGGCGACGGTGAGAAAAATGCGCAGTTGGTTCCAATCCATGGCGTCTCCCGACGTCCCCCTTTTTCAGGCCGCGTTATCACCGGCGTAATCGATGACGGGATACGTCCAGTCACCGTCCGGGTCCTCGTTAATCGCTACCGCCTTGCCGTTTTCGAGAACGAACCACTGCTTCACGTGTTGTTCGGGTCCGGGCCAAGTCTCGAACATCGCCGAGTGGCCGTCGCAGGGGCTGCCCGTATTGAGCCGCACCGCCGTAACCGTCAATTCGAGCAAGACGGCCGTGTCCGGCGACTCTTCCGTCACATATCGATCTGGCAATACCGCGCGCAAATCCGGCATGCCCTGCCTCCCTCCCAATAAGACGCGGCGAGCACGAGATTACCCTATGCATTAGACGAATGGCAATTCGTCATGCGTTGAATGCATGGGAAATCCACAAGACATTGATAATTCGTCACTTTTCTCTATGGGGTAGAAAAGAAGAAAGTGAAACACGAGGCCATCGTCTTAAAATCAAAGCATTATTGAGTTGATATTTATATTAATACGTGTATAAATATTATAATATATTTTAATGGTAGATTAACTATGGCATCCATCGACATCCCATTAAAGACCGTCCGCGCGTTTGATTTCGTTACCCTACGCATCCCCGAACACTGGGCTTCCGGCCGGGATCCAGACGTCGAGGGGTATTGGACCGCGGGCAACGCAGTGGGCGAGGACGGCACGAAAATATCGATCACCTGGGACGAATACCGTCACCCAAAGGGTTTCGATCCGGCTGCCCACGGCTACAAATTCACCACGGAAATCTGCGATTCCATCAAGGATACGGGAGAAATTGACGGTGAGATCGAGGTCACTCCGGTCGATGGCGGTTATGTTTGCGTGTACCAGAGACCAGCGGTCGAGGACGGCGAACTGTTGCGGTTCTGGTGGTATCACTTCCTTCACTTTACCGGCGGAACCGTCGTTATGACGCTGGTCAATTTCGTCATCCCGGACAACAAATTGGCCAAGCCCGGCATCCGCGAGCTGCAAAACATCCTCGACAGCGAAATTCGCGCCACCACGTTCGAACGACCACTCGGCGGTCATCCGGACGAGCGGTTCGGTGAACTGATGAGGTTCAATCTCGGCGATCTGGTAAAAATCCACCTGCCGGAGACGGTCATTCCCGACGGATACGCCGAGGGGGCCTGGTGTTTCACGTTCGACCCGCTGGACATACCGGCTAGGCTGTTCGTCGTCACCGAGGACAAATACGTCCTCGACGACGACGGGGCCCCCGTCGCCGCGCCCGAGGGCTCCCTGCGGGAAATGCTAACACCCTGGTTCACCAGCCCGTCGGATGACCGGACATCCAGTTTCGTTCCCGGTGGCTTCCTGAGCCACGAGACCTTGGATGGAAGACCCGACGAGGGTTCGCCCGTCTACATCCCGGATGTCGGCCAGTGGAGCAACGGTCCGACGATCACCCATTGGTGGATGTACTGTTGCTGCACGTTGGGGAAACTGCGCGCGACGACCTTCGTACTGGTATTGCCCCGGGCCGAACACCGGGAGCCACCGCTGAGCAAGCTGATCGAGTTCGTCGGGTATCAGGTCCGCCGCGCTCGGTTCCCCGGCGTGACGGTGGATGTGGCCTAGAAGCCACCCCTCCCCGACCTGGTACGATTCATCGATCATTCCATCTGGCGCGCCGAGGTTCCGGGCATCGTAGGTTAACACAATCCCGGCGAACCTAGTGTGCGACCGGCCCTAGGATGAGGCCCCCTCATCAGAGAACAACTCGGAATAGTACCGCTCCGGGTTGCTCAGAAATCCCTTCGTCACCCGGTAATGCTCCGTGTCCTCGTACTCCATGGGTTCGATGGTCGCGCCATCGAACGCCAGGATGACGGCGCCTGGGTAACTCATGAGGATCGGCGAATGGGTGGCGATGATCATCTGCGCGTTGCCCGATTGCTCCCATTCCCGCAGCAGCCGGAGAAATGCCAATTGCCGGCTCGGCGACAGCGCGTTCTCCGGCTCGTCCAGCAGGTACATGCAGCGCTCCCGCGTGCCGAAGCGTTCGGCGAAGACGGCGAAGAACGCCTCGCCGTGGCTCTGCAGGTCCAACTGCTGGCCGCCTTGCACCGCCGGGCTGCCGACCTCATCGATATAACCCGCGACCTCGGCGAAGGTATCGGCGCGGAAGAAAAAACCCTTCGACACCTTGGGCAGCCACGACGGCCGCAATGCCTCGGCCAGCAGTGATGGCCCCCGCTCGACCGAACGATCCAGCAGATGATCCGAACTGCCACCACCGGGATTGAACCCGCACAGCCCCGCGATGGCCTCCAGAATCGTCGACTTCCCGGTTCCGTTATCACCGACGAGAAACGTCACCGGTCGCTCGAAGCTCAAGGAAAATTCGTCATCGAGCAAGTGCGCGAACCGGTCAAAGGGAAACCTCCCCACGTCGGCCCGCTCCGGCAGTAGCGTGATCATTTTCAGGAACGGAGCTTGCAACGGGCTAAGAGATGTCATCTGGAAATACCCGTTGGTTCAAATATTCGGTTATTCGGCTACTCGGCGACCGGTACTGTAATTTCCGTCAGGTGACCATATTCATCGTATAATTGAATCTTTTCATCCACTAAACGTTGTCGGATAAACACGAAGGACAGTTCACGAGCTTGCGCCTCATCCACACCAAAAATGAAGTAATTCCTGTCAGTCAAGAAGGGGCAAACGATTTCACAAAAGTAACCTCGTCCCTCTTCATATCGCGGTTCCAGTATCTGCAAGCTGAAGGAGGCAACGTTGCCGTCCCCCCCTAACGCCTTGGCCTCAAAATCTAGAATCATATTTCGCAATCAATTATTCCACGTGTCCAGCGGCGGCAATCTGTCCGTTGGAACACTGTCAGACATGCAGCGTAACGCTCACTTGCGGATGCAAAACATCTCGCAGCCGCTCTCTTCCCGCGCCGCTTCGAGATGGCGTTGCATGTCGGTATATCTACTTTGTAATAGAGTTCATCGCAATCGTCTCGATCAGGGCCATCTATCCTTTTGCTGCCTATTTGTGCCTTTATTTCCACCTGTTCGGTCCGGGACATACTTTGCCACCAAGCCCACGCGGCGGCGACCGTCATGCCAAATATTTCTGCAATTTTCAGGATGATCGGCGGAAACGCAGATGCGGTTTTTTTACATATCCGTCGTTCTTTTCTGGAAATTGAGAGGTTTGCTCCTGGTTTGGGGTTTCCGCAGCAACTTGTTTCTCCACGCGCTGTCGTGCCAATTCATTATTTAGTTGGGAATGCGTCGGCCCGCCCGGATTCATTATGCCGTCGTCATGCAGGCCATTGGCCCGTTGGAACGATCTGACGCCGTCGATCATCTGGATGTCGGGGAAGCGGGTGAGGCCGTGGACGGGGGTCTTGAAGTGGCCGAGGGATTTAAGCGCCGTCTTGGTATTGAAAACGTCGTCCTCGTCCATGGTGGAGTCGGGATGTATGGGGCGGGCGAGATTGATCCGTTCGAACATGGGAATATCCTCTCTCGGCGCCGCGCCATGGGCGCGAGCGCTCGGGCGCGGCGGCGGCGACGCGGCCGCGCGGTTGCAACAGCTCGGGGCTTCCAGAGGTGTTGTCCGTGAGAGAGGGTTGTCCCGGCCGCCGCCTATCGGCGCATGGCGCCTAGGCCGCCGGCCCGGGCCCGGAAACGGGCACCTGACTTCGCCTTATAGTATTTAGTTACGGGGGTAGAATTTCAAGAGTTGCAGACAAAAAACGAGTAAAATAGATCAAGCGGCGTCCTTACGCCCCATGAGGCCCTTCATGACCTCGTTTTTCTTAGCCGCCAGCAGGCCCTTTTGCGAGTTCATCAGGCGGCCCATGGGGGTGGCGCACGAGTGCACCAGGCGTTTGACGGGGACATAGGCAATGAAGGCACAGGAGCCGATGACGTGGGCGATCCACAACCCCTCATAGAACGTTGATGGCGTCGTCTCAGAGACGGGCATGACCACGGCGAACGCATAACCGACGAAGGAATAGATATCGGTCGGTATCGGGCCGGCCTCGGCGATGCGCAGACCTTCAAGCACGAAACCTGAGAGCGCGACGGCGAACAGGAACGCGGCGGTCGGCGTATCGGTGAATTTCTGTTCCGGCGTGCCGTTGACCTTGAGCCGCCAGGCCAGGGCCAGCATCGTGCCGACCAGCACCATCAGCCCGGTCGCGTCATAGGCGAAATCGAACGCCAGACGGACCGGATGATCGACCACGTGCCAGATATCCACGAAGCCCAACGCCGGCATCACTTCGCGCAGCATGACGGCGAAGAGTTCGACCCCGAACATCATCGCGAAGCCCCAGAAGATCAGCGTGTGCTTGAGCCAGCGGAAACCGGAAATGGACATCAGCGAGCGGTGCAACACCACGTCGTCAATCAAGGTCCGCCGCATGGCCTCCGGGTCGCTGGCATCGCGCGTGACCAGATGGCCGAACCGCTGCCACGTGGGCAGGTTCTTCTTGATCAGCAGCCGGTACAGCCCCCAATCCAGAATGACGATGGCAACCAGGATGGCGGGGCCGAACAGCATCCATTTGCCTTCGACGCGGCCTTGCAGGGCTTCGTAGACGTAAAAGCCGCTGAAGGCACCAATGGCCAACACGTAGGTCCAGCCACCGAGCCGCAACAGCCAGGTGAAGGCGCCGCGCAATGCCGCCGTGTCGAAGGCCCGGGTCAGCATGAAGATCAGAAAAGCGATGGCGCCGGCGGTAATCAGAACCGTCGCCAGCAGAAACAGCCCATACCCCCACGCCGCGGTCAGGTCGCCGCGCAGGCCGATGACCAGCAGCAAGGCCGCTGCCCCGACAGGTAAGAGGATTGCCGAAGACCGGCGCGTGTCCGTATCGATCGTTTGCGCCCCGGGCATGCCGTGGCCGGCGTTCAGGCCGAGGCCGCGGCCAATTCCGCCTCGGCTTCGGCCAATTTCGCCTTCTCGCGGGCGGCATCGATTTCCAGCATGGCGGCGTGCAATTCAGGCGCGCCGCCCTTCATGTTGCTGAGATTACCGATAACCGCCTTCGCCTTCTCCACCGCGACCAGCGCATCCATGGCATAGGCATCGGCGCCGATCTTGTCACACCAGGCCTGGCTGATCGGCGCGCCGCCGACAAACACCTTGACCCGTTCACGCCAGCCATCGGCGGTTATGCGCTTTAGAGTTTCCCACTGCATGTTCATGGTCGTGGTCAGCAGCGCCGAGAAGCCGACGATAACCGGCTCATGTTCCTCGATCGCTTCCATGAACTGGTCCGGCGTCACGGTGACGCCAAGGTCGATGACGGTAAAGCCGGCGGCTTCCATCATCATGGCGACGATTTTCTTGCCGATGTCATGCAGGTCACCCTGCACGGTGCCGACGACGACGGTGCCGACCTCCTCGGTCTTTTCCGCGACGATCAGCGGTTTCAGAACTTCCAGCGCCGCGTGCATGCACTTCGCCGACATCATGACTTCCGGCAGGAAATATTCGTCGAACTTAAATCGTCTGCCGACTTCGGCGATTCCGGTGGCCATGGGACCGGCGATTAGCGTACGGCAGATCACGCCCCGTTCCAGGGCGTCGTTGATCAGTTCGACCGTGTCCATGTGCTCGCCATCAATGATATTCCACTCGAGAACGTGGAACAGTTCCTTGACCTCTGGCGGCGCATCATTCCAACGGTCCGTCTCGCGACTCGTCTCGATATCCACCTTAAGATCGGCGAGGTCGAATTCCAGCTCGGTATCAATTTCCAAGCGCATGCGTCAATTCCTCGTTCGTTTGGGGCCGTTGGGGCCGCCTCGTAGCGGCCCCGGTCCACGGATCACTATTTATCGCTGCAATTCAGGCAGGTCTTCGCCGACATCGGCGCCTTCGGGCGGTTCTTCCGGCAGTGGATAGACACCGTACTCGTGTGCTTCGTCAATCATCGCTAGCGTGTTCGCCACCGGCACATCGTGTTCCAGGCGATGCGACGAGCTCAGAAGGAAGCCGCCGCCCTTGCCCATTTCCCAGATCCGCTGGCGCACCTCGGCACGGACGTCTTCTTCCGTGCCCCAGGGCAACGTTTCCTGCACGTCGATGCCGCCGTAGAAGAACATGCGGTCACCCAGCATCAGCTTCTTCGAACGCGGGCCGGAATGGCGCGCCGCCTTCGGCTGGATAGGATCGAAGCCATCGACGCACTGCGAACCGTTCGGCGTCTTGCCGCCGATCAGACCTTCCATGAACGACGTCGGAATGGCACCGCAGCTATGGAACTGAATCTTGCCGTTGGGGTTCTTCTTTTGGAAGTACGCCTTGGTCTCGGCGCAGGCGCGGTGATAATGAGGCAGCAACTGGCGCTCGAACATCTTCTTCGACAGGAACGACGTCTTTTCCGACGCCAGATCCTCGGGACTGACTCGAATCCAATCCAGATGTTCGCCGCAGCGGTCGATCATCGCCTTATTAAAGTCGATTTCCAGGTCAGTGAGCTTGACCAGCAACGCTTCCAGGAACTCCGGTGATTCGATGAAATCAGAAAAAATCTTGGCATAACCGACCATGTACTTGGCCTGCTCGAACAGACCGCCACGGCCGGCCTGCCCCATCAGCGCGAAGGGCGTTTCCTCCTGCACGTACTTGCAGTAGGTCGCCATGTCCATGCCGGGAATCGGCGAGTCGGCGAAGCAGGATTCGTCCCACGGATCGGGCCAAGGAAACGCCTCTAATTCGGCCAAGCCTTCTTCCAAGGGCGCCGAGGTGGCGTGGAACAACGGGTAGCCGATCATCTCGAAATAGCCGCCGTTCTCGTGCGGCGTATATTTACGGACGACCCCCCACTCATCGACATTCACTTCGCCTTCGAAGGCCGGGTAGTCCATTTGGAACGGCACGTCTTCAAGGGTGATCTCGCGGAACCCCGGTGAGCCGCCCGGCGGGCCAACTGAAATGCGGACGAAATCCAGGTCCAGCTTTTCCGCCAGATCCAGTTCGAATGACACATCGGTCGTCCACGTGGTCGAACCAGAGCGATAATTACGCGGGTTCTCATTGTACTCCATGCCGAGGCCCTTGCGCAGATGCTGGTAGCCTTCGACGGTACCCCACAGGCCGATCGGAACGCGATCAGGCTCGATCAGGTTGATGGCCTCCAACGTTCGCTTGCGTTGCGGTGAAAGCGCGTCGGTCAGGATGTTTGCCATTCCATGTCTCCATTCGAGTCCTTCTTTGGGACTCAGTACGTTCTTGTTGTGCGGACCATTATGTCTCGTGAAACAAGGGTGTCGACCATCAATGCCTTATGGGCCGCATGCGCGCCACACATGGCAGCGACGGTTAAATGGGGCGCATCCGCGAACCAATGGAGGGGCGGCAACCCGCAGGGAGACCCGGGTCACCGCCCTACTCCACGGTACGATTAGGCTACTTCTGCCACGGTGGCGTGAACGACTTGAACTTGCCACCAGTGTACTGGACATAGGCCATGCCCGGCACCAACAGATGTTTGATGGCTTCGTCGCCCGGGCCGACCTTGTTGATGTTGACCACAGGCACGACGCTGCCCTTCCAGTCCTTGATGCCCTCAAGGGTATCGAGCAGATTGGCGCGGGTGATGTTGCCGCCCATGCGCTTCAAGGCCTCGGTGAACACCTGAGCCCCCGTGAAGCCCCACAGATGCACGGCATCCGGCTGCTCTTCGGGATAGTACTTGGCGAGGATGGTTCTCGCCTGCTGGATTTGCTCAGCTGGATCATCCCACTCGCGGAAAATAGTCGCGAAGAAAACGCCTTCAACGGCCTCGGCACCCGCGAGTTCAGGCACTTTTGGGCTCTTGCCGAAGAACACGTTGACGACCGGTGCTTTCCAACCAAGCTTCGCGCGCTCGGTATAGAACTTGGCCGCCGGCTCCGGCGCACAAGAACAGATGACCGCCTCGGCGCCCGAGTTCTTCATCTTGATGACTTGAGATGATACGTCGACTTCCTTCGGCTCATAGCCTTCGGCCACTAGCATCTCGACGCCGTACTTCTTGAGGCCGACTTCGATGCCTTTCAGATGGGTCTTGCCCGACGCATCGTTCTGATACAGCACCGCGATCTTCTTCGCCTTGAAGACTTCCTTGGTGAAACGCACCAGATCGGTGCCCTCGAGATCATAAGGCGGGTACAACGGGAACACGTACCGGCTCTTATAGAAGACATTCTTCGCCGAGCCCGTACCGGCACCGACCAGCGGCACCTTCTTGTTGACGATATAGTCGATCACTGCCCCCGTCGGCGCGGAACCCAACGGCGCGACGATGGCGAAACATTTGTCGCGCTCGACGAACCGCTTGACGATATTCTTGGTACGTGGCGGTTCATATTTGTCATCGACCATCTTGTATTTGATCATGCGGCCGTTGATGCCGCCGGTGTCATTGATGTGCTTGAACCAGGCGTCGGCGCCCTTGCCCATGCGGAAGTAGCTGGACACCTTGCCGGTCATTGGCTGGTAGGCGCAAATCAGAACTTCCTTGTCGGAGACACCCGGCGCGGCGGCCAGGGTCCCCGTCGTCATGCCGGCCAGTGCAATCGCACCAACGCCGGCCAATGTCGCGGCTTTGGTCATTAAACGCTTCATCGCGTCGTCCTCCCGTTTCTCTGTCGCGTCTCCACAATGCTCAGGGCGCGGGACAATACGTCAACCCGCGTCCGAACTCCCAACGGCGATCCCGACGTGATAGGGGCACCGTGTCTTCGCGGCGGCATCGATGCCACCACGTTCATGATGGAACCGGATGATTCCAACTATCATTCCTGCACGCCCATATAAGATTCGACAACCTCACGATTGCGGCGCAGGTCATCCGCCGAGCCTTCGACCGCAACCCGGCCGACCTGCAATACATAGCCAAATCCCGCGTTCTTCAGTGCGATATGCGCGTTCTGTTCGACGACCAGCATGGTCATACCCTGCTCTTGATTGATCCGGCGCAGGGTGTCGAAGATATCGGCGATAATCAACGGCGCCAGGCCGAGGGACGGCTCGTCCAACAACAGCAGCCGTGGCCGCGCCATCAGCCCACGGCCGATCGCCAGCATCTGCTGCTCGCCACCGGACAAACTGCCGCCCAACTGCTTTTCGCGCTCGGCAAGGCGGGGGAAAAGTGACAGCACCATGGTCATGTCGTCGTTGATGCCGGCCTTGTCGTTGCGCGAATAGGCGCCCATGCGCAGGTTTTCCGATACCGTCAGGTCCTTGAACACCTTGCGGCCCTCGGGTACCTGGGCGATGCCCAGGCCGACGATCTGATTCGGCGTCATGCCGACCAGCGACTGACCATCGAATTGAATGTCGCCGGCGGTTGGCTTGACGACGCCAGATATGGATTTCAGGGTCGTAGACTTACCCGCGCCATTGGCCCCCAACAGCGCCACGATGGCGCCTTCTGGCACATTGATGGAAACCCCCTGCAAGGCACGAATAGCACCATAGCTGGCCTCGACATTGGAAATGGTCAGCAACGAGCTCATTCGGCGTGTTCCTCGCCCAGATAGGCGGCGATGACATCGCGGTTGGCCCGCACGTCGGCCGGCACGCCTTGCGCCAGATTGGCACCAAAATTAATCACATAGATATAATCACAGACGGACATGACCATCGACATATCAAAATAGTGATGCCCAGTTCTTCATTCACCCGCTTGATGATGGCCTTGAGGTCCGCGGTTTCTTCGTCATTGCAACCGGCAACGGGTTCGTCGAGCAGGATGATTTCTGGCTCTGCCGCCAATGCGCGCGCCAGTTCGACACGTTTCTGGTAGCCGTAGGGCAGATTCTTGACCTCATTGTCCAGTTCGTTTTCGAGATGCAGCATCTTGGCGATTTCGACGGCGCGGTCATGCAGCCCCTTTTCAATACGGCGGGCGCTGGGCAGCCAGAACATATTGGCGAACGGATTGCCGATCAGATGGTGACCACCAATCAGGATATTCGCCAACGTCGACTGGTCGCCGAACAAGTTGATGTTCTGGAACGTCCGCGCCATGCCGAGCTTGATCATATCGTGCGGCTGTTTATCGTCGATGTTCGTGCCCTGATAGCTGACGTGCCCTGAATCCACGTCCTGAAAACGGCTGAGCACATTGAACAGGGTCGTCTTTCCAGCACCATTGGGG
>JAYOFM010000075.1:0-19392 GCA_038117225.1 Rhodospirillales bacterium
GCCTCCACGAGGGCGCTTGCGCCGATTCTCCGATGGAGACGGCGGGGCATATTAGAAGTTTCGACATTTCATCCCGTGCCCGACCCAGGGTCCAGCGTCAATTCACGGGTATGCACGAAGCGGCGAGAGCGGCGTGAGGGCTATGGCGTTGCCGCCGTGGTGGAGCCGTCGTCGCAGGCTCGATCAAGGGCGATGGTAAAGCCGCCGGCGATCATCACCAGCGCCGCCGCGGTCAGTAGGCAGCCGACCAGGCCGGCAAACTGATAGGCCAGCCCCGACAACAGCGTGCCGCCCAGGCGACCGGCCGCGTTGGCCATGTAGTAGAAGCCGACGTTGAGCGCCACGTCGTCGCTCTCGGTCAGTGCCAGGATCAGGTAGGAATGTAGCGATGAGTTGACGGCGAACAAGAAGCCGAACACGGCAAGGCCGCCGATCAACGTCCACGTGGGGTCGATACCCGCGTTGATCAACAAGGCGATCACCGAGGTCACGCCGGCCAGTCCGAAAACCCATGTGAGCGCGGCCCTGATCTCGCTCGACCGCCCATCGGCCGAACGTTCGATCAGGCGTGGCGCCGCTGCCTGCACGATGCCGTAGCCGATTACCCAAGCGGCCATGAAGGTACCGATCTCGGTGAATGTCCAGCCAAGCACATCGTAGAAGAACACAGGCAACCCGACGACGAACCAGACATCCCGCGCGCCAAATAGAAATACGCGGGCCGACGACAGCAGATTGATGGCGCGCGACTTGGAGAAAATCTGGCTCAACTTGGTCTTCGCCTTGGCGCGCCCCATGTCACCGGGCAGCATCAGCGCCGCGATGATGAGGATCACCGTCAGGCATGCCGCCATCAGCCACAGGGCCTGGACGAACCCCAGCGCGGCCAGCAACAGGCCACCGAGAAAAAACCCGATGCCCTTCAGTGCGTTCTTCGAGCCGGTCAGCAGGGCTACCCACTTAAACAACGTGGCGTGGCTTTGCTCGGGCACCACCAGTTTGATGGCGCTCTTGGAGCTCATCTTGGAAAAATCCTTGGCGACGCCGGAAACACCCTGAACGATAACGACGTAGAGAACGGAAATCGCGGTCGGCCAACCTGGATCGAGCGCCGACAAGGCCATCAGTGCCGCTACCTGCAGCGCTAGTCCGACGAACAGAGTCAGGCGCAACCCGAAGCGCGAGGCGATCCAGCCGCCGACCAGGTTGGTCACCATGCCCATGAATTCATAAAGCAAGAACAGGGTCGCTAACTGGAACGGCGTATAACCAAGGGTGTGGAAGTGCAGCAGCACTAGCATCCGCAAGGCGCCGTCGGAAAGCGTGAAACCCCAGTAGGCCAGGGTGACGACGGCGTAGTTGCGGATGTCGCTCATGGGGATGCGGTCGGTCAGTTGGAATCGCGCAGCAGGTTTGCCACCTTGGCCGCGAGTTCGGTCATGCGGTAGACGTAACCGATTTCGTTGTCGTACCACGTCAGCACTTTGACCTGGGTGCCGTCGACCACCATGGTCGACGCCGCGTCGACGATGCCGGAGCGTGGATCATCGGTGTAGTCCGATGACACCAGCGGCCGTTCCTCGTAACCCAGAATGCCGTGCAGCGGCCCCTCGGCGGCGGCCTTCAGCAGGCCGTTGACCTCGTCCACCGTGGTCGCGCGCTCGACCTCGAACACCGCGTCGGTGATCGAGGCGTTGAGCAACGGAATGCGGACGGCGACTCCGTCGAGCTTGCCCTGAAGTTCGGGGAAAATAAGCGCGATGGCGGTGGCCGACCCGGTCGATGTGGGGATCAGGTTGGTCAACGCCGAACGTGCACGGCGCAGGTCCTTGTGCGGCTTGTCGACGACCACCTGGGTGTTGGTGACATCGTGGATGGTGGTGATGACGCCGTGACGGATGCCGAGCCCTTCGTGCACCACCTTGACCACCGGCGCCAGGCAGTTGGTCGTGCAACTGGCCGCCGTGATGATGTGATGACGGGCCGGATCGTATAGGTGGTCGTTGATGCCCATGACGATGTTCAGCGCCGACGGGTCCTTGACCGGCGCCGCGACGATGACTTTTTTTACACCGTTGTTGAAATACGGCTGCAGCGTTTCCGGCGTGCGGAACCTGCCGGAACACTCCAACACCATGTCGATACCCAGGCCGGCGCAGTCGATGGCGGCCGGTTCGGCATGCTGGCTGAAGCCCATGGATCTGTCGCCGATGACCAGTGTGTCGCCGTCCACCGCGGTCGCTACCGGCCAGCTGCCGTGCACGCTGTCGAATGCCAATAGATGGGCCGAGGTCGCCGCCTCGCCGCCGATCTCGTTGACGTGAACGATGTCGAAGTCGCCGGCGCCCCAGGCCCCTGACGGGTTGCGCAGGGTGTCCGGCTGCGCCGGGTCAAAACCCCACGCGGCGCGCAGCGTCAGCCGCCCCATGCGGCCGAACCCGTTGATAGCGATGCGTACGGTCATGGTATCAAAGCTCCACCACAAGGCCATTGTAGGCGCTGTGAATGTGGGTCAGCGCGATCAGCGACGAGCAGCCAAAATTAATGGCGATGCGCACGCCCGGCGCATCGCCCATGATGCAGGTCTGAAGGCGTCCGCCGGACCCGAAGGCATCGCCTGATCCAACGAAGGTGACTGTTACCGACATTCTGTTCTCTCTCCATCAACGCCGATCATGGCAGCGGAACGTTTCAGATGATGCGGCGCGCGCGAAGATCGTCCCGCGTCGCGGCGTCCAGGTCCAGCAACTCGGCCAGCACCTCGTCCGTATGCTGGCCCAGAGTCGGCGGCGGCCGGCGATAGCGCGGCGGCGTGTCCGACATCTTGATGGGATTGGCGATCAGGTCGACGGCACCTTTGCCGGCCAGCGGGTGCGCCATGGACATGACCATGTCGCGGGCCAGCACCTGCGGATCCCGGAAGACCTGGTCGAGGGTGTTGATTGGACAGCAGGAGACGTTGACCTTCTCCAACTCGTCGATCCAATAACCGCTCGATTGCCCCTTGATGATCCTGGCGACCGTCTCGGTAACAAACTCGCGGTTGCGCACGCGGGCGGGATTGCTGGCGAAGCGCTCGTCCTCTAGCAAGTCAGTGCGGCCGGCGAGGGTGCAAAAGCGTTCGAACTGGCCGTCGTTATTGCAGGCCAGGATAATAAATCCGTCCGATGTTTCGAATGCCTGGTAGGGAACCGTATTGGGGTGGGCCGTACCCATGCGTTCCGGCACGATGCCGCCGGTCAGGTAATTGAGGCCTTGGTTGAACAGCCATGCCACCTGCACGTCGAGCAGCCCGAGATCGATGTGCTGGCCGCGGCCGGTGGCGTCGCGATGGCGCAGCGCGGCCAGGATGGCGACGGCCGCGTACATGCCGGTGATGACGTCGTTAATGGCGATCGGCACCTTGACCGGCGGTCGACCCGGTTCGCCGGTCATGCTGATCAACCCGCCGGCACCCTGCGCCATCATGTCGTAGCCGGGGCGCGCCGCGTAGGGCCCGGTCTGTCCGAATCCGGTGATTGAACAGTAGACCAGGCCCGGAAAATCCGCTTTCAGGTCGTCATAGGCGAGGCCGTACTTGGCGAGGCCGCCGACCTTAAAGTTTTCGATCAGCACGTCCGCGCCTTCGAGCAGACGTTTTACCAGATCGGCGCCTTCCGGCTGCGACATGTCGATGGCGACCGAACGCTTATTGCGGTTCGCGGACAGATAATAGGCGGCTTCCGTGGTGTCGGCACCGTCGGTGTCGGTGACATAGGGTGGTCCCCACGTGCGGGTCTCGTCGCCGACGCCGGGGCGTTCGACCTTGATCACCTCGGCACCCAGATCGCCGAGCAGCTGTGTACAACTGGGGCCGGCGAGCACGCGACTGAGATCGAGAACACGAATGCCGGTCAGCGGTCCGCTGGTTTCGTCTCCCCGATCGTCATCCATACATCTTCTCCATGGCATTTGACCTCCACAGGCTACGGTTCGAGACGTTCCACAGCGCCGTCAGCGTGTCAACCGCTCGAGAGCCGTGAAGGCTTCCACTTGAACACGCGGACCCTACCGGTGCATTCTCGCGCTATCATGAAGCATACATACTCATTGATATTTTTCGCTGCCGCGGGCATCGCCCTGACGGCTTGCACCGTGCTGCCGACACATACCATCGTCGCCGCCAGCGAGTCCGCTGTCAGCTACCGATCCAATACCTCTTCGCCGCCCGAGGACAAGGCGAAGGCCCACTGTGCGCAATATGGCCGCAAGGCGAAATTCCAAGGCGGTGTGCCCCTGGGCGAACCGGCGGTGTGGACGATTTACGGTTACGACTGCATCAAGTGACCGTCGTCGTATTTCGCGATGGTTTTGGTAATGCCTCCACGACCCTGGTGGCGCATGGGACCATCGAAGGCTTGTCATGATCGATGGTCATGATCATATCCCAACAACACCCGATCCCATTCCCACACCCGCGAAGACAATCGTGACGGCACCTGCTCCCATCCTCGTTTGGTTTCGCCGGGACCTGCGCTTGGCCGATAACCCGGCCCTCGCCTGGGCGGCGGCGCAAGGCCCGCCGCTGATCGCCGCCTACGTTCTGGATGATGAGACGCTGGGTCCCTGGCGACTTGGCGCCGCCAGCCGTTGGTGGCTGAAAGGCAGTCTGGAACGTCTGGCGGAATCGTTGGGCGCTCATGGCGTGTCGCTCATTCTCCGCCGGGGAAACGCGTCGCGGGTCATTCCCGATCTGGTGAAGGCCAGCGGCGCCCGCGCGGTGGTCTGGAATCGCTGTTACGAACCGGCAGTGATGGAGCGTGACACGGTGATCAAGGCGGCTTTCCGCGATGGTGGGATCGACGTCCACAGTTTCAATGCGTCGTTACTACATGAACCCTGGACTGTCACCACAAAGGCCGGCGGTTCCTACAAGGTTTACGGCCGCTTTCGCGACGCCTGCCTGGCCAAGGGTGAGCCGCCGCCGCCGGCGGGAAAACCCGCGACATTGACGCCCTGGCGCGGCGACCTCGCTGGCGATGCATTGGTTGACTGGTGTTTACGCACGACATCGCCCGATTGGGCGGAAGGTTTGCGTGAGACCTGGTCGCCCGGCGAGGACGGGGCGCACGAACGGTTCGACGATTTTATCGATGTTGCCACCGGTTATGCGGCCGACCGGGATTTTCCCGGCATCGCCGCCACCTCCGGGTTGTCGCCGCATTTGCATTTCGGCGAGATCGGGCCGCGACAGATCTGGCATGCGGCGTTGGCGCGCTTGCCCGACGATAGTGCGCGGCGCGTGTTCTTCAATGAATTGCTATGGCGGGAATTCGCCGCCCATGTGCTGCATGACCAGCCCGACCTCCCCGAAGTGCCGATGAACGGCCGCTTTGCGGATTTTCCCTGGCGCGAGGATGGCGCAGGACTGGCGGCATGGCAGCGCGGCCAAACGGGGTATCCCCTGGTCGATGCTGGCATGCGCGAACTTTGGCACACCGGAATCATGCACAATCGCGTGCGCATGGTGGTTGCCTCGTTTCTGGTCAAACACTTGATGCAACCCTGGCAGACCGGCGAGGCCTGGTTCTGGGATACTCTTGTCGACGCGGATTTGGCCTCCAATGCCTTCAATTGGCAGTGGGTCGCCGGCTGCGGTGCCGACGCGGCGCCCTATTTCCGCATCTTCAATCCGGTGGCGCAGGGTCAGCGCTTCGATGCGAACGGCACGTACGTTCGTCGCTGGGTACCGGAATTGGCGGCATTGCCCGATAAACTGTTGCATACGCCATGGCTGGCGCCCGCAATCGATCTCGCCGCCGCCGGGGTGGTGCTTGGAAAGACCTATCCGCATCCCATCGTCGATCACAAGATGGCCCGCGAGCGCGCGCTGGCCGCCTTCAAGGCGCTGCCACGGCCCTAGAAATTCGAGATCAGGCCCCGATCCGGTGGCGCAGCCGGTTTATCGATCAGGTAGATCGTGGTGTCGCCGACGAGCAGAAGAACCGCGACGACGGTAATGCCGAGCACCAGCTTGTGACGCTGCGGTGGTCGCCGGAAGGCCGTTGGCGGCGGCGCATCGGTGAAAATCTCGGCCTCTCCGGGAAGGCGTGGTCGGCGATCGTCCTGCATGTCGGCGGTGATGGCGCTGAAACTGTTCTCGAGGGCGCGGTGCTGCAGCCAGAACGGCAACACCATTGCGATCAGGAACAGCCCTCCGGCGACCATCGCCATGATCGGGAAATGTCCGCCCGGCCACACATACCCGGCCCACACGGCGGACAGTACGACCCCCAGAATATTTACGGCGAACAATTTCCGCATCACGCGCCGACTATAACAGGCTAGGGGAAGCTTCGCCCGTCGAGTGCGGACGACGCATGAGTAGCGTCGCCCAACCCCGGTCTTCCGCTTGGCGGACGAGACGCAGGCCGAGCCGGCGGTGGGCTTCAGTCACACGACGCGCGTCGCGAGTCAGCAGGCCGGACAGCACCGCGTACCCGCCCGGCGCGATCACCCGTGCCAGCGAGGGCGCCAACGCGCAAA
The DNA here is from genome assembly GCA_038117225.1 of Rhodospirillales bacterium. Lineage (GTDB taxonomy): Bacteria > Pseudomonadota > Alphaproteobacteria > Rhodospirillales > Casp-alpha2 > JAYOFM01. Next base: position 6,526 of record JAYOFM010000075.1, read on the forward strand.
GCGGATTGGCGAGTATGTTGGCGAGAACCAAATCGTAGGGCGCGGAGGCCGCCACATGCCGGCCGCGGTAGCCATTGCCCGACGCGGCGGCAACCCAGCGGGCGACACCGTTTAGGCGCGCGTTGATATTGGTCACCCGGGCCGATTCTGGATCGATGTCGGACGCGACCACCGGGACTCGCCATGTTTTCGCGGCGGCAATGGAAAGAATTCCCGAGCCGCAGCCCATATCGAGCACGCGGCCCGGTCGGGTTCGGCGGGATAGGCCATCGATGACGCGCAGGCAGGTTTCCGTGGTCGGATGTTCGCCCGACCCGAACGCCGTTCCCGCATCCAGTTTCAGGGCGATGGCGCCGGCCGGCGGCGGTTCTCGGTAATGGGATCCGTGGATGAAATACCGTGCGATGCGCAGCGGCGGGAAATCCATCAGGTTTTCCGCCGTCCAGTCCTTCGGTGGGATCAGATCGACGTCGAGCTTGGGCAGGTCCAGGTCGAGCGCCACCAGGGCCCGGCCAAGGCGTTCGGCGACGCCGACACGGTCGGGTTCGGCGCCGATCAGGCCTTCGACCCGCCAGAGGCCGCTGCTCTGATCCTCGAACGCGGAGACGGTGAGGCAATAGTTTTCCAGCGCCTGCATGGCAGCGTCGGCTCCCGCCGTCGGCACGGTGACGCCGAGGCGCCAAAGAAACGTCGCTGAACCGGCGCCCACGGACACCGGTCAGGTGGCTTCCACGAAACTGGCGAGGACTTTTTTGGTGCCGGCCTTTTCGAAGGCGATTTCCAGCTTGTCACCCTCGATGGCGATGATTCGTCCGTAACCGAATTTCTGGTGAAAAACCCGTTCGTCCATCTGGTGTTCACGTTCGGGCGTGGTCCTGTCGGCGATCTGCCAGGACAGTCCCGGCTCGACGGCGCGGCGATAGCGCGCTCGGCGGCGCGGCTGTGGGGTGTCGCGGAAGCCGGCATCGGCATCGCCATCGGCGAAATCCTGTCCACCATAGAGACCCGCCGCCGCTTCACGCACCACATGGTCGTCGGGTAGTTCGGCGACGAAGCGCGACGGTACGGCGCTCTGCCACTGGCCATAAACACGGCGGTTGGCGGCGAACAGCACCCAGGCGCGCCGCCGGGCCCGGGTCAGGCCGACGTAAGCAAGCCGGCGTTCTTCCTCGAGCGCCGCGTTGCCGCCTTCATCAAGGGCGCGCTTGTGCGGGAAGATGTCCTCCTCCCAGCCGGGCAGGAACACGGTCTCGAACTCCAGGCCCTTGGCACCGTGCAGGGTCATCAGGTTGACCTTGTCCTTGGCGGTCGATTCCTCGTTCTCCATGACCAGGCTAATGTGTTCCAGGAACGCCGCCATGTTTTCGTATTCGGCGATGGCGGCGACGAATTCCTTCAGGTTATCGAGCCGTCCCGGCGCCTCCGGTGTCTTACTGTCTTTCCACGACTGCAGGTAGCCGGATTCATCGAGAATAATTTGTGTGAGCTCCGGGTGTGGCGTCGTCGCCGCCCGGGCGCGCCAGCGCTCGAAGGCATCGAGCAAATCGGTAAGGGCATTGCGCGCCTTCGGTTTGATCTCGTCCGTTTCCACCAGGCCGCGCGCCGCCACGGTCATGGAGATGCCGGCCAGGCGGGCGGAACGATGAATGGTCTGCACCGTCGCCTGGCCGATGCCCCGTTTCGGCGTATTGATGATGCGCTCGAACGCCAGGTCATCGTCCGGTTGTGCGAGCACGCGAAGATAGGCAACGGCGTCGCGGATTTCCTGGCGTTCGTAAAAGCGCGGCCCGCCGATGACGCGATAGGGTACGCCGAGCGTAATCAACCGTTCCTCGAATTCGCGAGTCTGGAAGCCGGCTCGCACCAGCACCGCCATCTCGTCGAGCCGATGGGATTTGCGATGCAGCACTTCGATTTCCTCACCGATTCGCCGCGCCTCATCCTCGCCGTCCCACACGCCGACCACCTGAACCCTGTCGCCTTCGTTGGTGTCGGTCCACAAGGTCTTGCCGAGCCGCCCTTCGTTGTGGGCGATCAGGCTGGAGGCGGCGGCCAGGATATGCTGGGTCGAGCGGTAGTTGCGTTCCAACCGGACCACCTTGGCGCCGGGGAAATCCTCCTCGAAGCGAAGGATGTTGGCGACTTCGGCGCCGCGCCAGGAATAAATCGCCTGATCATCGTCCCCGACGCAGCAGATGTTGCGATGGGCCTGTGCCAACAGACGCAGCCACAGGTATTGCGATACGTTGGTGTCCTGGTACTCATCGACCAGGATATAGCGGAACTGCTGCTGGTAACGCTGTAGCAGGTCTGGCCGTTCGGAAAACAACGTCAGGCAGTGCAACAGCAGATCGCCAAAATCGACCGCGTTCACCTCCAGCAAGCGTTTCTGATAGGCTGTATAAACATCGATCGCCACGTCGCCGACCGCGCCGGCGGCCTCGGCGGCACCGACTTTATTTGGTTTCAGGCCGCGATCCTTCCAGCGCTGAATAACCGACGCGACAACGCGGGCCGGTGTCTCCTTTTCATCAAGGTCGGCGTCACCCATCAGCTGCTTGACCAGTCGCACCTGATCGTCCGTATCAAGGATGGTGAAGTTGGATTTCAGACCGACCGCTTCCGCGTTGGCGCGCAACATCCGCGCGCCGGTGGCATGGAAGGTGCCGACCCACCAGCCTTCCACCGGCCGCCGGAGGATATCGGCGACCCGGTGGCGCATCTCGGCAGCCGCCTTGTTGGTGAAGGTCACGGCCAGCATCTCCGCCGGGCGGGCCAGGCCGGACATCAAAATATGGGCGAGACGCGTCGTCAGCACCCGGGTCTTGCCTGTACCCGCACCGGCGAGCACAAGAACGGGTCCATCAATCGCTTCCACCGCCTGACGCTGGCTTTCGTTCAAGGACTCCAAATAGACCGCACCGCCACTCGGTGGCGGCGCGAGGTCAGCGGTCGAGATGTCCTGCAAATCGAAGGGATCGCTCATGGTGCTCCTGTATAGCATGCTGTGACGGCCGGTCCATGGGCGTCGGAAACCCCGTCTTCGTGAGAACTTTGACTCGATCGCTCGGTGCGAATCGGTGACAATACATGGGAACTCCCGGGGGGAGTTGTTAGGGGGCGTTGTCAGATTTGGAGACGCCACGTGATCCGAAAACCACATACCATCTATGCCACGGCATTTGCCGCCATGCTTATGTGCCTTGGGTTGATATCGTCGCCGACGATGGCGCAATCATCTGAGGGCTCGGACAATGTGGCGCGCATCCTGTCCTCGGTAGTGGGCATACGCGCGACCATCGATCCAGCGGCTCGCACGGCGGAAAGCCTGGGCACCACGCGCGAGGGTTCCGGCGTTCTGATCGGTCACGATGGCCTGATCGTGACCATCGGCTATCTGATTTTGGAAGCAACGAAGGTCGAGGTCATCGATGCTGGCGGCACCTGGGTTGGCGCGGATATCGTTGCCTATGACCACAATACCGGGTTTGGCCTCGTCCGCGCCGTGGGGAGCCTCGATAGCCTACCGATCGACCTCGGCAATTCGGAGGGTTTGAAGCGCGACGACGCGGTCATGGTGGTTTCGCGCGTCGGCGGCCAACCAACCATGGGCGCGCTGGTCGCCGACCGGCGGGAATTCGCCGGCTATTGGGAGTACCTGCTCGACGACGCCATTTTCACGGTGCCGCCGCACCGGCAATTCGGCGGCGCGGCGTTGATCGATCGGCACGGTCGCCTAGTCGGGGTCGGATCGTTGATCGTCGGCGATGCGGTGATCGCGGATTCGCCCGTGCCGGGGAACATGTTCATTCCCATCGATGCCTTGAAGCCAATCAAGGATGAATTGATCGCCAAAGGCCGGACGGGCGCGCCACGCCGGCCGTGGCTCGGCATTTATTCCGAGGATTTGGGCGGGCGTGTCATGGTCACCCGCGTCGCCAGGGGAGGGCCGGCAGACCAGGCCGGCATCAAGCGTGGCGACATCATCGTCGGCGTCGACGGCCGCCGTGTCGCCAGCATGGCGGATTTCTATCGCAAGATTTGGGCGGTCGGCGGCCCTGGAGATACCGTGCCCATGGATATGGTGCCGTTCGGATCGACGGAACTTACCATCAAGCGGGTGTCTGTGATCTCGCGTGACCGTTATGACTGGCTGCGGCTGCGTGCCGCCGAATGACCGAGGCGCCCAGGCCACCAGCGACTGGCGACTTCTAAAAACCGTGTTCTTCATGCCGTGCCTCGATGAGCGCGCGGTTATAGGCGTCCATCACATCTCGCTGATGGACGCATCCCCGGAAGGTCATGGACTCCGCATCCGTAACCACCGCGATATGTTCCTCGCCGGTCTCGCGCATCATCGAGATGGCGGCTTCCAGATCGTCGTCCTCGGCAAGGACCGGCGGGTGCTGGCGTGCCACGTCCGCGGCGGTGGCGATGTCGTCGGCATCATGTTCGAACGCCAGTTCGCTCATGTCCGCGAGGGTAATGGTGCCAAAAAGCTCGCCCGAGTAGCGGACCACGAACAGTTCACCCATGGTCGAGCGCTGCAGGGTTTCGCGAATTTCCTGTAATCCGGCACGCACATTGACTGTTTCGGCTCTTATTGCCGACCTGGATTCGAGAATCTGGCGCACCTTTATGGCCGACATGACCTCGGCCTCGAAACCGCTTTTCAGATCGATGCCGCGGCGGCGCAGTTGCACAACGAAGAATGACGGTCCGAAGAAGTGATGGGTAATTTCCGAGGCGACGACGATGGCGACCATGACGGCGATGGACAGCGCGTAATCACCGGTGATTTCGAAAATGATCAGCGTCGTCGAGATCGGCGCGCCGAGGACCGCCGCCGCCATGGCGCCCATGCCGATGATGGCGTAGGCGCCAAGGCCGGACGATAATTGGGGAAAAATCGACGTCGCGATGATTCCGTAGGCGGCACCGACGGCGGCGCCAATGACGAGAGACGGCGAGAATACGCCGCCGCCGAATCCCCAGCCCAGACTTAACCCGGTGGCGATGATCTTGGCCGCGGCGATGACCACCAGGGCTTGAAACCCGAACTGGCCGAGCATGGTCCATTCGGTGACACCGTAGCCGACGCCGGTAATTTCGGGCACAAACACGGTCATGACGCCGACGCCGAGGCCGGCCACGGCGGGTCGCAGCCAAATCGGCAGTCGCGACCGTTGGGCGGCCGCTTGCGCCAGGAAGATTCCGCGCATGAAGATGATGGCGATGATACCGCAGATCACGCCGAGCCCGGCGATGGCGGGAAATTCCCAGAACGATGTCAGGACATGATCACCCAGAAAAAAGGCGGGAAAATCGCCGAAATGGGCCTGTGACAGCGCCGTGCCCGCCACGCTGGCAATGACGACCGGGGCGAATGCCTTGAGGGCATAGTGGCCGACCACGACTTCGTTGGCGAACAGGGCGCCGGCGATCGGCGCGTTGAACGAGGCGCCGACGGCGGCCGCGACGCCGCAGCCAAGGAGCGTCCGCATCAAGGCGCGGGACAAATGCAGCCGCCGTCCAATCCAGCCGGCCAGTGAGGCGCCCAAATGGACGGCAGGCCCCTCGCGCCCGACCGACGCCCCGGATCCAATGGAGATCGCGCTGGCCACCGCTGTTACCAGACCGACGCGGGACGACATGCGGCCACCCCGCAATGCGCAGGATTCGATGACGTCGGCGACGCTATGCGGGCGTTGGTCTGGCATCAGAGTCTTGACCAGGATGCCGACGACCAAACCGCCGACCGTCGGTGCCAGCACGATCTGCCACCAGGGCAGGGTAGCGACAATCTGAAACATGCGTTCTGATGCGGCGCCACCGGCAAGGCCTTGAACCAGTTCGATGGCTTCGCGAAAACCGATCACCGCGGCGCCCGAAAGCGTGCCGACGATGACCGCGAGAACCGCCAGGATAAGGTGGTCGTTCCGAATCAACCCGCGCAGCAGGTAGACGATACGCAGATATGTAAATCGAGAGGTTCGCATGAGTTCCCAGGCATGCGCCGTTTCGCGCCTAGCCCGAAACTAGGCCATCAACCGTGAACAAAGGATTGACGACCGGCAATTTCGTCCGTCCTCTCAGTGGATAGATTATCCTACGCCCACGCGGAAACCAATGCGTCGCCCACGGATGTAGTGTTTCAGTTTGAGATCTGGCCTCGTTGACTGTTCAAGCCACAGGTTCAGGCACGTTTCGCCGGCATGGCGATACCACGGCCGGCCTGAGGCGGGGCCTCCAGCGTTGCGTGCGCCTCGGCCAGAGCAGTGAGGGCCCGGCGGGCCGCTTCCGGCCACGGCGCCGTGCGGCGGGTGTTTAAATCCACATGCAGAATCATAACTTCGTTAGTCGCGGCCAGAATTCCTGCGTCGACCTCGATCATGCGATGAAATAGCCGCAGGCGCTTTTCATCGACGCCCAGCACCTGCGTGGTGACGGCCAGGCGCTGGCCCTCGTGCACTTCGTTCTCGTAGGTCAGATGGGCCTCGACGACGAAAACCGATCCGCCGGTCGCCTCGCGATGGGCATCGTCGAGACCGACCTGCGCAAGCAGCGCGTCGGTGCCGTGGTCGAACACCAGCACATAGTAGGCGAGGTTCATGTGGCCGTTGTAATCGATCCATTCGGCGCGCACCGGCTCTTCGTGCAACGCCAGCGGCGCGATTCCCGGACGGTGATCGAATTTCTTGCTGGCCATAAGGCTTTCCCAATGCGGCATCTCTGGCCGATAGCATCGCCCGTCGCGCTTGTCGCGCGCAAGCCGCATCGACACAATGGCCGAGCGGAGGATCATTCTTGCTCGATGTCCGAAATCTGACGCGCCCCGGTCTGCACCCGGTGACACTCAATCTTGGGGTCGGCGACTGCGCGGCGATCACCGGCCCCTCTGGTGCCGGCAAGTCTTTGCTGCTGCGCGCCATCGCCGATCTCGACCCCAGTGAGGGCGTGGTTGCGCTTGAAGGCACTGATCGCATGGCCATGTCAGCACCGGCATGGCGCCGCCAGGTCATGTATGTGCCGGCGGAATCCGGCTGGTGGGCATCCCGCGTCGGCGCACACTTCGCCGATCGCGATGCGGCGGCGGGCTTTCTCGGCCGATTTGATCTGCCGGCCGATGCACTGGATTGGGAAGTCTCGCGGCTATCCACCGGCGAACGCCAGCGCCTCGCCCTGATTCGCGCCCTGGCCTTGGCACCACGGGTGCTGCTGTTGGACGAACCGACCTCGGGCCTCGACAAGGAAGCCACGGCGCGTGTCGAATCCCTGCTGCATGAACACCTGGCGACAGGCGCCGCCATATTGCTGGTGACCCATGACGAGCGTCAGGCGGCACGGCTATCGCCCCGGGGCTATCGCATCGAGGCCGGTACGCTGACAGAGGTCGAGGATTGGTCGCACGGGGCCGGGAGGAACGCGTGACCTATATCGCCCTCGACCATTGGGACCTTGCCATCGCCGCTGGATTGCTGGTGATCAATGCCGGCCTTTCCATTGCCTACGGCTTGGGCCTGGAGCGCAAACTGGCCTTCGCCGCGTTGCGCATGGTGGTACAACTGACCCTCGTCGGATTGGTGTTGAAGGCGCTGTTCGCCATCCACTCGCCGTGGCTGACCGGTCTCGCGGCCATGGTCATGGTGATGTTCGCCGGGCGCGAGGCGATCGCCCGCCAGGAACGGCAATTTTCCGGTCTATGGTCCTACGGCATCGGCACCGGCAGCATGTGTGTCGCCGCCATGTTGGTAACCACCTTCGCCGTGCTGACTCAGTTTGAGGGCATCGCCTGGTACGAACCGCGCATTGCCATTCCGCTGCTCGGCATGATTCTCGGCAACACCATGAATGGTGTCAGCCTTGGGCTCGATCGACTGCTCGCCACCGCGACGGCTGAGAGAGCCGGGATCGAGGCGCGCTTGATGCTGGGGCACGAGGCCCGCGACGCCATGAACGGGGCCATGCGTCAGGCCATGCGCGCCGGTATGATTCCGACCATCAATGCCATGGCGGCTACCGGGTTGGTCGCCTTGCCGGGTATGATGACCGGGCAAATTCTGGCTGGTGTCGAGCCCGAGGAGGCGGTGAAATACCAACTTTTGGTGATGTTCCTCATCGGCGGCGGCACCGGTCTTGGTGTGTTCGCCGCCGTCATGCTGGGCAGCCGGCGCCTGATCGATGGCCGTGATCGGCTCAGGTTGGACCGGTTGCGTGCCATCGACTAACCCGTCGCCATGCGGAAAACCATGGCGTCGCCGTTGTCGGCGTTGTAAAACCCGGCCCTATCAACTGCTTACGCAATGACCCCGTCCGGACACCATGGCCGACGCCGCACCTCGCCCAACCCGGAATACCCCTGATTCGCCCGCGCCCGCCGCCGGTGTATCCGTCGTCGTGCCGGTCAAGGACGAAGCCGAGAATATCGCGCCGTTGGTGCGCGAGATCGTAGCTGCTCTGGCGGATGAACCTCGGTTCGAGATCGTTTACGTCGATGACGGCAGCGGCGACGGCACGTTGCCTCGCCTGACAGAATTGATGGCCGAGATTCCGCAACTGCGTGTCGTGCGCCACGCCGCAAGCGCCGGCCAAAGTACCGCCATCGCCACCGGCGTCGTCTGGGCGACCGGCGACATCATCGTCACCCTGGATGGTGACGGTCAGAATGACCCGGCCGACATTCCCGCCGCGCTGGTTCGTTTCCGCGAGCACGCGGGACCGGCGCCGGTGATGATTTGCGGCCATCGGGTCAATCGGCGTGACACCTGGTTGAAGCGATTATCCTCGCGGGTCGCCAATGGCGTGCGCGGCGGCATGCTTGGCGATGCGACGCCGGATACCGGATGCGGCCTCAAGGTTTTTTCGCGCGAGATTTTTCTGGCCATGCCGCGCTTCGACCATATGCACCGGTTCCTACCAGCGTTGATGATCCGCCAGGGCGGGTCGGCGGTGTCGGTGCCGGTCAACCACCGCCCGCGTGGCGGCGGCCAATCCAAGTACGGTCTATGGAACAGGCTGTGGGTCGGAATCGTCGATCTGTTCGGCGTTATGTGGCTGATCCGGCGCGCCGTGCGTCCCGATGTATCCGAGGTAACGGCGGACGCGAAGGACGCACCGTGAGCGGGCGCCTGATCTTTCGTTCGGCGGTGCTGTTCGTCTCGTTGGTCGCGCTTGGGGTGCTGCTGAAGACGACTGACCTTGGCGCACTATTCGACGCAGCGTGGATCGATGCGGATATCAAGGGGCAGGGGACGACGGGCAAGGCACTGTTCGTCGCTGCCGGCGCGGCCTTCGTCGCCATTGGTCTGCCGCGCCAGGCGGTGGCGTTTCTCGGTGGTTATGCCTTCGGTCTCGTCGAGGGCAGCATCCTGGCGTCGGTCGCGTTGGCATTTGGATGTGCCATGGCGTTCATCTATGCCCGGTTCATCGGTCGCGAGTGGGTGACTCGTCGGATTTCAGAGCGTATGCGTCGAATCGATGCCTTCCTGGCCAACAATACCTTCGCCATGACGCTGCTGATTCGATTCCTGCCCGTCGGTAATAATCTGATGGTCAACCTGACGGCGGGGGTCTCGGGCGCCGGCGCTCTCGCCTTTATCGGCGGCAGCGCACTCGGCTATATCCCGCAAACCGTCATCTTCGCGCTCGTTGGATCCGGCATCGATATCGACCCGGTGTTCAGAATTGGCTTGGCCGTGGTGCTGTTCGCGGTATCCGGCGCCATGGGCGTGTTTCTTTACCGTCGTCATCGCCGTGGCCATCGCCTTGACCAGGAACTCGAACGCGAGATCGGCGTCGACGATGATAGGACGACGGAATCAGCGGCGCCTCCGGTGACGGACCGGTGACGGCGACGCGCTGGTCGCCGATGGTCTGGGGCGGGCTCTGGCTGGTGACTGTCATCGCCGGACTTAGCTTGCGGCCGCCGCTGCCGGTCGATGAAACGCGGTATTTGTCGGTCGCCTGGGAAATGTGGCTGAGCGGCGACTTCCTTGTGCCGCATCTGAACGGTGAAACCTATAGCCATAAGCCGCCGCTGCTGTTTTGGATCATGCAGGCGGGCTGGACGGTGTTCGGTGTGGTTGAATGGTGGCCGCGGCTGGTCGCGCCGCTGTTCGCGCTGGCCAGCCTGTTTCTAACCGGTTCCCTTGCCCGCGCCCTGTGGCCCGACCGCCCGGCGATTGCCGATTGGGCGCCGGTGATCCTCGTCGGCAGTGTCTTCTGGGCGCTGTTTCAGACGCTGACCATGTTCGATACGCTGCTCGCCGCATTTACCTTGTTGGCTTTGCTCGGGCTTGTCCGCTTCTGGCGGGGCGGCCACTGGCGCTGGATTGCTGTCGCTGGGTTGGCGATCGGACTCGGTGTGCTGGCCAAGGGACCGGCGATCCTGCTGCACGTGTTGCCGGTGGCGCTAACGGCGCCGCTGTGGGCGCCCGGGTTGGGCGGCGGCGGGTTGGCCACGACGATGCGCTGGCGGCGCTGGTATGGTGGGGTCGGTGTTGCGGTGCTGCTGGGTGTCGCGCTCGCCTTGGCGTGGGCGGTCCCGGCCGGCATCGCCGGTGGCGAGGCCTATCGCAATGCAATCTTCTGGGGCCAATCCGCCGGACGCATGGTCAATTCGTTCGCCCATGCTCGGCCGTTCTGGTGGTACGCGGCCGTGTTGCCCGGGTTGTTGCTGCCGTGGGCCGTGTGGCTGCCGGCGTGGCGGGCGTTGCGCATGGCGCTGTCGCCGGCGGGGAAACTGTTGGCGGACGGTGGTGTGCGCCTCTGCCTAATCTGGTTCGCCGTCGCGGTTGCCGCGTTCTCCGCCATCAGCGGTAAACAATTGCACTACCTGTTGCCTGAATTTCCCGCGCTGGCACTGATTGTCGCGCGTCTGGTGACGACAATGGATGAGGCGAAACCTGTCCGCCGGATGGAGACCTGGCTACCCGCCATTCCGTTGGTTCTGGCTGGTGCCGCCGTGGCGATCGCACCCTACGCGCCGATCGACTTTCGCAAACCCTATTGGTTCGACGTCGCCGATGCGGGGTGGGGGCTCTTGGCGGTCATGGTCGGCGTGATCGCGGCAAGTTGCTGGCGGGCGCGATCGGAGATCAGGCTCGCGGCCTTGGCGACGCTGTCGCCCGCACTGGTCCTTGTCATCCACTTCGGCGCCGCCGACGTGGTTGCGACCTTTTACGATCTGCATCCGTTGGCACGCCAGATAAAGGCGTGGCAGGTCGAGGGCATCCCGGTCGCGCATTTCGGCAAGTACCACGCACAGTATCATTTTCTCGGCCGGCTTAATAAGCCGATTCCGGTGATTGGCGTGACCGATGGCGATCAGGCGGCGTTCGTGGCGGCCCATCCGAACGGCCGGGTCATCTCGTTACATGACCGCCTGCCGACGGTCGCCAAACCCGTCGCGGCGTATTCCTTCCGACGGCGGTTTGTCGCGGTTTGGGAGGTGACGGTCATTAAGGCACACCCGCGCATCACCCACCGAGATTGATTTCAGCAGGCGTTTTCCGTGAATATATGACCGCCTTCGCTTGACAACGGACTTCAACCACCATACATCCCTGGCACTCACTCATGATGAGTGCTAGCAAATGTGTTCAAACCCAATCAAATCAGGCAATTAACGGAGTGAACGCCATGAAATTTCGGCCACTTCACGACCGCGTGCTCGTCGAGCGCGTGGACCAGGAAGAAAAAACCGCGGGCGGTATCATCATCCCCGATACCGCGCAGGAAAAGCCCATGGAGGGCAAGATCATCGCCGCCGGTTCCGGCACGCGTGCCGATGACGGCAAAGTCACCCCGCTTGACGTCAAGAAGGGCGACCGGGTGCTGTTCGGCAAATGGTCCGGCACCGAAGTCAAGGTTGACGGCAAGGATCTGCTGATCATGAAAGAATCCGACATTCTCGGCATCATCGAGAAATAACGTCGGCCAACGCTTACAAAGAGGATTGAGATACAATGGCTGCCAAGGAAGTTAAGTTTTCCGGCGACGCCCGCGCCAAGATGCTGAAAGGCGTCGATATCCTGGCCGATGCGGTCAAGGTGACGTTGGGGCCGAAGGGCCGCAACGTGGTGCTGGACAAATCGTTCGGCGCACCGCGCATCACCAAGGACGGCGTCACCGTCGCCAAGGAAATCGAGCTGTCGGACAAGTTCGAGAACATGGGCGCGCAGATGGTACGCGAAGTCGCGTCACGCACCAATGACGAAGCCGGCGACGGCACCACCACGGCGACCGTATTGGCCGCCGCGATCGTGCGCGAAGGCTGCAAGTCCGTTGCCGCCGGCATGAACCCGATGGACCTCAAGCGCGGCGTCGATCTCGCCGTCACAGCGGTCGTCACCGATCTGCAGAAGCGTTCCAAGAAGGTTTCCACCAATCAGGAAATCGCCCAGGTTGGCACCATTTCCGCCAATGGGGACACGGAAGTCGGCAAGATGATCGCCGAAGCCATGGAACGCGCCGGCAACGAAGGCGTGATCACGGTGGAAGAAGCCAAGAGCCTGCATTCCGAACTCGATGTGGTCGAAGGCATGCAGTTCGATCGCGGCTACACGTCGCCGTACTTCATCACCAACGCTGACAAGATGACCTGCGAGCTCGAGAATCCCTACATCCTGATCCACGAAAAGAAGCTTTCCGGCCTGCAGCCGTTGCTGCCGGTACTGGAAACGGTGGTTCAGTCGGGCCGGCCGCTGCTGATCCTGGCCGAGGACATCGAAGGCGAGGCCTTGGCCACCTTGGTGGTCAACAAGCTGCGTGGCGGCCTCAAGGTCTCCGCCGTCAAGGCGCCGGGCTTCGGTGATCGTCGCAAGGCGATGCTCGAAGACATCGCCATCCTGACCAACGGCCAGGTGA
>JAYOFM010000076.1:0-19314 GCA_038117225.1 Rhodospirillales bacterium
GTTTCGGAAACAGTTTAAAGACGGCCGCCGTGATGATGCCAATCGTGCCCTCAGCGCCCATGAACAGATGCTTGAGGTCGTAGCCGGTGTTGTCCTTGCGAAGGCTCCTGAGTCCATCCCAGATGCGGCCGTCGGGCAACACAACCTCGAGCCCGAGGACCAGATCGCGGGCGTTGCCGTAGCGCAGCACCTGCACACCGCCGGCATTGGTCGATAAATTGCCGCCGATCCGGCAACTGCCCTCGGCGGCAAGGCTAAGCGGGAACAGCCGATCGACATCATCCGCGGCGGCCTGTACATCCGCGAGAATGCATCCGGCCTCGACGGTCATTGTTGAATTCACAGCGTCGATTGCGCGGATGGTGTTCATGCGTTCGGTGGAAATGACGACGCCGCCGTCCGGCACGCCGCCACCGACAAGGCCGGTATTGCCACTTTGCGCCACCACCGCGACGCCGGCGCCATTGCAAGCGCTGACGACGCGCGCCAATTCTTCCGTCGAGGCTGGTCGCACGACGAGGTCGCAATGGCCGCGCCACAAGCCGCGCCATTCCGTGATAAAGCGTTCCTTGCCGGCATCGTCGGAAATCATACCGGCCGGACCGACGATGGCGTCGAGCGTTTGTTGAAGTTCGTTCACGGTCGTCATGCCTTCTTCCTCATCGCCACGGATAGCACCGTTGGTGCGATGGCAAAAGGCATGGCGTGCGTTTAGTTGAGGCGGCGCTGCAACGTCTCAAGCAGGTGTTCGGCTTCCGGGTAGGCACCGGATGGATTGGCGTCGATGAGGGCGCGTAGCCGCGCCGACGCGGCGCCGAGGCTACCGAGTTCGGCCTGAATCGCAGCGAGTTCGAGTACCAAACTGGCCTCTTCCGGTATCAGCAGTGTCATGGTTTCCAGAACCTCGCCGGCGCGGCCCAGATCGCCGGCTCCGAGCGCGCGGAGTTTGATATTGTTCTGTAGCCTGGCGAGAATTCCGCGGTCGTCGACCGCAACGGTAAATTCCGGCGATAGCTCGGCATCGGCGCCGGCCATGGATTTGAGCAACTTCCTGAGGTCGGATGCTTCCATCACCTCGGCGCCGCGAAATGGATCGATGATGATGCCGCCACCCGCGGTTTGCAGCTTGAGTAGAAAATGACTGGGGAAATTGATGCCGACGATGGGCCAGCCTTGGGCGCGGGCCGCGTGCATCACCAGGATGCCCAGGGCTACCGGCAGGCCCTTGCGACGGTCGATGACACGCATCAGATTGGCGTTCTGCATGTCGTCGTAGGTCTCGCCGTCGCCAGAATATCCAAAGGTCTTATAGACCCCGGCGCGAATTGCCTGGGCGCGAGCCTGTGGGCGGTCGCTGCCGGCGGCGGCGCCAGCGGTGGCGGCGGCCAGGTCTTTCAGGTGGTCCCGATAGGCCGCGAGGTCGACGCCAGGCTGGTCGAGCGCCGCCAGCGCGAGGGCAACCTCGGCGATGTCGGCGAGCCGTTCCGAACCGCTTCGCGCGGCCTGGCGAAGCATGTCCAGGTGTTGCCGGCGTTCGTCATCATCTAGCGAATCGTTCATGCGAGCAGTCTAGCGTTCCTTGCGTTCAGGTAACAGCATTGACCGCAGCACAGGGACGACTACTGGGGTGCATCCGTACGTTCACCGCCATGGGGCACCTTAAAATAACCGCTTGGCGAGACACCGAACGCGCGCTTAAACATTGCACTGAAGGCGCTGGGGCTATCGTAACCGAGATCCAACGCCACCATCGTGACCGGTGCGCCGGCGGCCAGCCGTTCCAGCGCCGCCAGTAGCCGGGCCTGTTGGCGCCAGGTGCCAAATGTCATGCCCAGGTCACGATGGAACAGACGCGCCAACGTGCGGGCGCTGGCGCCGGCGTGGCGCGCCCAGTCGGCGAGGCGGCGACTGTCGGCCGGATCAGCGGCTAGAGTTTCCGTGATCCGTTGCAAGCGCGGGTCGGTCGGCATCGGCAGATGCAGCGGCGTCGCCGGCAGCGTTTCGATACGATCCAAGAGCACCGCCATCAGTCGGCCATCGGCACCTTCCGGGTCATAATTGACTGGCAGTCCCTCCGCTTCGCGAATCAGTTCCCGCATCAGCGGAGACACGGTGACGACGACGCAGTCCGTCGGCAGACGCGCTCGGGCGTCTGCGCGGATGAACACGTTGCGCATGCGGATTGCCGTTCGCGCCATGGTCCGGTGGCGGGTCGCCGCCGGCACCCAGACGGCGCGGGCCGGTGGGATGACCCAGACGCCGGCCACGGTTTCAATCGCCATGACGCCGGCCTCCGCATAAATCAACTGCCCCCGTTCATGCATGTGCCAGCCGGTATCATGCCCCAGCGGATGGTCCACGGGCACCACTTCCACCGGCCGATCGCCGGTGGTCATATCGACGACGCGCGCCGCTGACGGGATCACTGATGGCATCATCACGCTCAAATTACACGTGGCAGATTCTCGATATTAATTGACATTCTATCGCAGGATTGTCGAGCGTGAACGCGCTAAAAGGAAATCTCGCCGGAACACGCCCCGAGGAACCGTCGCCATGTATCGTTTAGACCGCTGCAGCGTTCAGTTCATGTTCATGAACATTGGCCATCTCTATGACCACCTGTTCATGCTGCTTTATGCGACGGCCGTTGTGGCGATTCAGAAGGCACCGGGATTCGAGGGTAGCTACGGTTTCCTGCTGGCGCTATCGACGTGGTGCTTCATCGCTTTCGGCGCCGGTTCATTGCCGTCCGGCTGGCTTGGCGACCGTTGGAGCCGCCCCGGCATGATGGTGATTTTTTTCATAGGGATCGGCACCGCTTCGATATTGACGGGACTGGCCGAAGGTCCGGTGAGCCTTGCGGTCGGGCTGCTGACCATCGGTATCTTTGCCTCGATCTATCATCCGGTCGGCATCGCCATGGTTGCCGATAACGCGCGGTCATTGGGTAAGGAACTCGGCATCAATGGGGTGTTCGGCAACATCGGCGTGGCACTAGCGGCGGTATCGGCCGGCTTTTTGACGGATCTGATCAGCTGGCGGGCCGCGTTCATCGTGCCGGGTATTCTTTCGATCGTGACGGGATTGGCCTACTGGCAGTTCCTGCGCTGGGCGCCGGAAGGACACAGGCAGCAGAAACCGAACAAAGCAATCGACGCGTCGCGGGCGGAAATCAAGCGGGTGCTGATCATCGTCGTCGCCGCAACGATCTTTGGGACTCTGATCTTCAATGCCACCACGGTGTCGCTACCGAAAGTGCTGGCCGACCGCCTCGGCGATCTGGCAACGACGACCTCGGCGGTCGGGTCATGGAGTTTTGTCGTGTTCCTGATCGCCGCGGTAGCGCAGATCATCGTCGGTCATATGCTTGATCGATATCCGCTGAAGCCGGTCTATGTTCTGGTGGTGGCGTTGCAGGTGCCGGCGCTGATCATCGCCGCGCATGCGTTCGGCGCCAGCATGATTGGGGCATCCATCGCCGTTATGTTCGTTGTATTCGGCACGATCCCGATCCACGACACCATCATCGCCCGCTACGCGACACCCGAATGGCGGGGCCGTGTCTATGCGGTGAAATATCTGGTCGGACTTGGTGTTGCCGCGTCGGCGGTGCCGTTGGTGGCGTGGCTTTACGATTCGACCGGCGGGTTCGAATCCATGTTCCTGCTGCTGTCGGTTTCGGCGGCGGCGGTAACCGTCTGCGCGCTATGCATGCCATCGCGCCGCGCGATCGCGCAACCGGCGGGATAGATCAAAACGCGCCGTCGCGTCGCATTATCCGGAAAGCCTCGGCGATGCAGCGGCTGTCGCCGAGGGCGTCGTGAGCATTTCCTAGGCGTGGAAAACCCATGACATCCGGAAGGCTGCCGCTTTCTAATGTCGATATGTCGGCGCCGATGTGTCGCGCGACGACAACTCGAGCATCGTCGAACAATGTGTCAGCGAAGGGCATGTCGATGCCGTTCATTTCACAATTGAGCGCCAACGTTGTCTCATCGCCGCCGAACGACCAGATGCGGTTTGCCCCGTCGAACAGGTTTCGCAGGCGGTCGAGCGCGTCGGTAAATGTTTCGTTCGTTTCGTCTACCTGACGCTGCGTGATACCTGTCAAATCCTTGAAATATTGGCTGAGAACCGGATTGAGATGCGGTCTGATTACGACGTTCAACGCCGCCAATTCTTCAAGCTCCGGAGTATCGGCTAATCGCACTGCGCCAATCTGAACGATTTCCTTGGCTTCTCCTGGGCCTTGCCACTGGCGTGCCATCGATCCTTCCCAGGCCGTCCATTCCATGTCGAAGATTGCGATTGTCGTCATCGGTGAGCCGCCCGCCGAAGACGGTCGTTGATGGCGCGGCCAAGGCCGTGGTCGGGGATCGGCATGACGGCGATACAGGTGTGCCCCTCAGCGTCGGCGGTATGCAACAGGGCGAACAAATTGGCTGCGGCTTCGATGAGGTCGCCCGTGGGGCTTAGATTCAGGCGGCATGAGACCGCCGGGCCAAAACCGATCAGTACCGCGCCATCCTCGGCGGTGTTCGCGTCGAGTCGCAGGGGAGTTGTCGGGGCATAGTGACTTTCGAGCATCCCGGGAGAGCGGGGGGAACTCGTTCTATCGTCGCCCTCTGTCAGCGAGCCGACGATGTTCGCGATATCCTCCGCCGTGACGCCGCCTGGCCGTAAAAGGGTGACGGTATCCGTCGTGCAATCGACGACCGTCGATTCAAGGCCGACGCGGCATGGCCCGTCGTCGAGGATCAATGTCGGTCCACCGTCCGCTGCCGTCGGTAGCGACTGAAATACGTGCCGAGCCGTTGTTGGACTGACCGCGCCGGAGCGATTGGCACTGGGGGCGGCGATCGGCCGTTCGGCGGCCTTCAACAATGCATGCCCAATCGGATGGTCGGGAACCCTGAGCGCGACCGTGTCCAGGCCGGCGCTGACCAGATGCGATAACCCGCTGTCCGTCGCTCGCGGAACGACCAGCGTTAACGCGCCCGGCCAGAAGGCGGCGGCGACGGCTTCCGCTCGATCATTGAGAACGCCGTACCGCCGCGCCGTTGTCACATTGGGTACATGCACAATTAGTGGATTGAAGTGCGGGCGACCCTTGGCCGCGAAGATGCGTGCGACGGCGTCCTCTTGGGTCGCGTCGGCGCCAAGGCCGTAAACCGTTTCAGTTGGGAAGGCGACCAACTTGCCGATACGGATCAGGCGCGCCGCCTCGGCGATGGAGGATTCATCGGCCGGAACGATCGACGTGTCGATCATGTGTTCCCAGGCAGCACGCCAGGGCCGGCGGCAACGAAGTGCGGGTTCTCGAAACCCGGTTTTCCGTACCGCAGCGTCGCGCCGTCAATCCCCTGCACAATACCACCGGCGAATTTCAGCACCGCGTGCGCCGCCGCGGTATCCCATTCCATGGTCCGTCCCATACGTGGGTAGATGTCCGCCTGACCCGCGGCGATACGACAGAACTTTAGCGAACTGCCGGCACTGACCTTATGGGCGATCTTGAAATCGGCCAGGAATCCATCGACCTCGGGTGTCGCGTGCGAACGACTGACATAGGCGGTCATGCCGCCGGTGGGCGCCGCGCGGCAAGAGATAGCGGTCGGCGCGTCATCGCCGATACGGGAAAATACGCCGCCGGCGCTGCCCCAGTAGGTTTCCTTTATGGCCGGGCAATGGACGACCCCCAGGACGGGTGTGCCGTGTTCGATCAATGCGATATTGACGGTGAACTCGCCGTTGCGGCTGATGAATTCCTTGGTGCCGTCGAGCGGATCGACAAGCCAGAACGCACTCCCGGAGACCTCTGGTACATCGCCCTGGGAAAAGTGTTCCTCGCTGACGATGGGGTAGGCATCGGTCAAGCCGACGCGAATTGAATGCAGGATCAACTCCTCTGCGGCCTTGTCGGCCTCTGTGACCGGGCTCGCGTCCGCTTTCGTCTCGACGGCGAAATCGGTACCGTAAATGCGCATGATCTCGGCGCCGGCACGTATGGCGATGTCGGCGACTTGTTCGACGAAGCCGAGACCGATACTGAGCATGGTGATGTTCCTTCCAAGGCCTTCTATGACGCGACGGCGCGGCGATTGTCACCGCCGACGGCGGGATGTCAAACGATGGTGCTGGTTTATCAAAAGCCTACGCGCGTCCCTGCCAGATATCCGCGGGATTAGCGTAGTCGGACGACTTCTTTTCCTCGGCGATGAAACGCCACGCCTTGAAGTCGTCGGACCAATGATCCGGCGTCATGCCGGCCTTGGCCTTGAGATGCTGCAGAAATTGATCGGCCGTCGGCAGCTGTTCCCAGACCGACGGCAGGAATAGCGCTCGCTTGCCGCCGTCGGCGATGACGAGGCCGTCGATGCCCGGTCGCAGTTGTGCCAACAGATCCGCTTGGCTGGTGACGGGAAACGGCGTCTGCGGGCTGAGAACCGAGATCGATAGCGTCAGGTTCTTTAGTTCAGGCGCGGTCAGCGGTTTGAACCTTGGATCCTTGAAAGCCGATTTGAACGCATTGTCGACGACATCGACGACGAGCGGCCGATGGGCCTGCGGCGAGCCGATGCAGCCGCGCAGACGGGGGCCATGCTTAAGCGTGACGAAGCAGGCGCGGTTGTCGCGCAACTCCTGCGGAAACTTGCCATTAACCGCTTTCGGTGGAGCGCCCTGATCGAGACCATGCAACACGGAGGACGCCGCCAATTGGATCAGCAGATCACCGTGTTGCGCCAGCAAGGCCTTGGTCGCGGCTTCGAAGTCGGCGCTCGTGTCGGCTTCTGCCTTCGGTGTGCCGACGCGGATTGCAACCGACGGGGCCGAATTCCGAGGCGCAGTCGGTTTCGACGGGGTGGTGCCTTCGGTGAATATCCAGGACCCGTAGCCAACGACCTTGTCCTTCTTTCCCGCCGTATCGCCGGAATTGCGTAAATCGACGGTCTCGACGCCCATGCCGCGGCGTTCGGCGATCCGCAACAGGCCGCTGACTGGGAAACGGCCGCAGGCGCCGTCTCGTTCGATCGCGCTGGGATCGAGGTTCTCGATCGCCGCGCACGTCCGCTGATCAATCGCCTGCGCGCTGGCGTAATCCAGATAGTGGCTGAGATCGGAGCTGACGACGATCAAGGTTTCCTCGCCGCCCCACAGGCGCTCCAGGACATCGGCGACGTCATCGGCCGATGCCTGTCCGACGACAAGCGGTACTAAGGTAAATTCGTCGAGCAGCATTTGCAGAAACGGGATATGGACTTCCAGGCTGTGCTCCTGCGCATGGGTATCGTCAAAAATTTCGACCTGCGGCATGTCGAGAATTGCCGTCGCGGCGTCTTTATCGAGCGGGACGCGACCCAACGGCGTCTCGAAGAAATCGGCGCCCGAAAGGGCGAGACCGTTGACCGCGACCCGATGGCACGGCCCCAACAGCACAACGCGGCGGATACGGTGGGCAATCGGGCGTAGCCGCGCGTAGGCCATCGCGGCGATAGCACCGGAATAGACGTAACCCGCGTGTGGCGCGATGATCGCCTTCGGCGGCGGCGCGTCGGTGTCAGGGACATGATCGATGAAATTCCGCACCGTGGCGGTCAATTCGGCGGTGTCCTTCGGATAGAAAAATCCGGCCACTGCCGCCGCTCTGATCGAAGTCATGGGATTCGGCCCTCCACCCGTCATATACTAGTCTATTCCACGCGGGCGTTGTGACGAAAGAGGGTGGCTGGTTATGCCCGACGACTCCATCACGATGGGTGAGGTTCAGGGAGAACATTTCCCAGGCCGCTATTGGCATGCGCTCGACGATGGTCGAATCCAATGTGATTTGTGCCCGCGATTCTGCAAGCTGCGGGAGGGGCAGCGTGGCCTCTGTTTCGTGCGTGCCCGCCAGGATGATCAGGTCGTGTTGACCACGTACGGTCGTTCATCGGGGTTTTGCATCGATCCGATTGAGAAGAAACCTCTCAACCATTTCCTACCGGGCACGTCGGTTCTCAGTTTCGGGACCGCCGGTTGCAACCTCACGTGCAAGTTCTGCCAGAACTACGATATCTCCAAATCCCGCGAATTCGATAAACTGCAAAGTCAGGCGACTCCCGACATGATCGCCGACGCGGCGGCGCAGACTAAATGCCGTTCCGTCGCCTACACCTACAACGATCCCGTAATCTTCCTCGAATATGCCGTCGACGTGGCCAAGGCGTGTCGCGAACGAGGCATCAAGTCGGTGGCGGTGTCGGCGGGCTATATCTGTCCCGATCCGCGAGCTGAATTTTTCAGTTATATGGATGCCGCCAACATTGACCTCAAGGCGTTTACCGAGGCGTTCTATAAGGAATTGTGTACGGCCGAACTGCCCCGCGTCCTGGATACGCTGAAATACCTCAAACACGATACCGATGTTTGGCTTGAGGTTACCGACCTGCTGATTCCCGGTAAGAACGACTCCGACACTGAAATCAACGAGATGACACGCTGGATCGTCGAGCACCTGGGCCCCGACGTGCCGATCCATTTTACGGCCTTTCACCCGGACTGGAAGATGATGGACACGCCGCGCACGCCGCCGGAAACCCTGATGCGGGCGCGCCGGATCGCCATGGAAAATGGCGTCAACTACGCCTACACCGGCAACATCCACCACAAGGAGACTGGGTCGACATATTGCCCCAATTGTCAGGGCTTGTTGATCGGTCGCGATTGGCATCTGTTGTCGGATTGGCATGTCACCTGCGAAGGCAACTATTCTGGAAACTGCGATCACTGTGGGCATCCGGTTCCTGGAGTTTTCGAGAACCGCCCAGGTGATTGGGGACGCAAGCGGGTACCGGTGCGTTTCAAGGCGCCGACGGCCGCGTGACATACGCGGGGTGACCTGTTAAACGCGCGACCGATCCCGCTACAAATTCCGGCGATACCGATGCACGCAAAGAAATGGATAGCGGTGGGGCTCAAGATCGTGGTCTCCGCCGCTCTGATTTGGTGGCTGCTGTCCAACATCGACGTGGGCACGGCGATGGATCACATGCGTACAGCGGCGCCTGGAATTGTTGCCGCGTCGCTGTTGGTTCTGGTTTTGCAGGTCGCTCTTGGCGGGCTTCGATGGGGTGCCGTCTTGACCGCAATGGGGGCTCCTCTCCGTTTCGCGACGGTTACGCAGTTGTTCTATATTGGCGCCTTCTTCAACCAGACCCTGCCGTCTTCCGTCGGCGGCGATGCGGTGCGCATGTATATGGCCCATCGGGAAGGGTTGCGAGCACGACATGCCATTGCCAGCGTCATGCTGGAGCGTCTGGTCACGGTGGTGGCACTCGTCGTTTTGGTCCTGGCCGTACAACCCTGGTTCATCGTCAAACTGGACGATGCCGCGCGCATGCTTGTCGGCTCATCGATTACATTTCTCGCGATTGGAACCGTGGCTGGTCTCGTATTCTTGGTGATGCTTGACCGGTTGCCGCAGCGCGTCGCGCGCTGGAAAATCGGGCAAGCCGTAATCGGACTTGGCGGTGATGCGCGCCGGGTCTTCCTCAGCCCGCGCAATGGCGCTATCTGCATGGCCTACGGTATCGCCACGCATCTGAACATCGGTTGCTTCATTTATCTGCTGGCCATGAGCATGGATATAGAGGTCAGTTTGTTGGACTGCCTCGTGTTGACGCCGCCGGTCATGCTGGTCACCACATTACCGATCTCAATCGCCGGCTGGGGGGTGCGTGAACTAGCCATGGTGCAGGCTTTCGGACTCGTTGGCGTGTTGCCCGAAGCGGCGACCGCCATGTCCATCATGATGGGGTTCGTGACGCTGGCTTTCGCGTTACCGGGCGGATTGGTTTGGTTGGCGTCTCGTGGCGGTGACACCCACGCGGACGAGGCGGCCGAAGCGTTCGCGGCGCAAGGCAGTGACGACGATGGTCGGGGATCCGCCAACTAGCGGAAAAAATCTGTTCGATTTTTTCCGCGAGGCCTTCCCTTTGCCAGCGGCTCGTATACATTTCCACGGTATCCATCCCGACTACCCTATCCGCAGCCTCCAGGGGAAGAATCATGAAATTCACGTTCGCCAATCCGACGCTACCGAGTGGTGGTGTTGTCGTCGCTTTCGCGCTTGAGGGTTCCAAATTAACAGCGAGTGCCAAGGCGCTTGACGCGGCCAACGGCCGCGCCATTTCGCGTGCCGTTAAGGTGAGCCGTTTCGAGGGCAAGAAGGGCCAGCACCTGACGCTATTGTCGCCGGGAAATGGGGCTCTTGACCGAGTGGTGCTGATCGGCCTCGGCATGGCGAAGGATGTCGATACGGGGCGTATGCAGGATGCCGGTGGTGCCGCTTATGCAGCACTAGGTACGGTTGCCGAGCGCGCCGACGTGTTGGTCGATGCGGTGACCAAACGTGGGCTGGCTGCCGCCGACGCGGCGGCGGCATTCGCCTATGGCATGCAACTGCGTTCCTACCGGTTCGACAAGTATCGGACTCGCGAGAAGCCGGAACAAAAACCGACCTTACGCGCCGCGCGGCTTTGCTGTGAGGACGCGGCGCGGGCGCGCCGCCTCTACAAGACCGAGGGACAGCTGGCCGATGGCGTGTTTTTGACCCGTGATTTGGTGTCCGAACCACCAAACGTTCTTTACCCAGTGGAATTCGCCCGCCGTGCGCGAGCGGAACTGCGTAAGCTGGGTGTCAAGGTCACGGTAATGGGCGAGAGCCAGTTGGAGAAGCTCGGTATGGGCGCGCTGCTCGGCGTTGGCCAGGGAAGTGTCCGCCAAAGCCAGGTTGTTATCATGGAGTGGAACGGCGCGCCGCGTGCCAGCGCGAAGCCGATCGCCTTTATCGGTAAGGGCGTGTGTTTCGATACCGGCGGCATTTCCATAAAACCGGCTGCCGGCATGGAAGACATGAAGTGGGACATGGGCGGCGCTGGCGTCGTCACCGGACTGATGAAAGCGCTCGCCGGCCGCAAGGCCAAGGTCAATGTCATCGGCGCCATTGGTCTGGTCGAAAACATGCCTGGCGGCAACGCCCAGAGGCCGAGCGATATTGTTACCTCCATGTCAGGGCAGACCATCGAGGTCTTGAATACAGATGCCGAGGGCCGGTTGGTGCTGGCCGATGTGCTGCATTACGTCAACGATCGATTCAAGCCTGAGTTCATGGTCGACCTGGCGACCCTGACAGGCGCCATTATCATCAGCCTTGGTGACCAGCACGCCGGTCTATTTTCCAACAACGATGAATTGTCGGAGCGCCTACACGCCGCCGGCAATGCGGTCGGTGAGAAAGTCTGGCGCCTGCCGTTGGCGGCCGAGTACGACAAGATGATCGATTGCGATGTCGCCGATATGAAAAATATCGGCGGTCGCGGCGCTGGTTCGATCACGGCGGCCCAGTTCCTGCAGCGCTTTGTCGGCGACACGCCGTGGGCGCATCTGGATATCGCTGGCGTGACCTGGTCAAAAACTGATTCGCCGTTGGTGCCGAAGGGCGGAACCGGGTTCGGTGTTCGATTGCTGGAACGCTTGGTCGCCGACCACTACGAAGGTAAGTGACGCCCGCGCGACCGCGGGAGAGGTGAGCGCGAAGGGCCGAATTGATGACCCACGGCGAGTTGATAGTCGAGGCGGCGGATGACCGCTGGGTGTCGGCGGAAATGCGCGCCGCGCGGGACCGCTGGAAACATTTGGCGGGTGATCGCTTGGCGCCGGCCTGGGGCGAGTTCGCATTGGCCGATCTGCCGACCCGCATCCTGCCATGGAGTGTCGTGGTCAATGTGATTCCTGGCGATGGCGGCGCGGATTTTATCTATCGGTACTGGGGCGGTGAGCGGATTCGCTTGCTCGGTCAGGATATGACGGGCAAGCCGGTTCGTGAGCTTCCGGTCATGCCGGCGACCGTTTACCAGCAATACATGGAAGTTCTACAACAGCGGCGCCCGCTCTATTTCAGTCACGAACGCCAGGTGGAAGGCGGTTTGCGGCCGTGTTTCGAGTCGCTGCGTCTACCATTGTCGAGCGACGGCGAGACCATCGATATGATTTACGCGGTGACTCGTTTTACCGAGATGACGGCCGGCCATTATGATGTCTTCGGTAATCAGGGGCCCCTTGTCGGCAATGAAATTGGCGGTATCGACGGACGATGACCGACATCGCGTTTTATCATCTGGAACGATCGGCGTTGCAGGACGTGTTACCCAAGTTGTTGGAGAAAACCCTCGCCGCTGGAAAGCGGGCGCTGGTACTGGCCTCGTCCGAGGTCCGTGTCGAGAGCCTGAATGGAGCACTCTGGAGTTATGACCCCGCGTCCTGGTTGCCGCATGGATCGGCGCGCGATGGCGCCGCCGCGGAACAGCCGGTATGGCTCGCCGTGGATGGCGTTAACGCCAATGACGCGGAATACCTGTTCCTAACCGATGGCGCGACGCTCGCCGAGCTTGCGCCGTTCGAGCGCTGCTTCGTGTTATTTGATGGAACCGATGCCGTCGCGCTGGACGCCGCGCGGGCGCAATGGCGCCAGTACAAGGACCTGGGTCATGCGCGGACCTATTGGCAACAATCGGCGCGCGGCGGTTGGGAAAAGAACACCTGATGTCTGGCGTTGGGCACTGAACCTAGTCCGCCGGCCCCGTACCGGCGGCAAGTTCCGGTACGATGACACGGTCCTGCGGGAATGTGATCGTCACCGTCGTTCCCCTGCCGACCTCGCTTTCGATGGCGAGGCTTCCCTGGTGCAGATCGACCAGCCGCTGTGACAGATGCAGCCCGAGGCCGGTTCCCTCGTACTTGCGGGTCAACGTTTCCTCGGCGCGCATGAAGGGGGCCATGACGATCTTCAACTGGTCTTCCGGAATACCAATTCCGGTATCGGCGACGGCGATCATCATTTCTCCGCTGGGCGTGATGGCGGCGCTGACAGTGACCCAACCGCCGACATTAGTAAATTTGACCGCGTTGGAGACCAGATTAATCAAAATTTGGCGAACACGAACCGCGTCACCAAACAGGTAGGGAAGGTTGTCAGGCAGTTCCACTTCCAGCGTTACATTGGCTTTCAGGGCGACTTCGCGGAACAAACGCTCGGACGATCTGATCAATTGATCGATCGCGATGTTCTGGTCATCGATCACCATGGCGCCGGCCTCGATCCGCGAAATGTCGAGCAGGTCATTGATGATCAACAGCAGGTGCCGCGCGGCATCGTTGATATCTTCAATATATTCGTTGTAGCGCGGGTCGCCGAGCGGGCCGAAATGCTTGGCCTTCATGACGTCGGAAAGGCCGATGACCGCGTTCAGCGGCGTTCGCAGTTCGTGGCTGATATTGGCGAGAATTTGGTTCTTCGTCCGGCTGGCGCTCTCGGCCTCTTCCTTCGCCGCCTGCAACGATTGCTCGGTAAGGATTCGGTCGGTGACGTCGGTGAAGACCGAGACCGATCCGCCGTCCGCCATGGGAAGTCTCTCCACCTTAAGGATACGGCCATCCAGGCGGCGTCGAATTTCATGCGTCCGCTCACCACGTTCAAAGTAGTGGTGGGTGCGATCACGGATGACGGTTTCAAGATCACCGGTGCCGAATAGGCCGGTTTCGGCAAGATAGCGGATCAACTCCTGGGCCGGTCGGCCGCGCTTCACCATCTCGCGCCGGTGTTGCGCCATCTCGATATACTTCTCGTTCCATGCCGCGAGCCGCAAATTCTTGTCGTAGACGCAGATTCCCTGATTGATGGTTTCCAATGTGGTTCGCAGGATGCGGCTTTCCCGTTCCAATTCCTGGGTCAGTGCTTCCCGGCGTTTTAGACCCACGGACAGCAGCGCCGTCGTGACCACCAACGCCAATCCGGCGAAGATCACCGAAGTGACGACGTACTCCCAGCGTTCTTCATTGGACTCCACTTCATAGCCGTCGAACAGCGCGCCCATAACCCAAGCCTCTGTAAGGAACTCCCAGGAGATTGAGAGCACCGCGACTCCGGCGAGCACACCCATGGCGAGGAGCAGCATGCGGTCACGCCAGAAGGAGGACCAGCGGTCGATAATCTCTCTCGTTGTTCTGGCCACTCGGCGGTTTCCTTTTGACGCCTCATCGCGGACGATGTTACGCGAACGCTGGAATTGGGGAGGTAATCATGAACGAACGCTGGCGGCAACGACCGGAAGGATCAACCTGGGGCGATTGGGGTGACGATGATCAACGCGGCCGAATGAATTTGGTCACGCCCGAACGACGCCTCGCGGCCGTGGCCGAGGTTCGCGACGGTTTATGCTTCTGTCTTTCCATGCCACTCGATTTGCCGGGCGGTACCAGCGTCAATCCGAAACGCCATCCGCCCCGTTTTGGCAAGGTTTATCAGCCGCCTGGCGGACGGCTCTATTACAATTACGATTGGAGCGTCGACCAAGCCGACAACATGGACATTTCTTCCGATGAATGCGTCACCCTGTACAGCCAATATTCGACTCAGTGGGACAGCTTCGCCCACGTGGGCAGCCGTTTCGACGCTGATGGCGACGGCGAGGCCGAAGCGCTCTACTACAACGGTTATCGCGCCCACGATGATGTGCGCGGACCTGACGTCGAGGGCGGCATGGGGGCGCGCGCCCTGGGCGTCGAGAACATGGCCGGCGGCGGCATGCAGGGGCGCGGCGTGCTGGTCGATCTGGTGCCGCACTTCGGCACCGACCGTACCGTGGTTGGTTATGACCAGCTGATGAGTGTGCTGGACAAGGACCACATCATTATCGAGGAGGGGGATTTCTTCCTCTTCCACACCGGCTGGGACGATCTGATCATACAGATGGCGGGGCAACCGGATGCGGCGAAACTGCATGCCTCCGGCGCAGTACTGAATGGCTTTGATGACCGTTTGCTGCAATGGATCACCGATAGCGGCGTCGTCGCGTTGATTTCGGACAACATGGCCATCGAGGACTCGCATGGCTTCGGCGATACCCAGGGGGGCTGCTCGCGGCTGCCCATCCATCGCCATTGCCTGTTCCGGCTGGGGGTACACTTGGGCGAACTCTGGCACTTGTCTGAACTGGCGGCGGCATTGCGCGAACGCGGCCGCTCGCGTTTCTTGCTGACGGCGCCACCGTTGCGCCTGCCGGGGGCCGTCGGCTCACCGGCGACGCCGATCGCTACTATCTAGGAGCCATCATGCAGCGTCTTGAATTTAACGAAGACGCTAAAGGGCCGCTCGATGGCCTGCGCGTGCTTGACCTTTCGCGTTTGGTCGCCGGCAACATGCTGTCGCTGCAACTAGCCGATTTCGGTGCCGAGGTGATCAAAGTCGAGGATCCGGCCAAGGGGGACCCGCTGCGCGCCTGGCGCGAAGGCGGCTATGAGACCTATTGGAAAGTCTATGGCCGAAACAAACACAGCCTCACCCTTAATCTCCGCGATGATACCGCCAAGGATATTCTGCTGCAGTTGGTCGAGAGTTCGGCAATCCTGATCGAGAACTACCGGCCCGGCGTGCTGGAAAAAATGGATCTGGCGCCGGCGGTTTTATTGGCGAGAAATCCGGGGTTGGTCATCGTCAGGATTTCCGGTTTCGGCCAAACCGGTCCTTATCGCGAGCGTCCGGGGTTCGGCACTTTGGTTGAGTCCCTGTCCGGTTTCGCCGCGCGCAACGGTTATGCCGACCGAGGGCCACTGCTTCCGCCATTGGCGCTGGCTGACATGATCGCGGGGTTGCAGGGCGCCTACGCGGTGATGGTGGCATTGCGTCAGGTAGAACTGAAAGGCGGCGCCGGTCAGGTCATTGATCTCAGCCTGCTGGAACCGATCCTATCCACCGTGGGGCCAGAAGCCTTGTCGCTGCAGGTGAATGGCACGATCAAGCCGCGCGCCGGCAACGCGTCGAACAATTCGGCGCCGCGCAATGTCTACATGACCCGTGATGACAAGCATGTGGCTCTATCGGCGTCCATTCAAACGATGGCGGAACGGGTTTTTCGAACTATCGGCCGCGATGACATGAACGACGATCCCCGCTTTCGCACCAATCCCGACCGGGTCAAGCATCGTGATGAGGTCGACGCGGCGCTGGGCGGCTGGATCGCCGAACGCGATCAGGTGGACGTGTTGCGCATCTTCAACGAGGCCGGCATCACCGCGTCGGCGATCTATGATCCGCGAGACATGATCGATGACCCGCATTTCAACGAACGGGGCGTCATCGTCGAGTTGCCGGATGATGAGCTTGGCACCGTGCCCATGCACAACGTAAACGCGCGGTTTTCGGGAACCCCTGGCGGATTTCGCCTGCCGGCGCCGAAACTCGGTCAGCACACGGATGCACTACTTGACGAAATCGGCATCGCCGCCGAGTCGCGCGCCGACCTGCGCCGGCGTGGCGTCATCTAGGAGACCATGATCATGATTGACCATGACATCATCGTCTGGCGGTCCATGCTGTATGTGCCCGCCAACAATCAACGTTTCGTCGCCAAGGCGCACGCTCGGGGCGCCGACGCGGTGATCCTGGATTTGGAAGACAGCGTGCCAGCACGCGAGCGAACCGCCGCGCGCCAACGTCTTCAAGAGTCCGCGGAAACGGTCGGACAATCCGGTGCCGACGTGATCGTGCGCATCAATCGGCCGATTTTGGAGGCCATACGCGATCTGGAGGCGGCGGTGTCGCCGCGTATCCGCGCGTTGCTGGTTACCAAGGCGGCGAGTCCGGACCATGTGCGCCTGATCGCCGAGGCGGTCTCGGCGCTGGAGATGGAGCGTGGAATGGCGGTCGGCCACACGCGGTTGATTCCGATGATTGAAACCCCGGCGGCGCTGTTGATCGCCGTTGATATCGCGCGCGCGGATGGGCGTGTCGCCGCCCTGGTATTGGGTGGCGAGGACTTCGCTACCACCATGGGCATGGAACCCGCTAGCGACACATTGATGCAGGCCAAGCTGCAGTGCCTGACGGCGGCACGCGCGGCCGGTGTGATGCCGCTCGGCTTCATCGGCACCGTCGCCGATTACGGTGACCGGGACGCCTTCCGCGAGACGGTGCGGCGATCGCGGCGTTTCGGTTTCGAAGGGGCAAGTTGTATCCATCCCTCCGGTGTCGACATTCTGAACGAGGAAATGTCGCCGAGCGCCGAGGATGTTGATTGGGCCGAGCGGGTCGTCGACGCCTATGCGACGGCGGAAGCGACGGGCAGCGGCGCCATTACCATCGATGGCAAGATGGTCGACGTGCCGGTCGCCGACAGGGCCCGGGCGACCCTGGCCCGCCATCAAGCCATCATCAATCGCCAGCGAGCGGTCGCCTGCGATTGATGGTCAACGCCGCGCCGGTGCCGAATACACAGAGCACCGCCATCGCCAGGTAGGCACGGCCGGCATAGTCGGCATAGAGCAGGCCGGCGCCGTACGCAGCCGCACCCATGGCGATGCCGCCGATGCTGACGGCATAAAAACTCTGCGCCGAGGCGGAATATTCCGGTTTCACCCGTTCGGCGATGAAATGGATGGCGCCAAGGTGTGTGGCGCCGAAAGTCAGCGCATGTAGCAGTTGGGTGACGGTCAGCACCGCAAGGTCGTCGCTTAGCCCTGTAACGATCCAGCGCACCGCACCGGCGGCGCCGCCGATGGCGATCAGTCGAACCGGGCCTAATCGCCGCACGACTCGCGTGCCGATCAAGAACAAAGCCACCTCGGCGATCACCCCCTCCGCCCAGAGCAGGCCGATAACTACTTCGCTGTGACCGGCGGCAAGCCAGTTGAGGGTGCCGAAACCGTAATAGACAGCGTGGGCCGACTGAATCAGTGCGGATGCGATGAGAAATGGCACGAACCCCCGCGTGGTGCGAAACACGGCGCCCAGCGGCAACCCATGCTGTGTCGCCGGGGGCGCCCGCAGGTCAGGCACCAGGCACGCCGCCAGCGCCGTCAGCATGACTGCCGCCAGCATCATCCAATAGATGGAGTCCGGTGAACGCGCTGCTAAGACAAACCCACCGCCAATCACGGCGGCGATGAAGGTCAGCGAGCCCCAGAGCCGGATGCGGCCATAATCCAGGCCGCGCTGGCGCGCCCCCAGCATGGTTAGGCTTTCGACCAAGGGCATGGTGGGCGCGAAGGCGGCGAAGAACACCACGTTCAGGATCAGGATCGGCCAGAAACCATGCAACCACCAGAACGGCACGAAGGCGATCAGGCTGGCGAGGCCGAGCAGCGCGATCCATCGGCGGCGTTCGCCGGAACGATCGGCGGCATGCGCCAGCAGCGGATTGGCGAACGCCTTGCAGACGCTGGTCACGGCCATGACCATGCCGATCTCGGTCGCGCCGAGGCCTCGGTGGGTCAGCCACACCGGCCAATAAGCCGCGACGATTCCGATGATCAGGAAAAAGGCGCCGTAGAATGTGGCAAGTCGGAACGCGAGGGTGTTCATGCCGATGCATCCTCGGCGTCGGCCAAGTTTCGCAGATAGCGCAGACCGGCAATGGCGCGGCTGCCGTACCACGACAACATTTCGCCATCAACCAGACGCACCTTATTTGCGTGTACCGGATAGTCGCGGCGAAACGCTCGCAGATGTTCCCCGCCGAATGCAAATGGTTCCGAGCTCAATAGTACCAGGTCGATGCCATCGAGCAGGCTGTCGTTCAGGGTGATCTGCGGGTAACGGACGTCCGCCGTGATCGGGACCGTGCGCCATCCGATCAACGACAGCAGCCGCGACACATAGGTTTCCCTTGAAACCGTCATCCATGGGTCCTGCCAGATCAGGTACAGAACCCGGCGTGAAGTCGCGGCGGTTACCGCGCCGTATGCCTGTTCGAAGTCGCGACACAGGTCACGCGCCGCCGCCTCGGCACCGAAAAGACCCCCGATCAGCTTATAGAGCCTGACATTGTCGCGTGCCTCGACCGGATGGGTGACGACGACGGTGATGCCGGCGGCGGCGAGCGCGTCCGCCATCGCCGTCGTGTTTTCGTCGATGTTGACCAGCGCATGTGTTGGCGACAGCGCCCGCACCCGGTCCATCCTGATCTTCTTGGTGCCACCGACGCTGGAGACGCCGGCGACCCGATCCGCCGGGTGGATACAGTAGTGGGTTCGTCCGACCAGCCGATCACCGAGGCCAAGTTCGAAGACCAGTTCCGTCAAACTCGGCACCAGTGACAAGATGCGGGCTCCGGACGGCAATGGCGGATGCGTGGTGCCCGCCCAATCAGTCGTTTGATTTCGAGAGGTGTCGTTCATCGGGCCTACGGGCTAAATTGGGTGAATCTGGCGGCGTGTGCGCCGTCACATACAAGGTCAATCTTCAGCGCTAGTCTTCCAATGAATACAGAATTTTGA
>JAYOFM010000077.1:0-19107 GCA_038117225.1 Rhodospirillales bacterium
TCCGAGTGGCCGAGAAAGCTTGCCTGCCAGCGGGCCCGTTTTGGGGCCGGTGTGGCCGCGTGTGTCGGCGGCCTGATTGTGGCACTGGGCTTGATCTTCGGGCGTCCGGCGGGTGCCGGCGATATCACCGTCGTCGAGGCCTGGGCCCGCGCCACCCCGCCCGGCGCCAAGAGCGGCGCGGCGTATTTTTCCTTCAAGAACAGTGGTGCCGCCGATCGATTGATCGGCGCGACGACACCGGCGGCCAGGCGGCCCGAATTGCATACCCACATCAAGGACGGTGGCGTCATGCGCATGCGTCCCATCGACGGCGTCGATATTCCCGCCGGTGGCATGGCGATGATGGCGCCTGGCGGCGATCATGTCATGCTCATGGGGCTCGCCGGTCCGTTGAAGAAGGGGGCGAGCTTCCCCATGACTCTGACCTTCGAGCGGTCCGGCGCGGTGACCATCCAGGTGTCCGTCCGAGGCATCGGTGCCCAGACCCCATCGGGGCATGGAGGGCATGACATGAAGCCGAAAATAAAGATGAAGATGCCGCAGGGCAGCGGCGGCTGACCGAGCGGGCACGCCGCTCAGGATAAACGGGCGCGATCCTCGTCGTTGATAATACCCAACAGCACGGTACGAAAGCCTTCCACTGACTCGGCGCCGGCCTCGCGGAAGGCCTCGGCCAGCAGCTGACTCTGGCGCGCCGTCAGCCGGGCTTCCAGGTCCGCGCCCTTGGGTGTCAGGTGCAACCGGCGTCGCCGCCGGTCCTCCGGATCGCTGGCCTGGCGGATATATTCCTCGTCCATCAACTGCCCAAGAACCCGCGACAGGCTTTGTTTGGTGATCTTCAGGATGGCCAGCAAATCGCCGACGGTGATGCCCGGATTGCGGCCCACGAAATAGATCACCCGGTGGTGGGCGCGGCCCATGCCGTCGATCTCGAGTATGCGGTCTGCGGTGTCGGTGAAGTCGCGATAAGCGAAGAACAAAAGCTCGATGGCCTGACGTAGATGTTCGTCGCGCAGGAACAGAGGATCGGCCTTCAGCTTGGTCCGTCCGGCGGTTTCCGGCATGCGGTGCGGCTCCTTCATTTTCACGCCCAATCGACGCGCGCGATGATCATAACAAAAAATATGTCAGTGATGTTGACATAAAATCCGAATGCTGATAGAAAACGTAATATCCGATGCTGTATCGGTTGGCTCAAGCAACATAATTACGAAAGATAATCCCATGGCGATGGATGAAACACCCTTCAGCGAGCGTGATGGCCTGATCTGGTACAATGGTGAGTTGGTTGACTGGCGCGCCGCCGACGTTCACGTGCTGACCCACGGCCTGCATTACGGTTCCTGCGTGTTCGAGGGCGAGCGTTCCTACGGTGGGAGCATCTTCAAGCTGCGCGAACATACGGAGCGTTTGTTCTTCTCCGCCGAGACGCTTGGCTTCAAGATTCCCTATACCGTCGAGGATATCGACGCCGCCTGCATCGAGACCTGTAAGGCCAACAACATCGTCGACGGTTACGTGCGTCCGGTGGCGTGGCGCGGTTCGGAGATGATGGGGGTTTCGGCGCAGCATAACCGCATCAACGTCGCCATTGCCGCGTGGGATTGGCCGAGCTACTTCTCGCCGGAAGCGCGCATGAAGGGCATCGATCTGATGACGGCCAAGTGGCGCCGCCCGAATCCGGAAACCGCCCCGGTGCACGCCAAGGCGGCGGGCCTCTATATGATCTGCACGCTGTCCAAGCACGAGGCCGAGGGTAAGGGTTTCCACGATGCGCTAATGCTTGATTGGCGCGGCCGTGTCGCCGAGGCGACGGGCGCCAACATCTTCATCAGCTTCGGCGACGGCAAGCTGCACACGCCGATTCCCGATTGCTTCCTCGACGGCATCACCCGGCGCACGGTTATCGAACTGGCCAAGGCACGCGGCATTGAGGTGGTCGAGCGGGCCATCATGCCGGACGAGCTGCATGACGCGACGGAAATCTTCCTCACCGGCACCGCCGCCGAGGTCACCCCCGTCGGCCGCATCGACGACATGACCTACACGCCGGGTGAAATCTGTAAGCAGATGATGGCCGACTACGACGTCGCCGTCGGCAAGGCGCCGGCCGAAGCGGCGGCTTGAACCGGGATAACGCCGTCAGTCGGGCAGGCTGACGGCGCCTTTTTCGTCGGGTACCAGGTTTTCGTTCCAGGCGACTTCCCAGAGGTGGCCGTCGAGATCACGGAAATAGCCTGAATAGCCGCCCCAGAAGACCTCCTGCGCCGGTTTGACGATTTCCGCGCCGGCGGCTTCCGCTTCCGCCAGCGTGGCGTCGACTTCTTGTTTGGAGCGCGTGTTATAGGCCAGGGCGAAGCCGTGAAAGCTGGCCCGTTCGTCGGTCACCGTGGCGTCCTTGGCCAGTTCCGCCATGGGGTACAGCCCGACGACGATGCCGCCGCATTGGAAAAACGAAATACCCGGCAGGTCCTTCATCGAACGCTTCCACCCAAGCCGTTCCATGAAAGCGGTGCTGCGCGCCAGATCCTCGACGCCCAGGCTGACCATCGAAATACGTTGGTCCATTTGATAACTCCCTAGAGTTCACCGCCCGGCCGATCTAGCGCCTTCGCTTCCAGTTCCGACGTGATGAAGGCATAGGCATCATCGACGCTATCGGTGGTGTGGAACAGGTTCACGTCCTCGGCCGAAATGGTGCCCCATTTGACCATGGCTTCCAGGTTAACAACCTCGCTCCAGTAATCGGCGCCATACAGCACCACGGGCAGCGGTTTCCGCAGCTTGCCGGTCTGCACCAGGGTCAGGGTTTCGAACAATTCGTCCATGGTGCCGAAACCGCCCGGAAACACCACCAGTGCCTTGGCGAGGTAGAGGAACCAGAATTTTCGCATGAAGAAGTAATGGAACTCGAAATTGAGCTCGCGCGAAATGTAGGGATTGTCGATCTGTTCATGCGGCAGGGTGATGTTAAGGCCGACGTTGAGGCCCTTGGCCTCCGATGCGCCGCGATTGGCCGCCTCCATGATGCCGGGGCCGCCGCCAGAGCAGATCATGAAACGTCGCTCGGTGCCTTCCAGTCCCTTCGACCACTTGGTCAACCGGTTGGCCAGCTCGCGGGCCGCTTCGTAGTAATGGGAGAGCGTGACGGCATGTTCGGCCGCCGTCACGTCGCCGCCGCTTTCGCGCGCCGCCGCCAGCGCCGCCTCGGCGGTGGCGGCGTCCTTGATGCGCGCCGAGCCGAAGAAAACGATGGTGTCGGCCACATCGTGGTGGCGGAAGCGGCTGTCGGGTTCGACGTATTCCGACATGACGCGTAACAGGCGCCCGTCGCGGCTGTTGAGAAACCGATCATTGTTGTAGGCCGTCACCGGCCAGTCGTCGGGGAAATCATCGGACACCGGGGGTCTCCATCAAGAGCGCCACATGGGCGGTGTCCGATGTTACCCGCCCGCCGCCATGGCCGCCAGCGGATGCAAATCAGTGACGGTTTCCGTGCCTGCCGGGAACACGGTTTCTTCACTGGGTATAAGGCGCCCGAGGAATTGCAGGCCGGTGGCGTTGGCGGCACGCCAATCAGTCATGGTATCGCCAATGAACAGGGTGCGCGATCTGTCGAGGCCGTGTTCGGCGACGATTTCCTCGATGATCGGTTCCTTGCGCGTCGGCGAGCCGCGCACGCCGGTGAAATAGTGGCTCATGCCGCGGCCGTCGCAGATACGCCGCAGTTCGTCCTCGGGGGTGCCGGAAATGACGTAGAGCGGCACCAGCGGCTGCCAAGCGTCGAGGGTCTCTCGCGCGCCCGGTACCCAGTCGCAGGCGATGACGTCGTCTTCCACCAGTTGCGAGAACTTGGCGGCCAATTCGTCCAGCACCTCGTCGCCGACGTCGAGGCCGAGCCAGTCGCGATGGTAATGGCGAATCTTTTCGACCCGGGATATGCCGCCGTGCTCTTGGTGATAGGCCAGGACCCGCGCGATGAATTCCTCGCCGTGGTCATCATAGATATGACGGAAGGCGTCGGCCTTGATTTCCAGGGATTCCGCCAGCACGCCATCGAAGTCGAACAGCAGCGCGTCGAAACAGGGGCGATTGGGGCGAGCATGGTCGGGGCGGGGCGTCATCATTCCGCGGCGCGCTCCTTCTCGCTCCACCGCGAGGCGGCGGTGTCATCGGTGGAACGGGCGTCGACCCACTGGCCACCGCCGGGGGTTTCCTCTTTCTTCCAGAACGGTGCCCGGGTCTTGAGAAAATCCATGATGAAGTGGCAGGCCTCGAAGGCGGCTTGCCGATGCGCCGACGCGGCGGCGGCGAGCACGATGCGCTCTCCCGGCTCCAGCCGACCATGGCGGTGAATGATCAGGGTTTCTTCCAGCGGCCAGCGCCGCCGGGCCTCGGCGTCGATGCGCTCAAGCTCGGTCTCGGTCATGCCGGGGTAGTGTTCCAATTCCATGGCGCCGATGGTCTCGCCGCCGGCCATGTCGCGCACCAAGCCGACGAACAGGGCGACGCCGCCAATGCCATGATTGCCAGCGGCCAGTCGCTCGAGCTCGGCGCCGACATCGAAATCCTCCAATTGCACGCGAATCGCCATCTCGCCTAGCCGCCGGTCACCGGCGGGAAAAATGCCACTTCGTCGCCCGGGGCAATGGGGTGGTCGGCCTGCACGTGCGCATGATTGACGGCGACGCGAACCATTTTGCGGTCGCTGAACGCCTCTGTATAGCCGCCACCGCGCCCACCGAGCCAATCCATCAGTGCGCCGACGGTGGTGACCTCGGCGGGTGGTGACACGTCCTCGGACGACACCCCCGCCTTCTCCCGCACCCAGGCAAAATAGAGAATCTTCATGGCGTCATCCTAGCACGTTTCGTCTAACGGGTGAGCCCGTCGAAGGGTAGAAAATCGACGATCGCGCCGGCGGAAAGATTGGTGATGTCCTCGCCTAGCTCGACCAAACCGTCGGCGGCGACCATGGAACTCAGGATTCCGGCGCCGGAAGCATGGTATTTTCGCGCCACCGGGCGGCCGTCCCCGCCATCCTCCAGGCGTACCCGGGCCCACTCGCGGCGACCTGATTTCTTCTTGTAGTCAAAGCCGGCGACGACGGGATAGCGCTGGGTTTTAGTATCGCTGCGACCGGACAGCCGCAGGATCACAGGCCGCGCGATGAGCATGAAGGTCACCATGGCGGCGACCGGGTTGCCCGGCAAGCCGATGAAGGCGGTGTCGTTGACGCGGCCGAGTGCGATGGGGCGCCCCGGCTTGATGGCGAGACGCCAAAAATCGATTCGGCCTAGATTTTCGACGGCGGCCTTGACGTGATCTTCCTCGCCGGCCGACACCCCGCCGGAGGTGATCAGCAAGTCGTGGTCGGTGGCGGCCGCGGCCAGGGCACTCTGGATCGTTGCCTGGTCGTCGCCGAGGATGCCGAGATCGGTGACCGCGCACCCGAGATCGCCGAGCAATCCCATGACGGTATAGCGGTTTGCATCGAAGATGGCGCCGTCAGGCGCGCCGTCAGCCGGATCGCGGACTTCGTCGCCGGTCGAGAAGACGGCGGCGCGCAGACGGCCGTGGACCCGCACTTCGGTACGGCCGATGGATGCGGCGACACCGATTTCCTGTGCGCGCAGCCGGCGTCCGGCATCGATGATGACCTCGCCGGCCTTGACGTCCTCGCCGGCGTGGCGTCGGTTGGATCCACGCTTGAGACCCGGCGGCAGTGCCACATGGTCGCCGTCCACCGTGCAGTCCTCTTCCATGAACACGGTGTCCGGGCCTTCCGGCATCGGCGCGCCGGTGAAGATGCGGATGGCCTCTCCGCGTGTCGCTGGCCGGCCCAGCGGATGGCCGGCGGCGACCCGGCCGGTGACCGGTAGCCGAGTTTCGCCATCAGGGTCGAGATCGTCAAAATGCAGCGCATAACCGTCGACGGCGCTGTTGTCGTGCGGCGGCACGTCGCGTGGCGAGGTCAGGGTTTCGGCGATGGTGCGGCCGAGCGCATGGGTTAGGGGCACGGTTTCGGTGCCGACCACCGGCACCAACCGTTCGGCCAGCAGCGCCAGGGCGTCGGTGACCGGCATCAAGGCGCCGCCGAAGGCGAAACAGTCGTCCTTAAGCTGCGCCATCGCGGGCCTCCGCCGACACGCCCGCGTTCAACCCCAGATGCCCGATAATGAAATCGGCAATGGCATCGATGTCGTTGAGGTCGAACACCGGTCTGCCGATATCGCCGAGGGTTGCGTCGGAGGCGACGGCGACGATGGTCGGATCATCGGCGGCCAACAGCGGTTTGCCGACCGCTGGCCGGTGAATTTCCAACTTGTCATGGCGCCAGGTCTTGAAGCCTTCGATGATGACCAGATCGACCGGTGACATGCGAGCCAGCAGGTCGTCCATGGTCGGTTCCGGCTCGTCGCGGTTTTCATGCAGCAGCGCCCAACGCTGGGCGCCGGTAATGACGACCTCGTGCGCCCCAGCAACGCGATGCTCGTAGGAATCCTTGCCCGGCTTGTCGATGTCGACGTTGTGGTGGGTATGTTTCATGGTCGATACGGCAAGACCGCGCTCGGTCAGCGCCGGTATCAACCGGGTGACCAGCGTCGTCTTGCCGCTGCCGCTCCATCCCGCCAGGCCGAACGTCTTCATCCGCGCGTCACCGTGTTGCTGATTTCGGTTATGGATATTGGCGGCATCGGCGGGGAATTCAACCGGTCTGGCCGGTCGTGCCGGGTGATTTGGCTTTTACCCGCGGGTCTGTCGTGGGCTCATCCAGGTCCGTCGGCGTGTCCTCGCGGGCGATTTGCCGTAACCCCGCGATCAGGTAATCGTAGCCGGTTATCAAGGTCAACAGCGCCGCGCCCCAGATGCCGACCAGACCAACATCGGAAGTCGTCAACGGCCCAAATTGCGGCCCCGACGGGCCGACCACCAGGAACCCGAGGGCCAACATCTGCATGGTCGTCTTCCACTTGGCCAGCCAGGTTACCGGAACCGAGACCTGGACCTCGGCGAGAAACTCGCGCAGGCCGGAAACGACGAGCTCGCGGCACAGAATGATCAACGCGCCGATCAGGTGAATGCCGTTGACCCGGTCGATGCCGGCGAAGGTCATCAACAGCGCCGCCACCAGAAGTTTGTCGGCAATGGGATCGAGGAACCGTCCGAAGGATGACTGTTGCGACCAGGCGCGGGCCAGATAGCCGTCGAAGAAATCGGTGATACAGGCCACGGTGTAGATGGCGAAGGCGCTCCAATCGGCCAGCGGCCCATCGAAAAAGACCAATAGCACGACGATCGCCGGAATGGCGACGATGCGTGACAGGGTCAACAGATTTGGCAGGCTTGTCAGCATGACGATCTTTCGCGCGGTCGCGTGGGCCCGGTCGCGGTCAGGAATTTCAGCGGCGCCCGATCCTCGTTTCTAGCAGACGCGCCGCCCCAGTCCAAGGCGGCCGGGTTCAATCATCCGGATGGAACCAGTCGTAGATCTTTTGCGCCATGGCGTGGCTGACGCCCTCGACACTGGCCAAATCCTCGCGCGCCGCCTGGGTAATCGCCTGCGCCGCACCAAAATGATGCAGCAGGGCGCGCTTGCGCTTGGCGCCGATGCCGGGCACGTCATCAAGCAGCGAGCGGGTCAGTTGTTTGGCGCGGCGGCCCCGATGGGCGCCGATGGCGAAACGATGGGCCTCGTCACGCAGCCGCTGCAGGAAATATAATACCGCGTCACGCTCGTGCAGGGAAAACGGCTTGCGTCCGTTCATGAAAACGCGCTCGCGTCCGGCATTGCGGTCGGGGCCCTTGGCGATGGCACATAGGCCGATGTCATCGATGCCCAGATCGGCGAAGACCTGGCGCGCCACGCCCAATTGCCCGGCGCCGCCATCGATGATGACCAGGTCCGGCCATTGTCCGCGTTCCCGATCCGGGTCTTCCTTGAGGGCGCGGGAAAACCGGCGCGTCAGGACCTCTCGCATCATGGCGTAGTCATCGCCGGGCACGAATCCTTCCGCCGCCGTCGCCTTGATATTGAACTTGCGATAAGCGGCCTTCTCGAAGCCTTCCGGGCCGGCGACGATCATGCCGCCGACGGCCTTGGTGCCGGAGACGTGGGAATTGTCGTAGACCTCGATGCGGCCCGGCGGCGCGTCGAGCTTGAGCGTTTTCGCCAGACCATCCAATAGCCGCCGCTGCGACGCACTTTCCGACATGCGCCGGGCCAGGGCCTCGCGCGCGTTGGCCACGGCGTGGGCGACCGGCTTCAACTTGGCGCCGCGCCTTGGGTGGAGCAGTGTCACCTTGTGGCCGGCGCGCACGCCGAGAGCCTCGGCGATCAGAGACGCGTGCGGCACCGCGTGGCTGATGACCACGGTACGGGGCGGCGGTGTCTTGGCATAGAACTGACCGAGGAACGCTTCCAGCACCACGTCCGTCGTCTCGTCCTTGGCGTGGCTGGGGAAGTAGGCGCGGTTGCCATGGCTGTGACCACCGCGGAAGAAGAACACCTGCACGCAGGTCTGACCGCCTGCCTGATGGGCGCCGATGACGTCGGCATTTTCGATTCCCTTGACCGCGAACTCGGCCTGTGTCTGCACTCGTGTCAGCGCTTGGATACGATCGCGAAACTCGGCAGCCTTCTCGAACTCCAGTGAGTCCGATGCGTCCTGCATGCGCTGGGCGAATTCCTGCTGGATGCGTTGGCTGCCGCCGGTCAGAAAGGCGCGCGCCTGGTCGACCAGCTCGGCGTACTCGGATTCGCTGACCCGTCCGACGCAAGGCGCGGCACAACGCTTGATTTGGTGCAACAGACAAGGACGGGTGCGGGTCTTGAATACCGTATCGGCGCAATTGCGAAGCAGGAAGGCGCGCTGCAGGATATTCAGCGTCTGATTGACGGCGCCGACCGAGGCGAAGGGACCGAAGTAGTCGCCGGCGCGTTTCTTGGCGCCCCGGTGTTTGACGATGCGAGGAAATGCATGATCGCCAGTCAGCAGGATCAAGGGAAACGATTTGTCGTCGCGCAGTAGTATGTTGTAGCGCGGCGCATAGCGCTTGATCAGGTCGGCTTCCAGCAGCAGAGCTTCCGCCTCGGTGGGCGTGGTCACCACCTCCAGGGCGCGGGTTTCGGCGATCATGCGGCGCATGCGGATGGATTGGCGCTCCGGCGTGGCATAGGCCTGTACGCGCTTCTTGAGGCTCTTTGCCTTGCCGACGTAAAGCACATCACCCGTTGCATTGAGCATGCGGTAAACGCCGGCGGACGCGGGGAGGTTTCGCAACTCCGCCTTGATCAACGCGGCGCCGATCGGCTTGCCGTCGTCCGCGCCGGCGTCGTCGGTGGCTTCTTCGCTGGACTCATGCATGGGGCAATTTGCCCATACCAGGGATAGGCGTCAACAAGGTCTCGATCATGAAAGATCACACCTATCGGTTCCTGAGCATTCTCAAGAAAGACTATCCACGCTCCCTGTGGATAAGCTTGTTGAAAAAACGCGCCGCGGCTAGAAAGGTATTGAGTCTCAATGGTTTTTTGTAATTTGCCTCAAAAACAGGCAATATTTTAAATCATTGAATTTATTGAATTAATTGTTGCTTGTTGTGGTTCGAAAGACGGCACGTCATCGTTGGGTAATTTAGCCGCCATTAAACCGCAACATACGATCGCCTGTGCACAAGTGGCCAATTAGGGACTTAGAAGCCTGGCCCGCGCGACTTGGAAATACTCGTGTAATAACGCCATCTATACTTTGGTATTAAATCGCTCGATTTCGACACCGACACTTTCCGCCTGGGCGAACACATCCAGTTTTTCAATGCGAACGCGCGCCGAGTGTACACGGCGATCGCCGAGGCACATGGTGGCCACGTCATCGGCCAATGTTTCCACCAATTTGACGTGTCCGCGCGCGATCAGGGCGGTGACGCCGTCGACGAGCGCTTCGTAATTGACCACGTTGACGAGGTCGTCGTCGACCGGCGCCTCGCCTTCGCCGACGGCGAGGTCCAGATTGATGCGTACCCGTTGCGGCCGGTCGTGCTCGTGCGGATGCACGCCGATCAGGGCGTCGACGATCAGATCACGCACGAACACATGCCGCGTGCCGGTGGCGGCATCGGCGAGCCGTGGTGGCGGTACGAGTTTGATGGCCTCGGGACTCATGGCCGGTGCCCTGTCACGGTCATTCGATGATATCCTTTTCTCCGGTCGGCGGCGCCCAGCCCATGTGTTGGCCGCTGTCGACAGCGATCATCTGCCCGGTCACCGACGGGGCGTCAAGCAGGAAGCGCACGGCCGAGGCGATTTCCGCCGGCGCCACCGGCCGCGCCAGGGGCTGCGCCGACCACTGGCGGCGGAAGTCGTCATCGCTCTGGCGGGTCGATTTCAGCACTGGTCCCGGACCGACCCCGTTGACGCGCACCGTCGGCGCCATGGCGCGCGCCAGCATGCGGGTCATATCCCACAAGGCCATTTTAGACAGTGTGTAGGTGGTGAAATAGGGTGTCGGGTTCATCACCCGATGATCGATGATATTGACCACGGCGCCCGATACCGGGTTTTCCTCGGTAGCATCAGCTAACTTCCGTGCCAGGGCCTGCGTGAGCACGAAAGGGGCGCGCAGGTTGATGCTCATGTG
This sequence comes from Rhodospirillales bacterium, assembly GCA_038117225.1. Classification (GTDB taxonomy): domain Bacteria; phylum Pseudomonadota; class Alphaproteobacteria; order Rhodospirillales; family Casp-alpha2; genus JAYOFM01. The sequence goes on from JAYOFM010000077.1 coordinate 10,641, forward strand.
CCGTTGCCAGCTTTCGGCGTCGGCGCTCAGAGCATCGTCCTCCTCGAACACCGAGGCATTGTTGACCACGGCGGTGATTGGGCCAATCGCGGCTTCGGCGCGGTCCAGCAGGGCGGCCAATGCCGTCTCGTCACTTAGATCGGCCGCCACCGGCGCCGCGCGAACGCCCATGGCTTGTAATTCATCAGCCAGCGTGGCCGCGTCCTCGCTTGAGTGATGGTGGTGAATGGCGATGGCGCGGCCGTGCGCCGCCAACTCAAGCGCGATGGCACGGCCGATGCGCCGCGCCGCGCCGGTGATCAGGACACCCTCTGTCGGCGGCTCGGACATGGCCACGCCGCTATCTCAGCCGGCGGTCACGGAGCCGAGTAGTTTTTCGACGCCGTAGACCTGCGCGCCGATGTAGGCGAGATAGAGCGCCGTGAACACGGCGGCCAAGCCGCGCGTCAGACGGGCCTTGCCGAGCAGGACCGGCAACAGCATCACGGTTGCCGCCAGCATCACCCAGATATCGGCCCGCACGATCTGATCGGCCACGGGCAGGGTTGCGACCAGGGCCGCCGCGCCACCGACGCCAAGCATATTGAAAATGTTGGACCCAATGACATTGCCGATGGCGACGTCCGGGTGGCCACGATAGGCGGCGACGACCGACGCCGCCAGCTCCGGCACCGAGGTGCCGAAGGCGAACAGGGTCAGCCCGATCACTTCCTCCGATACACCGAAGATGCGGGCGATGGTGATGCCGCCTTCAACCAGCATATCCGATCCCCAGGCCAATCCGACGATCCCGATGGCGACGGCGCCGAGAGCCTTGGGCAGGGAGTCGCCGAAGGTGGACATCTCCTCGACTTCCTCGACCGTTTCCCCGGCCACGTCCGGATCCGTGGTGCCGCGCAAGTAGGAGGCGAGCAGAAACCCAATGAAACCAGTCATCAGAATAACGCCGGCGATCCGACCGAGATGGCCGAGGGTGCACAGGAAGGCGAATAAAACGGTGCCGCCGAGTAGGATGACGGAATCCCTGAGCAGCGCATCGGGCTTGGCGAGGATGGGTGTGATCAGGCAGGTAATGCCCAGGATCAACCAGACGTTGGCGATGTTGGAGCCAACGATGTTACCGATGGCGAGGCCAGGCGCGCCGGCGAAGGCGGCGTTCATGGTAACCACGAATTCCGGTGCCGAGGTGCCGAGCGCAATGACGGTCATGCCAATGACCAACGGGCTGATGCCGAGCCGTCGGGCGATGGTGACAGAGCCGCGGACCAACAATTCCGCGCCGACGAGCAGCACGATCAGGCCGCCTATCACCTGTAGATACATCATCCCTCGTCGTCTCCCTCTGAAACCGCCATATGCCGGAATTCCTCGACGATCTTTTTATAGACCCGACGCTTAAAAGGCACGATCAGATTGGGTAATTCCGCAATATTGACCCAGCGCCAGTCGGAAAATTCAGGACGATCGCTGGCGGCGAGATCGATCTCATCGTCGTTGCCTCGGAAGCGGAGCACGAACCACTTCTGGCGCTGCCCGCGATAACGCCCCTTCCAGGCCACGCCAAGCAGATGATCGGGCAGGGTATACTCAATCCAAGTTTTTGATTCAGCGATAATTTCCGCCGTGCGGATGCCGGTTTCCTCGGCCAGTTCGCGAATCACGGCCAACTCCGGCGCCTCACCCTTATCGATGCCACCCTGCGGCATCTGCCAAAAATGCTCAAGGCCGTCGTCCTGATCGGCTATGCGGCGGCCGACGAAGACATGGCCGTCCCGGTTCAGTAGAACCGCGCCGACACAGTCGCGATAAGGTAGGCTATCGGCGAGCGCTCGTTTGTCGTCGCCGGTCATTCGACGAACTGTTTGTCGGCAATGGCCGACACCGGTACCAGAGCGAGGTTCTTCGCCTTCAGGTTCTCGGCCCAGGTGGCGATGCTGCGCAACGATGACGGATACGCCCGCCCGGCGGCGATGGCCGTGCCCTTGGTACGGATGGCGGCTTCCAAGTCGGCAAGCCGTTGGGTGACGGCACTGCCCGATGGATCGCGGTCGAGGATGACGTCGACCACTGCTTTGGGCAGGCTAATCTCCGCCGATATCCGCCCCACGGCCGAACGACCGGGCGCACCATCGACGAACATCAACCCGCGATCACGGATGGCGGTTAGGACGGGTTTTAGCTGGCCTTCCGCGCGCTTGAACTTGGACCCCAGCATGGAGACGACGCCGACGTAGCTGGTCATCTTGCTGAGGACCTGCTCCAACCGCACCATGTTTTCCTTCAACTGGACGCGGGAATCGAGGGCCAGTGGGCCGCCGTCCTCGATGGGGAAGTTTTCGCTTTCCATGGGCAGGCCGATGAACACCTCGTGGCCGGCGAGGCGGGCACGCAGTACCCAATCCTCCAGGTCCCGCGCGTAGGGATTGAACATCAGGCTGACTTCCGGCGGCAATTTACGGATCGCCGCCATGGTGTTGGCGCGGCTCAGGCCGAGATCGGTGATCAGCAGTGCCAACCGTGGTTTCTGATCGGACGCATCGAACGGTTTGGCATAGGCATCCATGGGGCGCCGGCCATCCTTGTGGGCGCGCGGCAACGGACCGGACAGACCGTCCTTGCGTTCCAATAGCGCGCCGATCGGCTTCGTCGATAGCTGCTCACCCGTTTGGGTCGGGAGCCCGCTGAAGGACTGGGGAACCGAGGCCGCGATGACGATGCCCTGGCCAGGGCCCTGATTAGTGCCAATGATGGCATTCAGTGACGGCGCCTGTGTCTGCGTCGGCGCGGACGCTTGATCCGGCGCGGACAATGGCCCCGGGGCCACGGTGCCGGCCGTAGACGATGGCGGCGGCGATGGCGTCGGTGCGGCGGGTTCGGCGTCCTTTACCGGTGGTGGCGTCAGCGCCGTGGATGCCGGTGATTCGCCGCCATCCACCAGGGCGTTCAGCGAGCCGCCGCGTGACGGCAACGCCATGGTGACGCGGGTATCGCTATCCGGCACCGGAATCTTGGTTGCCTCGTTCCCGGCGGCGGCAGTCGCCGTCTCCGCGTCCGACGGGCCCGACAGCATCCACCAGCCGACACCACCGGCGATACCGAGCAGCAACACACCGCCGGCGATGGCGGCGAACAAGAGGGTACGCTTGCGATCGCCGGAACCACCTTCGTCGTCCTCGTCCTCGTCCTCGTCGTCGAAATCCGGGATGTCGTCGTCATCTTCGACGAAGTGTTCCTCGTCATCGGGTGCCGCGGCGTATCCGCCCTCCTCGTCGTCCTCGTCGTCATCCAGATCATCGAAGACTTGGCCTTCGAGTCCGGTGCTGCCGTCCGTCTCCGCGGCGCCACCGCCTGTCATTTCGTCGTCGTCGTCATCATCGATCAGGTCATCGGCACTGCCGCCAACGACAAGGTCGTCCGTCGCTACATGGTCATCGGCACTCGCATCGGCGTCCGGATCGCCGTCGAAATCATCGAAATCCTCCTCGACGTCGTCATCTTCATCGACGTCGTCGTCCGCCTTGCCGCGTTTGAACAGCTTTGGAAGCTTCACGGCCCCAACTCATATCCGTCCATGATTGTCGCGCCGCCGGGGATCATCCGCGCGACGGCGTTCACCGTTGCCTCAGTTCGCCGCCGCCGCCGCGCTGCCCTGGAATAGCGCCAGTCCTCGAATCAGATCGAGGGCGCGAGTGAGCTGGTAATCCTGCGGCTTTTCTTCGGCTTTCCCCTCAACCGCCTTCGTGCCGTCCTTCTTTTTGTCGCCGGTACTGGTCTGGCTCGGTTTCTTGCCGTCATCTTCCTTGCTCTTCTCAGCATCGGCTGGATTTGACTCTTCCTCGTCGCCGTTATCCAGGGCACCGCGCAGGTTGGCCTCGCGGTTGCGGCGCGGCGCGGCCAGGGTTTCGACCTTTGCTTGCTCGACCAGGATGTCGGGCTCAATACCCTTAGCCTGGATGGAACGCCCCGACGGCGTGTAATAGCGCGCCGTGGTCAGCCGCATGCCAACGTTGCCGGGAAGGCGGATGATCGTCTGCACCGATCCCTTGCCGAAGGACTTGGTGCCCATGATGATGGCGCGGCGATGATCCTGCAGGGCACCGGCGACGATTTCAGACGCCGAGGCGGCGCCGCCGTTGATCAGCACCACCATCGGCCGGCCCGCCGCCAGATCGCCGACGCGGGCGTTGAAACGCTTGGTGTCTTCGGGCCGGCGTGACCGGGTCGAGACGATTTCACCCTTGTCGAGGAAGGCGTCGGAGACATTGATGGCCTGGTCGAGCAGGCCGCCCGGGTTGTTGCGCAGGTCCAGCACGTAGCCCTCGGCCTTGTCGCCGAGTTCCTTGTCGAAGCGCTTGAACGCCTTGGCGAGGGCGACGTCGGTCTGTTCATTGAACGAGGTGATGCGGACGTAGCCGATCTTGCCCTCAATGCGCGCACGCACGGGATCGATCTTGATCACGGCGCGGGTGACGGTGACGTCGAACGGCTCGCGCCCGGTGCGGAAAATGGTCAACTTGATGTCCGAGCCGACCCGGCCCCGCATCTTCTCTACGGCGTCGCCGAGGGTCATGCCCTGCACCGCCTCGCCATCCAGATGGGTGATCAGGTCTCCCGGCTCGATACCCGAACGATGCGCCGGCGTGTCCTCGATCGGCGAGATCACTTTGACGTAACCATTCTCCATGGTAACGCGAATACCGAGACCGCCGAATTCACCTCGGGTGTTGACGGTCATTTCCTTGAAGCGCTTGGAATTCATATAGCTGGAATGGGGATCAAGGGTCGCCAGCATGCCGGTGATGGCCGCCTCGATCATCTGTTCGTCGGTCAGTTCCTCCACGTATTCACTGCGTACCCGTTCGAAAACATCGCCAAACAGATTGAGAAAGCGATAGGTGTCGGCGTCGTTTTGGTTTTTCGCATCGACGGCGCCCGCCGGGCCGCCGAGCAGAAAGACCGAGACGAAGACGGCCGAGAGGGTGGCTTTCGAGAAGTTGCGCGTTTTCATCCGCTTGCCTTTTCCTTGTTTGACGCCAGCCACGGCACCGGGTTTATGGGTTCGCCATTGCGGCGGAATTCTACGTAGAGAACCGGCTTGTCGTTGCCAGTGTTGTTGTTGCCCGAATTGCCACTGACCATCACGCCGACTGGCTCCCCCGCCAGGACCCATTGTCCTATCGACCCGTCGATGCGGGACATGCCGGCCATCAGGCTATGGTATCCCTCGCTGTGTTCGATGATCAAGAGCAGCCCATAGCCGCGAAACTGGCCGGCAAAGACAATGCGGCCCTCGTAGGGGGCCACCACCTGGGCGGCCGGCGCCGTCGCCAGGTCAATACCCTTGCGGGTCACACCCTTGGACATTGTTTGGCCGAAATGGCCGATGATGCGTCCGACAGCGGGATACGGCAGCCGTCCACGCGCCTTGCTGATCGGTAATTTGGTGAAGCCCTGGGGTGGCGTCGATGCCGCGACGGCTTTCGTTGCCGGCGCCTTGGCCGGCGGTGTGGAGGTCCGCGTTGTAGGTGTCGGCGCCAGAGCCGCCGATCCTTTCCGCCGCTGCTGACGATCATCTTCGAGTCGCGCCATCAAGCCACGCAGGCCCTTGACCTCGCGCGCCAACTGACCGAGGCGGCGTTCCTCGTTACGGCTGTCGGTAACCGTGCGCCGCACCAACACCGATTTTCGCGCCAGCAGCAGACCGAGTCGCTTGCGCTCCACCGCCAGCGCCTTGGCCGATGCTTCCAGTTCCAGTTTTCGTCGTCGGGTCTCGAACCGCGTCTTGACGATGAAATCCAATTCCTCGGACAATCGGACGGCACGGCGCTCAATTTCCGGCACCGCGGCGCGCAGCAGGATGGCGCTGCGCACGGTTTCGGCCGGGCTGGTGGGCTGTGCCACCATGGCTTCGGGCGGATGTCGGGCGACTTTCTGCAGCGCCATCAGGGTGGCGCCGAACTGGCGCCTGCGTTGCGCCAGGTTTGCCACCTTCGTCGATTGCAGGGATTCCAGCGTTTGCAGGCGCGCCGCGAGATCCGCCGCGGTGCGTTCGTGGGATTGGATGATCGCCGCCGCCTCAATGAGGTCGCGCCTGAGCGAGACCACCTCGGCTTCCAGTTCAGTCGCCTTGCGTTTCAGGTCCAGGCTCTTGGCGCGACCGCTTTCCAGTTGGCGCTCGACCTCGCGTAGCCGCGCATCGGTGCCGCTGCCCGCCTTGTTGGCGGCGGCAGCCGAGGATACCGCCATCGTCCCGGCGGCGATGATGCAGATCGTGCAAAGAAAGACCGGCAGCAATCGGCGTTGACGCCCTGTCCGCATCGACCGTGCCTACTCCGCTGCCTGGGTTTCGCTGTCGGCGCTGCGCAATAGGGAATGTCCGGTCATCGCCGTCGGCTGCGCCAACCCCATGAGGTCGAGCAGCGTCGGCGCCACGTCGGCCAGACGGCCCTCGGCGAGGCCGGCAACCGCCGCCGGTGCGCCGACCAGAATACTCGGCACCGGGTTCAAGGTGTGCGCGGTGTGCGGATCGTCGCTCGACGGGTCGGCCATCTGTTCGCAGTTGCCATGGTCGGCGGTCACGAACATGACGCCGCCGGCATCCGTGATGGCGCGCTCCAACCGGCCAAGGCAGTCGTCGATGGTTTCGGCCGCCCGTATGGCGGCGGATAGAACTCCCGTATGGCCGACCATGTCGCCATTGGCGTAGTTGACGACGATCAAATCGAAGCCACCATCGGCGATGGCGCGTTCCAACTCCGCCGTCACCTGCGGCGCCGACATTTCCGGTTGCAGATCATAGGTGGCGACCTTGGGCGACGGCACCAGGATGCGCTCCTCGCCGTCGTATATCTGCTCGCGTCCGCCGTTGAGGAAGAAGGTGACGTGGGCGTACTTCTCGGTCTCGGCGATGCGCAACTGCTTAAATCCGGCCTCGGAGACCGTCTGGCCGAGGATGCCGTCCAGGTCGACCGACGGGAACATTGCCGGAAAGAACGCATTCAGCTTGTCCGAATATTCGACCATGCCAAGCCGGGCGGCGAAGTCGACGACGCGTGGCCGTTCAAACCCGTCGAAATCTGGATCGGCGAGGGCGGTGAGGATTTCACGCGCACGGTCCGAGCGGAAGTTGGCCATCAGCAGGCCATCGATATCCGCCATGCCGGCATACCCGGCGATCGCCGTCGGTTCCATGAACTCGTCGGTCTTGCCGGCATCATAGCTTGCCTGGATCGCGGCAACCGGGTCGTCGGCTTGTTCGCCCTGACCCATGACCAATGCCGCATAACCCTTGGCCACCCGTTCCCAGCGGTTGTCCCGGTCCATGGTCCAGTAGCGACCGCCGACGGTGGCGACGGAGACGTCGTCAACCGCAGACAGCACGTCGACGAATCGGGCCATGAAATCGCGCCCCGATTTTGGTGGCGCGTCGCGGCCGTCGAGCAGCGCGTGCAGGCGAACCGGCACGCCGGCGCCGGCGATAATCGCCGCCAATGCCTCAATGTGTTTCTGATGTGTATGGACCCCGCCATCCGACAGCAGCCCGACCAGATGCGCCGCGCCGCCCGTTTCCCTCAACCGATCTATGAATGTAATCAGCTCGGGATTCTTGCTGAGGTCGCCGAAATGGATGGCCTTGTCGATACGTGGTAGATCCTGAAGTACCACGCGGCCGGCGCCCAGGTTCATGTGTCCGACTTCGGAGTTGCCCATCTGGCCGGCCGGCAGTCCGACATCCTCGGCCGATGCCAGCAATTGGCCGGTCGGCCACTGTTTGACCATGCGGTCCCAATTGGGCGTCGCCGCCAAAGCGATGGCGTTGTCATCGGCCGGGCCGCGTTTTCCCCAGCCGTCAAGGATACACAGCATTACCGGTTTGGGGCGGTCGGCGGTGGGGGGCTTGGGCATCGGATCAGAGGCCTTCCGGGCAGCGTCGATTCGCGCCTGAATATAGGGACAATGCGGCGAAATTACGAGGCTTCAGTCCCGATGATAGGGATGGCCCTGAAGGATCGACTGGGCGCGGTAGAGCTGTTCGGCGAGCATGCCCCGGACCAGCATGTGCGGCCAGGTCTGCGGGCCGAAGGCGAGAACCAGGTTGGCGGCCTCGAGCACCACCCCATCGAGCCCGTCGGCGCCGCCGATAATAAACACCAGGTCCCGATGCCCGTCGTTGAGCGCGGCCTGTAGGTGGTCGGCGAAATGGCGGCTGCTCAGAGTCTTGCCGCCTTCGTCGAGCGCGACGACGAAGGCGCCATCGGGGACTTGGGCGAGCAGACGTTCACCCTCGCGGCGCATGCGTTCAGCCGCTTCCAGCGGCTTCTTTTCCTCGACTTCGCGAAGTTCCGGGGTGGGTTGGACGCGGGCCGCGAAATGGTCGTAGAGGGCGCGCTCGGGTCCTTGCCTCGCGCGCCCGACGGCGGCGATGATTATTCGCATGGCTGTGGCCGTTCCTGGTCGAGCCCGGCGC
>JAYOFM010000078.1:0-5408 GCA_038117225.1 Rhodospirillales bacterium
CCGAGGTGACGATGCCGATGTAATTGCGGGTACCGATCTGACCGTCCTCGCGCCGATAGCCCTGAAAGGTGGCGCGTTCGGCTTCCGCCACCATGGCGGTCTCGACGGCACCCTCGCCATAGGCGTAATCGCGTTCGAAGTCCCCCATGGAGACGTTGTGCACGTGCACGTGTTCGCCCGGCGCGATGTGGGCCGAGGCGAAGCCGATAATCTGGCCGTACTTGAGCACTGCCTCGCCTTGCTTGATCGGCGCCACCGCCAGCTTGTGGCCGCGCGGGATCGGTTCGCGCGCGGTGATCGACACCGGCTGCACCGTGTCGCCCTTGGCGACGTCGAACAGCACCAGCGCGACGTTGTCCTTGGGGCTCAATTGGATGGAAGCGTTGGCGGTCATCGGATCAATCCTTATCGGGCGGCGGTGCCATGTGAACCACGTGTTGCGGGAACGGTATCTCAATGCCTTCTTCGCGGAAACGCTTGTCGATGGCGAAGCGCAGGTCGCTGGCGCAGCCCATACGCCGCATCACGTCGTTGGTGAAGCAGCGCAGTTCGAAATCCAGACTCGAGTTGCCGAAGTTCATAAACAACACCCAGGGTGGCGGATCCTTCAGGACGCGGTCATGTTCGTCGGCGCAGGCGAGAAGGATTTCTCGCACCTTCTCCACATCGCTGCCATAGGCGACGCCGACGGGAACCTCAACTCGGCCGCGGCGGTCGGAATGGGTCCAATTGGTCACCGCCGTAGTCAGTAACTCGCCGTTCGGCGCGATGACGGAGGCGCGCTGCCATGTCTCGATCTCCGTGGCGCGGAAGCTGATCTTCTTCACTAATCCTTCCTTGTCGCCGACGATGATCCAATCGCCGACCTTGATCGGCCGCTCGAACAATAGAATGAAACCGGAAACCAAATTGTTGACGATGCTTTGCAGGCCGAAACCGATACCGACCGACAAGGCGCCGGCGACCAGCGCCAGATTGGTCAGGTCGATACCGGCGGCGCCTATGCCGAAGGCGACGGCGAGGATGGCGCCGAGGTAACCGATGCCGGTCGCGATCGAATGTCGGACGCTGACTTCGACCTGCATCTGCGGCAGCACCCGGTCGAGCAACAGTCGCTGCAGCAACCGCGTCAATACCATGACACCGAAGAACACCAGCAACGCGATAAGAATATCCGTCGGCGAGATGGTGATGGCGCCGACGGTGAACCCCTCCATCCCCGCGCGCAACCATTCCCTGAGGCCGTCCGTCGGTATCTGCCAGATCAGGGCAAGCGGCACGCTGGCGGCGGCGATCAAGGTCACATCGGCCACGGTATTCAGCCAGAACGTCGTGACATCGCCGGTTTCCGTCTGCACCTCGCGCCTCGAGCGGGCGAGCACGATCCGCGCCATGCGGGCGATGCCTTCCCGCGCGAAGCGGTGAATAAGGACCAACGGCGCGACGACGACGCTGCTGACGATCATGCCCTCGATCACGAAACGGCCGAGAATCACATACCCCATGGCGACGGCGAGCAGCGCCAGCACCGCGACGATCACCACCGACCGCCGCATCAACTGTCCAATGGGCCGGTTGACCACGGGATATTCCGGCGTTGCCGACGGCATCGGCAAGGTCCACAGACGGTTCGGCAACAACAAGCACGCGATCAGCGTCACCTCCGGCACGGTGATCAGGAATCCGAAGAAGGATTCCAGTTCCTGCGACACGCCGCGGCTTGCAATGCTTTCCGCCAGAAACCGCTCGGCGGTGAAAAGCGCAATCAGCATCAACGACCAACGGGCCAGCGATTGGACGGCGTCCGGAGTCAGATCGGTCAATCGCCACGTCACGTTGCGCGGCGACAGCACGGCGCGCATGGTCGCCATGGCGACGACGAAGATCAGCAAATTGATCAGCAGGTTATTCAAAGTATCGGCAAACAAGCCGGAGACCAGCGCATTCGGCCTATTGAACCAGACATAGGCGCCACCGATCACCGCCGCCGGCACGATGCCACGGGCCGCCGCGATGGCGGCCGCGGCGATCAGACGACGGCCATAGGTCGGGTTTTCGATAGCGTCACTGGGGCCGCCATAGCGCAAAATCGGCGTGCGTAACCCCCAGGCCAGCAGGAACGCCAGCAGAATGACCAACGCCGGCCGCCACTGCTTGCCCCGGTCCTTGGCGGACAATCCCTCGAACCAGATCACTGGGGATTGAGCCACCGCAGTGACCGCTTGCAACAGTTCGGGCACTGCCTGCTGCGCGGTTTCGGGCAGGAACGGGATCGGATGCTGGGTCAACAGGTGCTCGACCACCCGACGTCTCTGTTTGGCTGTCATGATCTGGACGATGGATTGAATGCGGCTCAAGGTCAGATCGGCCTGGGCCACTTCCGCACGAGCGGCGGCCAGACGCGTTTCAAGGTCCTTGCGCTTCGCCGCGATCGTCGCCGGTTCGGCCGGCTTTCCCTCCGCCGGTGGGGCGCCGAGAGCCTTCAGCAGGGTTCCCACATCCTCGGTCTCCGTGACCGACATCGCGCGGGCCTCCACGGCCGCCGCGCGCACGTCCTCCAGCGCCGCCCGATGGCGCGCGGCCACTTTGTCGTCGGCGTCGCCGGCTCGGACCCGACGTTCCAGACTGTCGAGAGTCCTTGTCCATGCCGCCGCCTTGGAATCGAAGCCCGGTTCCGCCACTGACACGCCCGGCCAGAGGACGGCCAGAATCAGCAGCGGGGCGATGATCCAAAAGGGTCGGAGTGCGTTCATGGTTCCAATCAGCGCGGCCGATTGTGGTTGCGCGGTCGCAGTCTAGAAGGTGACGGGGTGAATTGGTAGCAATCCCCGGCCAATTCCCGGTTCACGATCTTCCAGCTCAGAGTTCCTGACGTTCGACGAAATGCAGCAACACGCCACCCAGCGCTGACGGATGGACGAAACCGATGCGGGCGCGGCGCGACCCCGGCCGGCCGGTGCGATCGATGACACGATGCCCCGCCGCGTCAAGCGCCGCCAGCGCGGCGTCGATGTCCGGTGTCTTGAGGGCGATGTGGTGCAGACCGGCGCCGCGCCTGGCGACGAAGCGGCCGATGGCGCCCTGATCCTGCTTGGTGCTCCCCGGTTTGCCATGTTCGATGACGCGATCAACATTCGGGTCGAACTCTTGCAGGAATTCAAGCTCCAGATCGCCGAGGCCGATGAACAGCACGCGCAGCCCGCCGACGGGTTCGGGGTCGCGCGAGTGATAGACGACGCCGTATTTGTCGGAGGTAAAGCTTTCGACCGCGGTGCGGACTTCCATGTCGGTCTGGCGGCTTTCCACTGGGCAACCCAGGTTGCCGGCGAAGACGCGTTCATCGCCGGCAACGTCGAGACTGGCAATGCCCAGATGGTCGATGCGTTCGACCGCGCCGCCGTTACTGGCGGCTAAATCCAGAGCGCCGGTAAAACGCAGCCGCACGCCCGCCGTCGCCGCCGCGTCGACGCGCGTCTGGGGTCCACCGCCGAGGCCGATTTCATCACCGCGACCGATGGCCGGCAATCCGTGGATTTCCGCAGCGCCGGCGGGTTCCACAGTGGCCAGGGCAATGTGATCGAGACCGGGCTCGCCCGGCCGATCAAGCAACGGGTGTTCGCAATCGAACACCGCGATGCCACCACGACCGGCACGGAACACACTCACCGAGCCGCCGGGGGCATCGATGGTGGTCGCGGTCATGCCAAGGCCGTCACCGAACAACCGTGTCGTTCGGACCACGTCGCGACTGGCAATGGCGACGTAAGATAGATCGTAACCGCTCATGGACGAGCCTCCTGTATCCGCAGTTCGACCTATCATAGGGTTTCGCGCGCACTGGGCAAAAGGACAACAAGGCGGTGGACTGACGTAATTGTTCGATCACCGCAGCATGCATGTCATCTGTCGCTTGGCGGGTTCTCTCCAACGCCTCCGTGATTTCGCCGGTATTGTCGTTGGCCCGCGTCGGAGGATGCATGGTTGAAGTACATGCGCTGGCTGGCTAGGGTTCACCAACATTCGAGATTGCAGTTGGCGCGGAGAAAATGACGATGGCCACCACCGACCCACAAGCCCCGTTGAAGGTCTACTGGCAGCCCGGTTGCTCGAGCTGCCTGAAGACCAAGGAATTCCTGCTCGCCAACGGCATGACGTTCGAATCCGTCAACGTGCTGGAGGACAAGGACGGCTTCAAGGAACTGGAAGCCCTCGGCGTGCGGCTGGTGCCGATCGTCGCCCGCGGCGATCAGTGGGCCAACGGGGCGGTGTTCCGCGATGTCGCCAAGGTGGCCGGCTTCGCCTGGCGCGAACAGCCGATGTTGGCGCCGGAAGTCATGCTGGCGCGCATCAACGGTATTCTCGACGCGGCACACGGCGTTCTCCGGCAGATCCCGGAGGATCAGCTGGACACCATTCTTCCCGGCCGGCCGCGCAGCTACCGCCAGCTCGCCTATCACGTCTTCAATATCCCCGAGGTTTTTCTCGACCGGGTCGAGCATGATGCCCCCTACACATACGAAGCCCTGCTTTCCGTGCTGCCGCCGGAGTTGGAGACAAAGCAGCAGTTGCTGGATTTCGGGATGGCCATCAAGGATCGCCTGAATGCCTGGTGGGAACGGGACGGTCGCACCACCGACTTCACGCAGCCCGGAAAGGTCTATTACGGCGATGTGACGCTGCACGAGGTGCTGGAGCGCACCGGCTGGCATTCCGGCCAGCACACGCGCCAGCTGATGCTGACGCTGGAAACCAAGCTGGGTATCCCGGCCGACAATCCGTTGACCGACGCCCATTTTGAAGGCCTGCCCATCCCCAAGGAAATCTGGGACAACGAACGGTCGTTCGACGAGGCGTCATACGCCTAGACCTGTTTCACGGATATTTGACGGAGTTATCATGCGGCGCCTATTGCGGCGGTGGCATGATAGGCGTACCTCAACGGCACTCGGTGACGCCGCACCAGCCAGTCGAGGCGTCCCGCGTAGGCATTTCAAGGCTAGCGGAAGATAGGGAGACCACCATGTCATTGACGATCAACGACGAAGCTCCGAATTTCACGGCCGAAACCACCCAGGGCAAAATCAGCTTTCACGATTTCATCGGCGACGGATGGGCTATCCTGTTCTCTCATCCGAAGGATTTCACGCCGGTCTGCACCACGGAGTTGGGCTACATGGCCGGGCTCGAACCCGAATTCACCAAGCGCAATTGCAAGATCATCGGCCTTAGCGTGGATCCGGTCGACAATCATAAGGAATGGTCGAAGGATATCGAGGAAACCCAAGGCCATGCCGTCAACTATCCGATGATCGGCGATACCGACCTATCGGTCGCCAAGGCCTTTGGCATGCTGCCGTCGAATGCCGGCATGACGTCCGAGGGCCGCCCGCCGATGGACAATGCCACCG
>JAYOFM010000078.1:5418-18920 GCA_038117225.1 Rhodospirillales bacterium
ATGCCACCGTCCGCTCGGTGTTCCTGATCGGACCGGACAAGAAGATCAAGGCGACGCTGACCTACCCCATGAGCACCGGGCGTAACTTCGATGAGGTGATGCGGCTTCTGGACTCATGCCAGCTCACCGCCAAGCATCAGGTGGCGACGCCGGTCAACTGGCAACAGGGCGATGACGTTATCATCGTCCCCGCCGTCTCCGACGAACAGGCGAAGGAAAAGTACCCGGACGGCTGGAAATCGCCGAAACCGTATATCCGCATCGTGCCGCAACCGAAGTAAGGCTGGTGCCCCGGCGCGCTGTTTCGCGCGGCAACCAAAGTTTCGCCCCCGGAACCGCTCGTTTCGGGGGCGTTTTCTTTTCGGGTCGTGGACGGTCCCTGCGCTGGGTCGGCGGCGCGTTAGGCGCGAGCGACTTCCTTGACCTTGGCCTTCGGTACGCCCGACCGTTCGGCGATTTCGGCATCCTGGCGCTCGATCGCCTCGCGCGCCAAATCCATTGGGTCCTCGCCGAATCGATCATCCAGTAGTTCACTGGAAACCTTGCGGTTGGAACTCAAGGAGCCGTCCTCATAGACAACATTGAACAACAGAACGCTCGGCTTCGTGGATTTTGATTTCCGGGCCATTGTACGTGCTCCTTGCTGTCAGCAATTGAGTTCGGCGCCGCCGAAACGGGGCGCAGATGGAGGGCCGGTGGAGGATGCGGGCACATGATGCCACAACCGCCGGCTCGCATCAAACCCCTATTTCGGAAAAAACCCACCCAATCGGACGGCGCGATAAAGGTTCTTGAAGTTGTCGGGGCCGCGTCCTACGGATGCGCGGGCAAGATTACCGACGGATCGAACGCGCCCATGAAGCCCAAATCACGAAATATCTCAGATGTCGACTCACTGGTCTCCGACGCCGAGCGCCACGCTCGTCATGGCCACCGAGGCGGCGTGTTGTGGTTCACCGGCTTGCCCTGTTCGGGCAAAGCGACGCTAGCGACGGCCCTTGAACGGGCGCTATTCGACGATGGCTACCGAGTGCTGAAACTGCAAAGCGCCGATTTTCGCCGCGGCGTCTGCGCCGATCTCGGTTTTTCCCCGGACGACCGGCGCGAACACATCAGGCGGGTCGGCGAGGTCGCGGCATTGGCGGCGCACAGCGGCATCATCGTCCTGACCGCGTTCATTTCACCGTTCCAAGCGGGGCGCGACCATGCGCGACGCGCGGCCGGCGATGGCTTTCATGAAATTTTCCTCAATCCCGGAATCGCGGTCTGTGAACGACGGGACACCAAGGGTGTATATGCACGCGCGCGCGCCGGCGAAATCGCCGACTTCACGGGCATCTCCGCGCCATACGAAGAGCCGACGGCCCCGGAATTGGAAATTGATACGGGCCGCGCGTCCGCCGTCGAAAGCCTCGAAATACTGACCGACTACGTCAAGCGCGTGCTGTCGTAATACGCCTGCAGCACGGCGACCACTTCCGGCCGGCTGAATTCCGCGGGCACCGTCTCGTGATTTTCGAACATGGCGCGTAATTCGGTTCCAGAAATATTGAGCCGGCGCTCCTCCCCGTGCGGGCAGGTGCGACCCGTCGCCATGCCGCCGCAGGCATGGCAGAAGAACGTAATGTCGATCTTCAACGGCTTCAGCAGCAAATCATCCGCCGCGATGTCGTCGAAAATCTGGTGCGCGTCGAACGGCCCGTAGTAGCTGCCGACCCCGGCATGATCGCGGCCGACGACCAGATGCGAACAGCCGAAATTCTGACGGAACACGGCATGCAGCAATGCCTCGCGCGGCCCCGCATAGCGCATTTCAATGGGATAACCGGCCTGGATCGCCGTGCCGGGCACGAAATAATTATCGACCAGGGCATTAATGGCACCAACCCGTACATCGGCCGGGATATCGCCGGGCTTGAGCGCGCCAAGCACCTGATGAATGAGCACGCCGTCGCATATTTCGATGGCGATCTTGGCGAGGTATTCGTGGCTCCGGTGCATGGGATTGCGAGTCTGGAAGGCCGCCACGGTCGACCAGCCCTTGTCGGCGAACATCTGGCGAGTCTCGGCCGGACGAAAATACAGGCCGGCGTAAGTCTCCGGGTAATGCCCCTCGCTCAGGGTTTTGACCGGGCCGGCGAGATTGACCTCGCCCTGGGCCATGACCTTTTGTACGCCCGGGTGCGCGGCATCGGCGGTTCGAAACACGGATGTACACTCCAGATCGCGGTCGATGGCATATTTTTCCGTCACCGTCAGGATGCCGAGGATGGCTCCATCCTCATCCACCAGGGCGACCTCGTCACCAGGAGCAATGCCACCGGCCGTGTCCGCGGTGCACGACAGGGTGATCGGAATCGGCCAGAAGACACCGTCGGCGGTTTTCATGTCGACGCAGCAGCCGCGCCAGTCGTCCTCGCCCATGAAGCCCCGAAGCGGCGTATAGGCGCCCATGCCAAGCATCAACAGATCGGACACCTCGCGGCTACTCATCGGCACCGGGGTCAGTCCGCGCGCCCGTTCCATTTCCGCCGCGCGTTCCGTCTCCGACACCAAAAGCGGCGTCAGAGCACCGCCCCCGTGGGGCGCAATCAAGCTTGCCATGTTAACCCTCCCTATTCGTCGCTCAGCGGACGATAGATAGCGGTATACAAGGTGGTGAAGCCGCGATCAAATGCCGTCCCACTGTGACGGACGCGGCCCGGGCACTCAGAGATCGAACAGCGCGATTGCATCGTCCGATGTGCGGCTCGAATGGGTCCCGTTGGTTACAACGCCGATGGCGGTGATGTCGCTCAATAGGCCAGGCCGCGTGCGGTGACTGGCCAGATCGTTTCGACCTTGCCGGCGCGCACGCCGACGTACCAATCGTGGACATTGCAGGTCGGGTCGCAATGACCGGGCACCAACTTCAGCTTGTCGTTGACGGCCAAGACGCCATTCGGATCGGAAATGACGCCGTGTTCGTCCGAACATTTGAGGTACTCGACATCGTCGCGGCCGTAGATAACGGGCAAGCCGCTGTCGACACTCTGAACCTTCAAACCGGCATCACAGATGGCCTGGTCGGCCTTGGCGTGGCTCATCACCGAGGTCAGGATGAACAACGCGTTTTCCCACTCCCCCTGGTCGATGCGCTTGCCGTCCTTGTCGAGGATACGGCCGTAGTCGGCATCCATGAAGGCGTAGGAGCCACACTGCAGTTCATTATAAACGCCGGAATTGCATTCGAAATAATAGCTACCGGTGCCGGCGCCGCCGACGATGTCGCACTCGAGCCCTTCGGCTTTCAGAGCGTCGACCGCGTCCTCGGTCATGGCCAAGGCGATGTCGAACTTAGCCTTGCGGTCTTCGTACCTTTCCATGTGCTGCATGGCACCCTGATAGGCTTGGATGCCCGAGAATTTGAGCCCGTCCGCCGCGTCGATGGCACGGGCGATCTGCAATACGGCGTCGGTGGAGGTCACGCCGCAGCGCCCGGCGCCACAGTCGATTTCGACAATGCACTCGATCGTCGTGCCGTGCTTTTGCGCCGCCGCCGACAACTCGGCCACATTGGCGATATCATCGACGCAGACGATGGTGCGCGCGCCCAGCTTCGGCAGCCGGGCGAGGCGGTCGATCTTGGCCGGGTCGCGCACTTGGTTGGACACCAAGACGTCCTTGATGCCGCCCCGGGCGAAGGCCTCGGCCTCCGATACCTTCTGGCAGCAGACGCCGCATGAACCACCCAGTTCTTCCTGCAACAGGGCGACATCCACGGACTTGTGCATCTTGCCGTGCACACGATGGCGCACACCCGCGTCCTTGGCGAACTTGCCCATCTTGGTGATGTTGCGTTCCAGCGCATCCAGGTCGATCACCAGACAGGGGGTCTGGATGTCGGCTTCGTCCATGCCGATGGAGGCGGGGATGTTGTAGCCGACCTCGTAGTCGGCGAGATTGATTGCCGTGCTCATGGCTGGTCCCTTTCCGGTCATTTCTTGATCCAGGGCAAGGTGTCGAAATCGACGTTGCCACCGGTGATGATGACGCCGACGCGCTTGCCGGCGAAGATACCCTTGTTCTTCAGAATGGTCGCCAGCGGCACCGCGGAGGATGCTTCCATGACCATCTTCATGCGTTGCCAGGTCAGCTTCATGGCGCCGATGATGTCGTCCTCCGACGCCGTCAGGATGTCGGTGACGTGGTTTGAGACGAAATGCCAGGTCAATTCCTTGAGCGGTACCATGAGACCATCGGCGATGGTGTCGGGCGCGTCGTCGGCGATGATGTGACCGGCCTTGAATGAGCGGTAGGCGTCGTCGGCTTTTTCCGGCTCGGCGGCGTAGATTTCCATTTTCGGCGCCATGTTGGACAGCGTCAGGCAGCTGCCCGAGATCATGCCGCCGCCACCGATGGGGGCGATGATGGCGTCCAGATCGCTGACCTGGTCGATCAGTTCCAGCGAACACGTGGCCTGACCGGCAATGACGCGCGGGTCGTTATAGGGATGCACGAACTCGGCGCCTGTTTCCGCCACCAGCTCGGCAACCGCCGCCTCACGGGAGGTGGTCGATGGCTCACATTCGACGATGGTGCCGCCATAACCGCGCACCGCCGCCTTCTTGGCCTCCGGCGCCGTTCGCGGCATCACCACGGTGGCCGGGATCCCCCGTCGTCCGGCGGCGTATGACAATGACGATGCGTGGTTGCCGGACGAATGGGTGGCGACGCCCTTGGTCGCTTTGTCCTCGCTCAATCCGAACACCGCGTTCGATGCGCCGCGCGCCTTGAAGGCGCCGGCCTTTTGGAAATTCTCGCACTTGAAGAACAACTCGGCGCCGGAAAGTTCGTCGAAGTAACGCGATGTCAGCACCGGTGTCCGGTGGATGTGCGGCTTGATGCGCTCGTGTGCCGCCGTCACGTCATCGAAAGTCGGGATAGTCATGGCCTGGCCCTCCATCGTCGCCGCCTCGGGCCGCGGCCATGCGGCCGACGCCCGTGGTCGAACGATCGTGGTCGAACGATCGTACGCCTGCGCGGCGGCGATACCGGACCCCAACGCGCCAGGATAGTCCAGGCCTTTCATCGCCATTTCCGTGATGGCAATACCGGATAGAGCGATGAAAACTGTCACTGTGTCGAGGCGCCGCGTTCGGAATAACGCTCCGCCGTCAATTCACGCCGCAGGCGCCGGTCGCGCTTCAACTCAACCTCGCGCGCCATGGCGAGGCGCCGCGTGGGAAACGTCTCCACATGAATTAGGCGCCAGCGTCGCCCCCGTGTCGCGCGCGCGCCGCGACCGCTGTTGTGCGCCGCCAACCGGCGTTCCACATCGGTGGTCCAGCCGACATAAGTCCGCCGGCCGCCGATCATCGCCAAGACATAGACGAACGCCTGCTCGGCATCTGAAGCACTAGCCGCTTCCACAAGCCGCTCCACGTGGCGCTTGGCCGTGACCAAGGACGACGCCACGCCGGACGCGCCCTCCCCGCTCGCGCCAAGCTCGAACAGAACCCACCGATATATTGGCGCCCCCGCCGGGGATATCGCGCGGGTGATCCGACCGAGGGTATCCTCGCGCGCGGACATGAAAACATGCGCGTTCTCACGCCTCTGCCAGAATGAGGAAATCTCCGTCATAAGCCCATCACCGTTACCTTGTCACTGGCGCAAGGATAACAGAGACATTACTCCGACGGACGGCCGAACAACCCCTCAAGCGACATGGCCCGACAACGTTAAGATGGAGATATATCTCGATCTCATCTCGCTTCATCCGATCGCCACCGGCGGTGCGCGGCCGGTACGTAGCTTAGAGCATCTGACGTTATCGACCATGGTCTCTGTCGAAGCCAGACGGCCATATTGGTAGAGCAGATGGGAACTACGTCATATATCAAGCTTTTGATATTCCCTGAAACTGCTTCCTACTTTTTTCCCGTATAGTTCGATGTGTACCAGTTTGATGTACCAGCGGCCACAGCAGGCTGATACGGCTGCCCCTCGGTCGATCAATCAACCGGCCCCATCGCCCTGCATGTTCTGGCAAAACGCCACCTCGTGGCGACGGAACAGGGGTATGGCGATGCCCTGAGCGTGGCCTCGATCGCCAGCCTTGAGAACCAGGGGCCGCCGCTGACTCCGGCCGAGAGCCATGCCTTTCTCGATCATCCCTTCGCGGACGATGCATTGGCCTTGCGGCGTTGGGATGAAGACGCCAAGACGCCGGGCGCCCCGACGCCCTCATTGGAGCACTTTCGACCTCATCTGGAGTCCTGCCTCATCTCCGACTGACCCTCCTCTCCCATTCCATATACGCCGAATCAACGAGCGGAATGAGAGTGCGGTTTGACGGGCATCGATAACTCTCCCGACGATTCGAGGACCGAGGTCAGGTCCGGACCGGCCCGAGTGAAATTAATGTCGCCAGACAATTGTGAGACCCCGCTGAACCCGAAAGCGGATAATATCTTCAGCGCCGACGACAATGACCGTTCCTGACACCAAGCGGCGGCGTGGCACGGCCTCGTTCTATATCTCAACGACCAACCCATCGTGGGCGCATTCCTCGGGAACCTTGTCGGCCATCGCCAGCATTTCGGGGCTGAAATGGGTGAGGATGATCCGTTTGGCGCCGAAATCGTCCCAATGTTCGATGACGTCCGGGTAGTTCATGTGAAAGCGTATCGGCTTCTCGTAAAAATAACTTTCGCAAATGAACAGATCGGCGTCGTTCGCCACCTTAGGCATGTGCTTGGTCCACGCACTGTCGCCGGTGTAGGAAACCACCTTGCCCCCGGCCTCGCAGCGTACCGACGTCGGGTTGGTTTCCGCCGTGTGATAGGCGGGATACGGGGTGACGACCAATTTGTCGCCAATGGGGTTCGGTTTCATCAGCTTCATATCGACGTAGGTGAGGTCGAATTTAGGCACCATGACGTGACTGCCCGGCAGCATCACTTCCATCATCTCGCGCATGCGCGCCTCCGTATCGGGCGGTCCGGCAACATACATCGGCTTGGTACGCTTGGCCCCGAGCATGGAGTCCAGGATCATCGATGGTATGCCCGAACAGTGGTCGGCATGGATGTGGGTGAAGACGAAGACGTCAATGCTCGAGTGTTTGATGCCGACCTGATTGAGCGCCACCAGCGACGAGGCACCGAATTCAATGGCGTAGCGCAGGCCGTCCACATCGATGACGAAACACGAGTTGAACCGGCCGCCGGTGCCGAAAGCGTCGCCGCAGCCGGCGAAGGTAACTTTTGCTGACATGGTTGCTCCTTATTATATGATTCCGTCGGCCCTGAGTTTGCTTCGCGCCGCTTCGTCCAGGCCGAGCAGTTCGGAAAGAATTTCGTCCGTGTGCTGGCCGAGGGTGGGCGGCGGGATGCGATAGCCGACGGGAGTTTCGGACATTTTGATGGGGCTTGCGATCAGGCGCAGCGGATCATCGCCGGCCAGTGGATGTTTCATGTCGACGGTCATGCGCCGCGCCTTGACCTGCGGGTCCTCGAACACCTGATCGATGGTGTTGACCCGCGTGCACGTGATGTTGAGGCGGGACAACTCGTTGACCCAGTCACCGGCCGTTCGCGTGGCGATAATTGCCTGCACTTCGGCGTTGGTGGCGGCACGATTGCGCACCCGGTCGGCATTGGTTCGAAAACGCGGGTCGTCGAGCAGATCGGCACGGCCGGAAAATTCGCAGAAGCGGCGAAACGCGTCTTCGTTGGCGGCGCCGAGGATGATGTACCCGTCCGATGCCTCGAACGCCTGGTAGGGCACGATGTTCGGATGGCCGGTGCCGAGCCGTCCCGGCACTTGGCCATCGAGCAGATAATTGACGCCCTGATTGTAGAGCCACGCCACTTGCACATCCAACAGCGCCAGATCGATCTGCTGGCCTTCGCCCGTCAGTTCGCTGTGCTTAAGCGCGGCGAGAATCGAGATGCCGGCATAGAGGCCGGTAATCACGTCATTGACGGCAATCGGCACCTTCGACGGTGGCCCGTCGGGCTCGCCGTTGATGCTCAGAATACCCCCCAGACCCTGCGCCGCCATGTCGTAGCCTGGACGCGCCGCATAGGGACCGTCCTGGCCGTAGCCGGTGACCGAGCAGTAAACGACACTGGGAAATTCGGCATGGATGCTTTCATAGTCGAGGCCGAATTTAGCCAGGCTGCCGACCTTGAAATTTTCCATCAGTACCTGGCACGAGGCGAGCAGTTGCTTGATCAGCGCCACGCCTTCGGGCCGCGACATGTCGATGGTGACGGAACGCTTGTTACGCCCCGTGGAGAGATAATAGCCGCTTTCTCCGGTGTCGTTGCCGTCCGCGTCCTTCAGGAATGGCGGTCCCCAGGCGCGGATTTCGTCGCCGATTCCAGGACGCTCGACCTTGATGATGTCGGCACCGAGATCGCCCAAAATCTGCGTGCACGACGGCGCCGCCAGCACGCGGCTGAGGTCGAGCACGCGAACGCCGGCGAGCGGCCCGGCATTCATTCGATGGCTCCCAGTGCCTTGGGCACCGGCAGGTGTTCGCGCATGCGTTCGAGTCGTGCCGGCCAGTTGTGCATCAGCGCCGTGACATCTTCGACTTCATGCCCGTCGAGAAACAGCGTGTGTGACACCAACGTATCGGCTTGCCACCAGTGCAGCATGAAGCCCGGCGGCTCGGCCGTGACCTTCGGCAGCGCCTCGTCGTGGATGTCTAGATCGACGGCGTAGCACGTGGTCGGCGCCACCGTCACCGGCACGCCGGCAAAGGTGGCGTGGATGGTTCGATGCAGGTGCCCGGCGACCATGCCGACCACCTGATCGTGACGCCCCAGCACGTCCGCCAGACCGTTCAATCCGTCCAGGATGCCAAGCCGGTCCATCCACCAGATGCCGGTGCGGAAAGGCGGGTGGTGCATGTAGATCAGCGTTGGCGCGTCCGCGGCCGCCGCCAGGGTGCCGTCCAGCCAGGCGAGCCGTTCGTCCGGGATGCCGCCGTTGTGGTGCCCGGGATGGATGGTGTCCAACGCCACCAGACGCAACGGGCCGGTTTCGATGACCGTCTGCATGAAATCGACATCTCTATCTTCCACGCCGTGGCGGCCGGCGAAGGCGGCGAGGAACGGCTCGCGCTCGTCGTGGTTGCCGGGTAACAGGTAGAGCGGCAAGTCCAGCGGCGCCAACAGCGCATCAAGAGCCGCGTACTGATCGGGCTTGCCGCCGCCGGTCAGATCACCGGTGGCGATCACCAAATCCGGCCGCGGCGACAAGGCGTTCAGGCGCTCGACGGCACGGGCGATGTTCCGATTGATATCGACGCCCAGCAGAGTCGGCGACTGGGCCTCGCGGCAATGCAGGTCAGAAATTTGTGCGATCAGCATCGGTTGTCCTCCAGGATCATGTCCGCCCCCTTCTCGCCGATCATGATGGCCGGCGCGTTGGTGTTGCCGGAGACGATGGTAGGCATGATCGAGGCGTCGATCACGCGCAAACCGTCGAGCCCGTGCACCCGGAGGCGGTCGTCCACCACGTCGCCGTCGCCGCGACCCATGCCGCAGGTGCCGACGGGATGGTAGATGGTCGTCGCCGTTTCGTGCGCATACCGCAGCAATGCCTCGTCGCCCTGGACGTCGGGACCGGGCAGATACTCGCTGGCGGTTTCGTCGGCCAGCGGCGGGCGGGCGCAGATGTCGCGGGACAGCTTGAGTGCCGCCACGGTAACGTCCTGGTCGCGCGGCGCGGAGAGCGAGTTGGGCTGGATCGCCGGGTGCATTAGGGCATCGGCCGAGCGGATGTGCACCGACCCCCGGCTCTCGGGCCGCAGTTGCGTTACGGAGGACGTGTAGGCGGAGAACCGGTGCAGACCCTTGCCCGGCGCGGCGGCGCTGAGCGGCTGGAAATGAAACTGAATATCCGGCGTCGCCACCTCGGGTGCCGTGCGGGTGAACAACGACACGTGGCTCGCCGCCATGGCCATCGGCCCGCGTCGCCACAAAAGATACTCCAGGCCGATCCACATCTTGCGCAACGGGTTGTTGACCTCGTCGTTGAGCGTGATCGGCCGGCGGGTTGTGTAAATGCTGCGCACCTGCAGGTGGTCCTGTAGGTTCTCGCCGACACCGGGCAGGTGATGAACCGCCGCGATGCCCAGTTCCCCCAGCCGCGCCTGATCGCCAATGCCCGAAAGTTCAAGGATTTGCGGACTGCCGATGGCGCCGGCGCAAAGCACCACGCCGGCCGCGCCGTGCGCGTCGGTGGATTGGCCGTTCCAGCGATAGCGGACGCCGACGGCACGTTTGCCGTCGAACAGCACGCGTTCCGTATGCGCGCCGGTCACCACCTTCAGATTCGGGCGTTGCATGGCAGGCCTGAGGAAGGCGCGGGCCGAACTGCACCGCCGACCACGGTGAATGGTGGTCTGGAAGTAACCGACTCCTTCCTGCCGGGCGCCGTTGAAGTCGTCGTTGCGCGGGATGCCGGCGTCCTCGGCGGCGGCAATGAAGGCATCACAGAGCGGGCGGCGGATGCGCGGATCCGTGACCTTCAGAGGCCCGTCGGCGCCGTGCAGAGCATCGCCGCCGCGTTCCTGGCTTTCGGAGCGCTTGAAGTAAGGCAGCACGTCTTCGAACCCCCAGCCCACGTTGCCAAGCTGGCGCCAGTGGTCGTAGTCCTGTTGCTGGCCGCGGATGTAGACCAAGCCGTTGATGGAGCTGGACCCGCCCAGCACCTTGCCGCGCGGCCAGCTGATGCGGCGACCGTCGAGGCCCGGGTCGGGTTCGGTGACGAAGCACCAGTCCGTCTTCGGATTGTGCATGGTCCGGTAATAGCCGACGGGGATGTGAATCCAGGGATTGCGGTCGGGTGCACCCGCCTCCAGCAGCAGCACCCGATTGCGGCCACCCGCCGACAGCCGGTTGGCCAGCACGCAGCCTGCCGACCCGGCGCCGCAGATGATGTAATCAAAGGTTTCGGCCATGGTGTCGACCGGCTTTAGAGGACGAGGACTTCGCGAACCGTACTGACATCAGCCAATCGGTCGAAGGCTTCGTTCAATTCACCAAAGTCGATGGATCGTGACATCAACCGGTCGACCGGCAGGCGACCATCCTGGAACAATCCGATGTAGCGCGGAATATCCCGGCTGGGCACGCAACTGCCCATGTAACTACCTCTCAAACAACGCTCCTCGCCGGCCAGGCTGATGTGCGGCAGAGTTATCGTCGCCTCCGGCCCGGGCAATCCGGCCGTTACCGTTGTGCCGCCGCGTCGGGTGATGTTGTACGCCGTTTCCAGGGCACGTGGCGCGCCGGCGGTTTCCACGGCCACATGAACGCCGCCGTTGGTTGCCGCGCGGATTCGTTCGATGACGTCGCTGTCGGTGGCATTGTAGGTTTCATGGGCGCCGAGTTCGCGCGCCAGATCGAGTTTGGCGCTCTCAACATCGATAGCGATGATTCGGCCAGCGCCGGCTGCGCGCGCCGCCAGCAATGCGCTGAGTCCTACGCCGCCAAGGCCGACGACGGCGATGCTCTGACCGGGGTCCACATCGGCCGTATTGACCACGGCGCCGACCCCGGTCATCACCGCGCAACCGAACAACGCCGCGTGCTGGAACGGAACACTGGTATCGATCTTGACGAGGGCGCTTTGAGAAATCACGGCGTATTCGGCAAACGCCGCGACACCGGAATGATGATGGATGCGATGACCGTTGGCATGCAGGCGCGTCGTGCCGTCCATCAGCGTGCCCGCCTGATTGGCGACGCTCGCCGGCTGGCACAACGCCGGTCGGCCTTCGCGGCACATGTCGCAGCGACCGCAATTGGCGACGAAGGATGGCACCACGTGATCGCCGGGCTCGAATCCGTCCACCTCGGGGCCGACTTCGGCGACGATGCCTGCGGCTTCATGGCCGATGACCATGGGCATGGGTTTCCCCCGCTCACCGGTGATGGCGACAAGATCGGAATGGCATAGCCCGACGGCCTTGATCTGCACGAGAACCTCCCCCTTCAACGGCGGGTCCAGTTCGACGTCCTCGATGCCGAGCGGGAGGCTGTCCGCATAAGGGCGCGGCTGGCCTGATTGACGGAGAACAGCAGCCTTAATTTTCACAGTCGACCTCCGTCACGCGGCAATCCGCGCGCTTAATCTTAGCCATGAAAATGGTAATTCAAGAAAACCCCTGTGGAGGTCCGGCCGGGGCACATCACCCCGACCAGACCCCACAGGGAGGAGAAACGTATACTGCTTACTTGGGCAGCATCTCGCTGATTTCCTCGACCAACTGGGCCTGCAGTTTCTTCATGTCCGTGTGCTCGCCGAGGACCATGCCCTCCATGGCATCATAGAGCACCTGGGTCACCGCCAACCCCTTTTCGCCGGGATAGGCGATCCATTCGCGGAGCAACGGCAATTGCCGAACGGCGGTCTGTTTGTTCGGGTTGCGACTATAGAAATCCTTCAAGATGATTTCATTGGCCGCCTTGTTCGGCGGCATGTAGCCCGTGGTTTCCGCCACCGCGGCGGCACCAACGCCCGAGGTGATGAACTTCAGGAACTTCCAGGACGCTTCCAAACGGGCCGGATCCTTCGAAGCCGAGACTAACATCGCGGCGTTGCCACCGGCCGGAAGGCCCATCGGCCAACCCTTGAGACCCGGAAACTCATTGGTCTTCAGTTCAAAGTCACCCTTGCCACGCTCGACCGTGCCAAGCGCCGACGTCGACCAGTACAGCATGGCGATCTCGCCGGCGGAGAACGACTTCAGCGCCGCTTTCCAGTTCAGGTTCTTCATCTTGCAGCCCTGAAAAATCTCGTTCATGGTCTCAAGTGCCTTGAGACCCGCCGGGCCGCCTAGGTTGATTTTGCCGTCCTTGACGATCGGCGTATCCTGAGACCACAAAAGCGCCTGCAGGAACCAGTTGCCGGTAATGTTCCAGCCCCAGAACACGGGGTTCTTGATGCCGCCGGCGCGCAGCTTCTTGCAGGTGTCGATGACTTCCGCCCAAGTCGTCGGCAGCTTGGTCACGCCGGCCTTCTTCATCAAGTCCATATTGTAGTAACCCACCGGAAGCGAGACCGAGAACGGAAGGCCGTAGACCTTGCCGTTGAAGGTGCCGAGCTCGAGCATGGACTTGTGATAACCGTCCTTCTCGAAGTTGGCTTCCTTGGCGATGAACGGCTCAAGCGACTTGGCTATGCCTTTCTCGACAAAGATCGCCTGGCGGTTCAGGCCCTGCATGGTGACGTCCGGCAGGTTGCCCGACACGGCCTCGCGCAGAACCACCTGGGTGGCATCCTCGTAGTGTTCGTAGGTGGCGCGGAACTTCACCGTGATGTCCGGGTGTGCCTTCGAGAAGTCCTTCATGATCTTCTCGTAGGTGACGTCGAAGAGGTGCGAGTAGGGATAGCCGACCTCGATCTCAACCGCCTGGGACGGCGTCGCCGCGAACATCGCCGCGGCAGCAATGGCTGTGAATAAACGTTTCATATTTTCCTCCTTGTATTAACAT
>JAYOFM010000079.1:0-18549 GCA_038117225.1 Rhodospirillales bacterium
GTGAACTCTGGCTACATACCCAGTCTCGATACCGAGAAAGGGGCAAAGACGGACTTCTATTTTGTGGAGGCCCATGATCCCGAAGATGCCGTCTGCAAAGTTATCGAGATCGTCAAGAACAGGCTGCCAAAGCGGTTCGGCTTCGACCCCATCCAAGACATCCAAGTTCTTTGCCCCATGAACCGGGGCGGTATCGGCGCACGAGCGTTAAATGTTGATCTGCAAAAGGCTCTGAACCCTCCCACCGACGACATTACGGTTGAGAGGTTCGGCTACACCTACCGTGTCGGCGAGGGGGCCGTTTTTATCGACTTCGGCTACGACCGCCGCCGGGAGGGCTTTGGTCTCGGTTGTCAACTCCTCGCTTCACGAGCGTCTGTTCAATGTCGGAAGCCTTCTCTACGCGGCTTTTCCGCGATCGTTTCCAGAGCCGGACGCGGTTCGTATCGAACTCGATATCACCGCCACAAACGCCGCCGCGCGGGGCTTGTTAACGGCATCGCCTCCCGAGTCGTTTTTGGTCCGCTTGCTCGCCGATGGCATGGACGATCACGCGGTCTTGCATCGTCTGTACGGTGATCAACTTCAAGGAACGTCGTTTCCGAAAGCCGCGGAGGTCATCTGGATCGTGCGCACGGTTTCGATGAGCCAGGATGCCATGCGTCTCGAGGTCATCAGTTCCGGCTACTGGTTGGATTCGCTCAGCGGCGCTGACACCTATGACCCGGCGGCCTACGCCGATGAAATTCGCTAACCCCTCCGCGCTTATGCGGTCAGATATTTGAGCCTGACGGCGGCGATGGCCTGGGCGGAGGCGGCTTGGCTGGGGTCGAGCACGGGAACGCCGAGGGCGCGGCCGACCGGAGCGCGGTGGCGGGCCATGCCGGCGCAGCCCATGATCAGGACTTCGGCGCCGTGCTTGTCGATCAGATCGCGGCCGACCTCGATCATGCGCTCGGCCACCGCGTCGCCTTCAAGGTCCGTGACACCGATGCCGATGGGCAGGCTGGCGGCGTATCTTTCCGACAGGCCAAGCTGGCGGATATAACGGCGCTGCCGCCGTGCCGAATTTTCCAAGATGGCGATGACGCCGAATTTCTCGCCCAGTTGCAGGGCCGCCGCATAGCTGGCCTCGGCGATGCCGACCACCGGCTTGGTGGTGGTCTCGCGCGCCGAATGCAATCCCGGATCACCGAAACACGCGATGACGAAGGCATCGGCCGCATTGTCTTCGCGGGTGATAAGGTCGCACAGTGGTCCGACGACGGCGTCCGCGTGACGCTGGCATTCGATGCCCGGCGGGCCCTCGGCGAGGGTGACGCAATCAATGCGCGGTCCGTCGGCGAAGCGCAGCGGCTGCATCGCCTCGTCGATGCCGTCGGTCACCGCCTGTGTGGAATTCGGGTTGATGACGACGATGCGGCCCGCGCTGTTGCCGGTCATGACATGCGTCCTTTGTCTTAGCCGCCAGGCAGTATATGGGCGCCGAAATTGCGTGCCGGGTCCATTTCCGGGCTCAGCCGGCCGAGCGGCCTCGCCGCGTCCGATTTGTTGCGCACCAGGAAATTCCCCGAACCCCGTTCGACCTTCAATTCGCCGTCTTCCACCGCGACGCGGCCGCGGCTCAGCACCATCACCGGCCAACCGGTCAGCGTCATGCCTTCGTACGGCGTATAGCCGACATCGTCATGCAGATCGTCCCAGGTGACGGTGCGGGTCAGGGTCGGATTCCACAGCGCGATGTCGGCATCGGCGCCGATGGCGATGGTGCCCTTTTGTGGGTGCAGGCCGTAAAGCTTGGCGACGTTGGTCGCCGTCAGGGCGACAAATTGGTGGATGTCGATACGGCCCTTGCCGACCCCTTCGGAAAATAACAACGGCAATCGCAGCTCAATCCCCGGCACGCCGTTGGCGATCTGCTTGAAGCTTGGGTTGGGGCCGGCCGAGAGCTTGCCGGTTTCGTCATACCGATAGGGCGCGTGATCGGACGAGAACACCTGGAAGGTGCCGTTGGCCAACCCCCGCCAGACGGCCTCTTGCGCGTCCTTGTCGCGCGGCGGCGGGCTACAGCAGAACTTGGCGCCCTCGGCGCCGTCCTTGTCGAGATCGTCGGCGGTCAGGAACAGGTACTGCGGGCAGGTCTCGCCATATATCTTGAGGCCCGCCGACTGGGCTTTCCTGATCTCGTCGATGGCTTCTTCGGCCGACACATGGACGATCAGCGATGGCACGTCGAGCAGTTCCGACAACTTGATCGCCCGGTGCGTTGCCTCGCCCTCGCCGATACGGGCATGACTGACCGCGTGATACTTGGGCGCGCTATAGCCCTTGCCGATAAGCCGGTCGGACAGCCACTTGATCATCTCGTGGTTCTCCGCGTGGATCATGACGAAGGCGCCATGGGCGCGTGCCACGCTCAACACGTCGAGCATCTGATAGTCATCCAGCTTCAACGAATCGTAGGTCATGTAGACCTTGAACGAGGTCATGCCGTCCTCGATCAGGCTGGGCAGTTCCTGGCCCAGCACCTGTTCGGTCGGGTCATTGATGATCAGATGGTAGCCGTAGTCGATCACCGCCTTCGGCCCGGCACAGCCGTGATAGTCCTCGACCATCTGGCGCAGGGTCTGATCCTTCTGCTGCGCGGCGAAGGGGATCACCGTTGTCGTGCCGCCAAACACCGCCGAGCGGGTGGCGGTGTAAAAGTCATCCGCGTTCATGACGCCACCGACGGCGCCGCGCTGCTCGATATGGCAATGCCCCTCGACGCCGCCTGGCATCACCAGCAAGCCGGTGGCATCGATGACCCGCGTCGCGTCGCCCAGGTCATGACCCAGCGCGACGACACGGCCGTCGCGAATGGCGACGTCGCTGGCGACGCTGTCACTGGCCGTCACCACGGTGCCGCCTCGGATCAGGGTATCGAATGCGGACATCTAGAGTTCTCCTTCAGACTGACCCGCCGACGATGACGCATCCGCCGCCTCGTTTCAATTGCCATGACGGCGTTCGTTGTCGTACCAGCATTGCCATGCTAGCAAGCGATGGCAACTGCGCCGCCGGGGCCGTGGCGCACGCTAGGAAGGTTCAGCGATGCGTGACGAGGATGCAATTCTGTTTGCCAACGAGGTCTTTTACAACGCCTTCCAGTCGCGCGATCTCATAGCCATGGAAACGATCTGTGCCGTCTAGGCGCAACTGATCTGAGTTCACCCGGGCGGCGCCCCCCTGCACGGGCGCGCGGCGATTCTGGCCAGTTGGGCCGAGATTCTGAAGCATGCGGCAAGCGCTGATCTGCGTTTTGCCGAGGCTCGCGCCATTATCGTCGACGGCGTGGCCTTCGTGTCGTGCTTCGAGCGCATTGGCGGCGGTGCGCTCAGCGCCACCAATGCTTTTGTCCACGAGTCCGGGCGCTGGCGCATGGTCTTGCACCACGCCGGCAGCTGCGCCGAGGTGCCCCAATTTGCCCCCGACAACGGCGAAAATCGCGGCGCGCTCCATTGATTCTCCACCGCCATTGCGGCGATCCGAATCAAATCGGTGGACAGTCAATTCGAAATCCTATTGAATTTTTGGCGAGTGCCCGGCTATATTTTGGTGGTATACCAGATGCCAATACTTATTGGCTGTGGGTGCCAACAGGCCAAAAGGCCGGGGAGGCGGCGGTTTTGCCGCTTTTTGTGGGACGAACTATCAACGGTGCGTGCCGAATTCTGAGGGCCATCATGGTCCGAGACGGTACGGCCAATAAAACAGTTGGGAGAAAACAATGCGGAATTTCGGAGTGAAACTCCTTGGCGTCGGCCTGGTTTCAGGTTTGGCGTTGGGTGCCGTGGCACTGCCTAAGGGCGCCGTCGCGGCTTGGGAACCCAAGAAGCCCATCGAATTCGTGATCATGGCCGGCAAGGGTGGTGGTGCCGATAAGATGGCGCGGCTCATGCAGACTGTCATCACCAAGAACAAGTGGACCTCGAAGCCCCTGACCCCGATCAACAAGCCGGGCGGTTCCGGTGCGGAAGCGCTTGTTCATCTTCAAGGCAAAATGAAATCCGATCCGGATCACACCATCATGGTGACGCTCAACAGCTTCTACACCACGCCCATGCGTCAGCCGGGGCTGGGTGTCGATATCTCGACCTTCGCGCCGATCGCGCGCATGGCCGAAGACACCTTCCTGCTGTGGGTCCACAAGGACTCGGGCATCAAGAACGTTGACGACTTCGTCAAGGCTGCCAAGGCCAAGGGTAAGGACTGGATCATGGCGGGTACCGGCAAGC
Source organism: Rhodospirillales bacterium (assembly GCA_038117225.1). GTDB lineage: Bacteria > Pseudomonadota > Alphaproteobacteria > Rhodospirillales > Casp-alpha2 > JAYOFM01. Next base: position 4,278 of record JAYOFM010000079.1, read on the forward strand.
TCCAGGAAGACCAGTTGCTGACCGACTTCCTCAACGCGGCCTATGGCCTGCAGATGAAGTATGTCCCCTATAAGGGCGGCGGAAAGGTGGCAAAGCAGTTGGCCGGTAAGCACGCCAACTCGACCGTCAACAACCCTTCAGAGCAGGAAGGCTTCCACAAGGCCGGCACCACGAAGGCGATCGCCGCCTTCACGCCGACGCGCCTGGCATTGTTCCCGGAAGCGCCGACCTTCGCCGAACTCGGCAAGGACTTCGTCTACTTCATGCAGCGCAGTGTTGTCGGCGCGCCCGGTATGTCGGCCGAAGCCGCCGCGTACTATCAGACCCTGTTCAAGAAGGTTTATGATTCACCGGACTGGCAGAAGTACATGACCAAGAAGAGCCTGCAGGGGGATTTCCTCTCCGGTCAGGCGCTCAAGGACTACTGGCTGAAGGAACGCGAGGTTCATCGCCAGATGCTGCTAAAGATGGGCGCGATCCAGTAATCCGGATCCACGAACGACCCTGTCAATATAAGTAGCAAGTGTATCCAGGGGGTCGCCATCATGCGCCGTGCTGAACTTGTCATGGCCGTAGTGATGGCGGCCCTTTCTGTCTACTTCATGGTCAAAAGCGCCGAATTGCCGATCGGCTGGCGAAAGGGCGAAGGGCCGGGGGGCGGCGCGTTTTCGTTCTGGCTTGCAGCGATAATGCTGATCTGTACCGGTTGGATCATTGTCAATTGGTTCCGGCGGACCAGCCCGCCGTCGCAGTCGGAAGAACCCTTCATGGATGCCTATGCCATGAAGATGTTCTTCTTGGTCGGCGGTTCGTTGACGGCAATGATCGCGTTGGTTCATATCATCGGCCTGCATCTGGCGACATCGGTTTATCTAATTTATTACATTCGATTTCTTGGCCGTCATTCGTGGGCGCTGACGATTAGCGTTGCCACGGGAACGCCAGTGTTTCTCTTCTTCTTCTTCGATGTGACGCTGAACACCATCCTGCCGACCGGGTATCTCGACCCCGTCTATCTCGTTCTTTATGACATTTTCCTTTAAGCGCCCCACTGCGCCGAGCGATCGAGGCGTTCAAGCGGTCACAGGGGCGAGACGACCCGGTGGTTCAAACGACGACATGAACGGAAAGTTGGCGGAATAACATGGATCTCATTTCTCTTCTGTGGGACGGCTTTTCCATCGCGTTCGAGCCGTTGAATCTCGGCTTGGTGATCGCCGGCGTGACCATTGGGCTATTTATCGGCGCCATGCCCGGGCTCGGTTCGGTCAACGGTGTTGCCATTCTGCTGCCCATGACCTTCCTGGTGCCGCCGGCCTCGGCCATTATCTTCCTGGCGGCGCTCTATTATGGCGCCATGTACGGTGGCGCCATCAGTTCCATCATGCTGGGCATCCCCGGGGCATCGACGGCGGTGGCGACAACGTTTGATGGCCGGCCGCTGGCCTTGCAAGGCAAGGCCGACAAGGCATTGGTCGCGGCGGCCATGGCGTCGTTTTTTGGCGGAACCATCTCGATAGTCTTGTTCACTCTGTTCGCGCCGCCGCTGGCCGACGTGGCGCTGGCCTTCGGCGACCCGGAAACCGTTGCCCTGATGGTTCTTGCGTTCGCCACGTTCGTTGGCCTCGGCAGCGACGATATTCCGAAAACCATCTTTTCCATCTGTATCGGCATGGTGTTCTCCGCCGTCGGTCTCGACATCATGTCGGGGGCGCCGCGCTTGGTCTTCTTCGACATCATTGGCTTCATGCATGGCATCAATTTTCTTGTGCTGGCCATCGGTGTCTATGGCATCGGCGAGATGATGTGGACCATCGAAGTCAGCCGCGGCGACAATATGATGTCGAAAGCAGTGATAACCGTTGACCGCATCACCGCGAACCTTAAGGAACTGCTGACAACTTGGAAGATCGCCCTTTCGAGTTCGTTTATCGGCTTCTTTGTGGGCATGTTGCCGGCCGCGGGCGCCACGCCCGGCGCGCTGATGGCTTATGGCGTCGCCAAGACCACATCGAACGATCCGGATAGTTTCGGCAAGGGAAATGTCGCTGGCGTGGTGGCGCCGGAATGCGCCAATAACGCTGCGTCGACGGGCGCCATGCTGCCCATGCTGACACTGGGTATTCCCGGCTCGCCGACCACCGCCATCCTTTTGGGCGGCATGGTTATCTGGGGCCTGGTGCCGGGGCCGCGATTGTTTATCGAGGAAACGGATTTTGTCTGGGGCCTGATCGCCAGTCTCTATGCCGCCAACCTGTTTGCCGTGATCATCAATATCGCCTTCATCCCTATGTTTTTGTGGATGTTGAAAATGCCGTTCACCATCCTGGCGCCAATCGTCTTCGTGCTTTGCCTGGTCGGTGGTTATGTGCCGACCCAGTCGATGCACGATGTTTGGCTGATGCTGGGTTTTGGTATCATGGCCTATCTGATGCGCAAGCTGGATTATCCACTAGCGCCGGCGGTGCTGTCGATCGTACTGGGGCCGCTGACCGAACCGGCGCTGCGCCAGTCGCTGCTGATCTCGAACGGGGAATTTTCGATCTTTTTCACCCGCCCGATTTCCGGGCCGATCATGATCGTCGCTCTGATCCTTATTTTCCTGCCGTTAGTTCGCGTGATCTGGCGCAAGGTCAAGGGCCCGGCGCCAGAGGAATCGTGAGCCACGGCCGGGCTCCGTATCAGACGGTTGTCGGGCGGTGGCACTTGGGCTAATGTATACCACGAACCAAGGTCGGCGATATAGCCCGGCGGGTTCAGTCAAATCCGGGGGGTCTCTCGGTTCACAGATGGCGTCGCTGGGGGCGCCGAGCGGATAGGTTTTTCGACCATGAGCCCGCCAGAGCTAGTTATTGCACCGATCGAGGCAAATTTCAGCCTCAAGGACAAAATATATGATTCGTTGCGCAAGGCGATCACGTCGATGAACATCTATGCCGCCGACGCGGAATTGAAGCTCGACGAACGCCGACTGTCCGAACAGCTTGAAATCAGCCGCACTCCGGTGCGCGAAGCGCTGGCGCGGCTGGAGCAGGAAGGATTGGTCAATATCGTGCCTCGGCGCGGCGTCTTCATCGTGCGCAAGACCAAGCACGAGGTGCTCGAAATGATCACTATCTGGGCGGCGCTGGAAAGCATGGCGGCACGTCTGATCACGCAGAACGCGACGGACGATGAGATTGCCGGCTTGCGTCGCCTGTTTACCAAATTCGAGGACGGTAGTCAGACCGCCAGCATCGACGAATATTCGAACCGCAACATCGATTTCCATCAGGCAATTCTGGATCTCAGTGGCTGCAAGCTGTTGCGCCAGACGGCGGATCATCTGTTCATTCACATGCGCGGCATCCGATCCCGCACCATTGGCGAGAAGGATCGCGCGCACCGGTCGATCATCGACCACATGCACATCATTGAGGCGCTGGAAAAGCGCGACACGGAACTGGCGGAGCGGCTGGTGCGCGAGCACACGCTGAACCTCGCCGCCCACGTCGAGGAACACGTGGACTACCTGGACTAACGAACAACGAAGACGCCCGCCCCGGAAAAGGCCGGCTGTCGACATGACTGTGGAAGGAAGACCCACCATGCCCGATACGGCAACAGCGACTTCGGACGCGGTCGATGCGCCCGACGTCGGTACGCTGACCGACGGTTTTCATCTCATCATCGATGCACTGAAACTCAACGGTATTGAGAACATCTATAACGTTCCCGGTATCCCGATCACCGACTTGGGCCGCTATATGCAGGCCGCCGGCCTGCGAGTCATTTCGTTCCGCCACGAGCAGCACGCCGGCTACGCCGCGGCGATCGCCGGATTCCTGACCAAGAAGCCCGGCATCTGCATGACCGTGTCGGCGCCCGGTTTCCTCAACGGTTTGACCGCGTTGGCCAACGCCACCACCAACTGCTTTCCGATGATTTTGATTTCGGGCTCGTCCGAGCGTGAAATCGTTGATTTGCAGCAGGGCGATTATGAAGAGATGGACCAGCTGGCCATCGCCAAGCCGCTATGCAAGGCCGCCTATCGCGTTCTGCATGCGGAGGACATCGGCATCGGCATCGCGCGGGCCATCCGCGCCGCCGTGTCAGGCCGGCCGGGCGGAGTCTATCTTGACCTGCCGGCTAAGCTTCTCGGCCAGGTTATGGACGCGAGGGCGGGCGCCGCCTCGCTGGTCAAGGTCATCGATGCCGCGCCGCGCCAACTCCCCGCACCCGACGCGGTCGCGCGCGCGCTTGACGTGCTTAAGAGCGCCAAGCGCCCGTTGATCATTCTCGGCAAGGGCGCCGCCTACGCGCAGGCCGATGAGGAAATCAAGGCGCTGGTCGAGAAAAGCCGTATCCCCTACATGCCCATGAGCATGGCCAAGGGATTGTTGCCGGATACCCACCCGCTATCGGCCGGCCCGGCGCGCTCGCTTGCGCTCAAGGACGCCGATGTGGTGATGATGATCGGCGCGCGCCTTAACTGGTTATTGTCGCATGGAAAGGGAACGGCTTGGGGCGACGCGCCGAAGAAGTTCGTGCAGATCGACATTGAGCCCAAGGAAATGGATAGCAACGTGGAAATCGCCGCACCCCTGGTCGGCGATATCGGCTCATGTGTTCAGGCCCTTTTGGACGGCATGGGCGATACCTGGACCGCGCCGCCGACGGCTTGGACGGACACCATCAACGCCAAGAAGCAGGCCAACCTGGAACGCATGGCGCCGCGGCTGCAAAACAACAACGTGCCGATGGATTTTCATGGCGCGCTCGGGGCGTTGCGCACGATCATCAAGGAGCGCCCTGATACCATCCTCGTCAACGAAGGCGCCAACACACTCGATTTCGCCCGCAGCATCATCGACATGTACCAGCCGCGTAAACGCCTCGACGTCGGCACCTGGGGTGTCATGGGCATTGGCATGGGCCAGGCCATCGGTGCCGCGGTGGAAACGGGTAAACCCGTGCTCGCCATCGAAGGGGATAGTGCCTTCGGGTTTTCCGGCATGGAGGTTGAAACCATCTGCCGCTACAACCTGCCGATCTGCATCGTCGTCTTTAACAACAACGGTATCTATCGGGGCACCGACGTTAATCCGACAGGCGGGACGGACGTGGCGACGACCGTGTTCGTCAAGGATGCCCGCTATGACAAGATGATGGAGGCCTTCGGCGGCGCCGGCTACTACGTGACCTCGCCGGATGAATTGAGCCGTGCCGTCAACGAGGCGATGGATTCTGGCCGGCCGGCCCTGGTCAACGCCGTCATTGATGAAAATGCCGGCACCGAAAGCGGCCGCATCGGCAACCTCAACCCGCAAAGCGTGGTGTCCAAGAAGTAACCAATTAATCCGTTCGAAAAGCCCTTCGATGGGTGTGACCTAGGAGAACACAGTTAATGACCAAGGCACTTGAGGGGGTCCGCATCCTCGACATGACCCATGTGCAATCCGGCCCGACCTGCACGCAACTGCTGGCTTGGTTCGGCGCCGATGTCATCAAGGTCGAACGCCCCGGCGTCGGCGATGCGACGCGCGGGCAATTGCGCGACATCCCGGACGTGGACAGCCTGTATTTCACCATGCTGAACCACAACAAGCGTTCGATCACGCTGAACCCGAAAAGCGAGACCGGTAAGAAAATATTCGCCGACTTCATCAAGACGTGTGATGTCATGGTCGAGAATTTCGCGCCGGGGGCCATCGATCGCATGGGTTTCCCGTGGGAGAAGATTCAGGAAATCAACCCGCGAATGATTTATGCCTCGGTCAAGGGGTTCGGTCCGGGTCCTTATGCCGACTGCAAGGTCTACGAGAATGTTGCTCAGTGCGCCGGCGGATCAGCCTCGACTACTGGCATGCTCGGCGAGGTTCCGATGGTGACGGGCGCGCAGATCGGCGATTCCGGTACCGGCCTGCACCTGGCCTTCGGTATCGTCACGGCGCTTTATCACCGTGAACAATCGGGCCGTGGCCAGCGGGTGGAATGCGCCATGCAGGACGGCGTGTTGAATCTCTGCCGGGTCAAGCTGCGCGATCAGCAGCGATTGCAACACGGGCCGTTGGAAGAGTATTCGCAATTCGGCGAGGGCATACCGTTCGGCGACGCGGTGCCCCGGGCGGGCAACGATTCCGGCGGCGGACAGCCGGGGCGAATTCTGAAGTGCAAGGGCTGGGAAACCGATCCCGACGCCTACACCTATTTCATTACCCAAGCAGCGGTCTGGAAGAATGTTTGTGACGTCATCGGCAAACCCGAATGGAAGGAAGATCCCGATTTCGCGACGCCGGCGGCGCGGCTGCCGCGCCTCAATCAGGTGTTCGGCGCCATCGAGGACTGGACCGTGACCAAGACCAAGTTCGAGGTCATGGAAATTTGCAACCCACTGAACATTCCCGTCGGTCCGATCCTGTCGATGAAGGAAATCGCCGAGGAACCGAGCCTTCGCGAGACGGGAACAATCGTCGAGGTCGACCATCCGGAACGCGGTAAGTATCTGACCGTCGGAAATCCGGTAAAGTTGTCGGATTCGCCATCGGACGTCGTTCGATCGCCGCTGCTGGGCGAACACACGGAAGAGGTTCTGGCGGAGGTTCTTGGGTTGTCACCGGAAGAAATCGCCGTCGCCCGCGAACAAGGTGCTATTTAGGCGCCCCCATAAACGGATTGAGGAAACGACCATGCGCATCATCGTCAACGGCCAACAGGCGTTCGGTAAAGCCTGTCTGGAGGCGATCCTTGAGAAAGGCGAGGACGAGGTCGTCGCAGTCTACACGGCCCCGGATAAGGAAGGCCGGCCTGTCGATCCGATGAAGGAAGCGGCGCTTGAGCATGGTCTCAATCTGATACAGCCGCCCAATTACAAGGACGCGGACGTCCTGGACGAAATGCGCGCCCTCGACGCCGACCTAATGGTCATGTGCTTCATGATCATCTTCGTGCCCGAGGAAGCGCGTGATATCCCCAAACACGGGTCCATCTGTTTCCATCCGTCTCTGCTGCCAAAGCATCGGGGACCCAGTTCCATCAATTGGCCGATTATCTGGGGCGCCACGAAGACCGGTCTCAGCATCTTCTGGCCGGATGATGGTTTGGATGAAGGCGAAATTCTGCTGCAGAAGGAAGTTGATGTCGGGCCAAACGACACGCTTGGCACAATTTATTTCGATAAAATATTTCCGCTCGGCGTTGCCGCGGTGCTGGAGGCCATTGATCTGGTGCGTGCCGGCGACCCGCCCCGCATCGAACAGGACGAAAGCAAAGCCACCTACGAAAGTTGGTGCAAGAAGGCCGACGCCCGCATCGATTGGTCGAAGCCGATGGATGAGGTCTACAACCTGATCCGTGGTACTAACCCGCAGCCGGGCGCCTGGACCACCCGTGACGGCGCCGAAATCAAGATTTTCGATTCGGCCCAGGCGGCGGATGCCAGCGGGGCACCGGGCGAGGTTGTCGCGGTCAACGATGACGGGTTTGTCGTCGCTTGTGGTTCGGGCGGTATCCTGGTCAAACGGGTGCGCCCACCTGAAGAGAAGAAGATTGCCGCCACCGAGTATGCTCAGGTCTCGGGCCTGGCCAACGGTGTCGTATTGGGAGGATAACCCGGCGCATGCGGCCATGTGGCCGGCGCGGGTGGGCCTAGCATGCCCTCCAGCGTAGAGATGCCTGCCGACAGGATTCAAACTTTAGACGAGTGAGGGAAATACCATGCCGAAGTCTGATATCGAAATCGCCCGCGAAGCTACCATGAAGCCGATCAGTGAAATCGGTGAGCGGATCGGCATCCCGGCCGAGGCGCTGCTGCATTTTGGCCCGACCAAGGCCAAGATTTCCTATGACTTCATCAAGGGGCTGAGCCGCAAGCGCGACGGCAAGTTGATTCTGGTGACGGCGATTACCCCGACACCGGCGGGCGAAGGCAAGACGACGACCTCGGTCGGCCTCAACGACGGCCTTAACCGGATCGGCAAGAATGCCGTCGTCTGCCTGCGCGAACCGTCGCTGGGTCCGTGTTTCGGCATGAAGGGTGGCGCCGCCGGTGGTGGCTATGCCCAGGTGGTGCCGATGGAGGACATCAATCTTCACTTTACCGGCGACTTCCACGCCATCGGTGTCGCCCATAATCTGCTGTCGGCATTGATCGACAATCACATCTACTGGGGCAACAAGCTGAAGATCGATGCGCGGCGCATCGGCTGGAAGCGAGTGGTCGACATGAACGACCGCGCGCTACGCCAGATCACCTGCAACCTGGGTGGCGTCGGTAACGGTTTTCCGCGCCAGGATGGCTACGATATCGTCGTCGCGTCCGAGATCATGGCCATCTTCTGTCTGGCCACCGATCTTGAAGACCTGACCAAGCGGATCGGCAACATCGTCGTCGCCTTCACCCGCGAGCGCAAACCGATCCTGGCCAAGCAGCTCAAGGCGGCTGGACCGATGGCGGTGCTGCTCAAGGACGCACTGATGCCCAATCTGGTACAGACGCTGGAAAATAATCCCGCCTTCATCCACGGCGGTCCGTTCGCCAATATCGCGCATGGCTGCAATTCCGTGATTGCGACCAAGACGGCGTTGAAACTGGCCGATTACGTGGTCACCGAAGCCGGCTTCGGCGCCGATTTGGGCGCGGAAAAATTCTTCGATATCAAGTGCCGCAAGGCCGGCCTGAAACCCGCCGCCGCTGTCATCGTCGCCACGGTGCGCGCGCTGAAGATGCATGGTGGTGTCGGCAAGGAAGATCTGAGCAAGGAAAACGTCGCCGCGGTCAAGGCCGGCAGCGCCAATCTGATCCGCCACATCAAGAACGTCAAAAGTTTCGGCGTGCCGGTGGTGGTCGCCATCAACGGCTTCATTACCGACACCAAGAAGGAAATGGCGGCCATTCAGGCGGCGGCCAAGACGGCCGGTGTCAAGGCAGTGGTCTGTTCGCACTGGGCCAATGGCTCGAAGGGGACAGAGGAACTGGCCCAAGAGGTGGTTAAGCTGGCGGATTCAGGCAAGGCCAAGTTCAAGCCGCTTTACCCGGACGGCATGTCGCTGGAAAACAAGGTTCGCACCGTCGCCCAGAAAATTTACGGGGCCAAGGACATCACCTTCGACGCCACGGTGGCGCACCAGTTCGCGGATCTGGAAGCTGGCGGTTATGGCAAGTTTCCGGTCTGCATGGCCAAGACCCAGTACAGCTTCTCCACCGACCCGACATCGAAGGGGGCGCCAACCGGACACACCGTGCCAGTGCGCGAACTGCGCTTGTCGGCCGGAGCGGAATTCGTCGTCGTGGTAACCGGCGAAATCATGACCATGCCGGGCCTGCCCCGCGTGCCGGCGGCGGACAGCATCTATCTCAACAAGAAGGGCGAGATCGAAGGCCTGTTCTGATCTTATTCTGATCGGAGGCCTCGCGGTCCCGCCCGCCATCGGGAGAGCGGCATGACCATTCGCACCATTCTGGTACCCGTGCGTGGCGACGGTAAAGGCGAAGGCGTGCTCGATCACGCCATCGCGCTGGGGCGGCGCTTCGCGGCGCATCTCGACATCATCCATTGCCGGGCGCGCCCCGAGGACATGTTGCCCTATGGCTCGCTGATGCTGCCGGGCCTGCGCGAAAGCATCATCGAATCGGCCACCTCGGCGGCCGAGGCCGAGGAAACAAAATTGCATGAATTGTTCGCGGCCTATTGCGTCGATCATGACCTGGCGACCGTCGATCATCCGCCGGGCCCGGAGGGCAAGCTTTCCGTATCCTGGCGCGAGGAAACAGGAAAGATGGCGGCGCTCGTCGGCGTGCGCGGGCGGCTCGCGGACGTGATCGCCGTGCCGCAGCCGGACCAGGAGAACAACATCGGCACCAATACACTGGAAGCGGCGTTATTGGAAACCGGCCGCATGGTGATGATGTGTCCGCCGCTGCCGGCGACCACCGTCGGCAACGGTGTCGCCATCGCTTGGAACGGCAGCACCGAATCGTCGCGTGCCGTCATGGCGGCGCTGCCGCTGCTCATCAAGGCGGAGAAGGTGATCGTGCTGTCGGCGGCGAGTAGCGTTCAGGCGAAGCTCGGTGGCGATGATTTAGTCGAACATCTGGGTTGGCACGGTATTGCCGCCGAGGTGCGGCCGCTGGATGCGAAGGCAACCGCCGTCGGCGAGGCCCTGCTGACCGCGGCGCGTGAAGTCGGCGCCGATTCGCTGCTGATGGGTGCTTATGGCCACAGCCGGCGTCGCGAACTGATTATGGGCGGCGTCACCCGCCACGTCATCGAGAACGCCGAACTGCCGGTGATTATGGTGCACTAATCTGCCGTTGCCGTGGCCGATGATCGGGGACTAGGCTACGTGGCCTGATCGGAGAACCGCAATGCCGGATACCCATCTTTCGAATTCGCCCATCATCGCCGCTTACGCCGAACGCACGCGCAAGTCGGCGGGCCTGTTCCGCAACGCCCAGGACAAATTCCCGGGCGGCCTCGTGCATGATTCCCGCCGCATGTCACCGCATCCCATCTATGTTGATCGGGCCGAGGGCTCGCGCAAGTGGGACGTCGATGGCAACGAATACATCGATTTCTACGGCGGCCATGGCTCTCTGCTGCTGGGACATGCACATCCGAGTCTGGTCGCGGCGGTCAATCATCAGATCGCCCGCGGCACCCATCCGGCGGCCTGTCATGAGTTGGAACTCGACTGGGCGGAATTGGTGCAAACCCTGATCCATTCTGCGGAACGGGTGCGCTTTACCTCGTCGGGCACCGAAGCCAACCTGCTCGCTATCCGCCTCGCCCGCGCTTTTACGGGCAAGACCAAGCTGGTGAGGTTTCAAGAACACTTCCACGGCTGGCAGGATCACGTCGCCTTCGGCTCCAAGTACACCCCCGGCACCGACGATGTGCCCGGCGTGCTGCGCGGCATCATCGAGAACGTCATCGTCGCCGATCCGTCCGATGCCGGCGGCACCAGGGAAATGTTGGAATCCCGCGATGATATCGCCGCCGTCATTCTGGAGCCGACCGGCGCCAGTTCCGGGCAGGTGCCGATGCGGCGTGAATTCGTCAAGATGGTACGCGCGGCGACGGCGGCCAACGGCATCCTGTTGATTTTCGATGAAGTGGTGACCGGTTTTCGCGTCTCCCCGGGGGGCGTGCAGGCGGCGTGGGGCATCTTCCCGGACATCACCGGCCTGGCTAAAATTCTTGCCGGCGGCCTGCCGGGCGGCGCCATCGTCGGGCGGCGCGATATCATGGAACTGCTCGACTACGACATCGCCGAGGCCCGGGGGTTTCAGAAAATCTCCCACCACGGCACCTACAACGCCAACCCGCTCGCCGCCGCCGCCGGCAAGGCCATGCTGAGTGCTATCGCCGAGGGTGACGTGACCGACCGGGCGTCGGCGCAGGGCGAGAAACTGCGTCAGGCCTGGAACGCCGTGTTTGCCGCCGAGGACCTGCCGTGGGCGGCCTACGGCCTGACCTCGACCAGCTACCTGTTCATGAATCCGGATGGTCTTGATATCGACCCCTTGGCATTCGACCAGTACGCCCATCCGGCCGAGGCCTTCCTTTCGACGGACCTCCATCCGGCACGCGCGAAGCTGCGCCTCGCCCTGATGCTCAACGGTGTCGACGTCTCCTCAAAGCCCGGCGCCATTATGTCCGCCGTGCACAGCGATGACGACATCGCCGAGACCGCCGAGGCGATGCGTAAATCCATTCATATGCTGAAGGAAGAAGGGGCGGTCTGACGCCGCGGCCTCTACTGTCTTATCAGTAAGTCCCGATCAGTAACCCATCGCGCAGCCATCCTTGCGCGGTTCGGAACCGCCGGTCAGCACGCCGGTATCCCAATCGATCCAGATTGCCTGACTGCCGCCAAGCGCCTTTTCCGGACGGACCGGCTTGTGGCCCCGCTTGCGCAGACCCTCGATGACGTCGGCTGGCACGGTACCCTCGATCTGCACCTCGCCGGTGGAGAGCAGCGGGAATATCCGGGGCGCGTCCTGACATTCCTGGATGTCCATGCCGAAGTCGAAATATTTGGTCAGCATCTGCATGTGACCGAAGGACTGATAATGGCCACCCATGACGCCGAACGGCATCACCGCCTTGTCGCCCTTGGTGATCATCCCGGGGATGATGGTGTGCATGGGTCGCTTGTTGGGCGCGATGCAATTGGGATGGCCGGGTTCGATGACAAAGCCCTGGCCCCGGTTGTGCAGCATGACGCCCGAATTCGGTTCCAACTGCACGCTGCCGAAGTTGTGGAACAGGGTGTTGATGAAACTGCAGGCGTTGCGATCCTCGTCGACGACGGAAATATAGACCGTGCTTTTGTGCGGCGGCATTGATGATGGCGGTAGATCGTCCATCGCCTTGGCGGGATCGATGAGCGAGCGCAGTTCGTCCGCGTGTTCCATCGACAACAGCCAGTCCACCGGCACGTCGGCCTGTTTGGGGTCGGCGACGAAGACATTGCGATCCTGGTAGGCGAGCCGCCCGGCTTCGATCTCCTGGTGCAGGCGCTCAACGCCGATGGGATCGACGCCATCGGTCTTGAAGCCGCCCATGATGTTGAGCAGCAGCAGCGCAATGACCCCCTGGCCATTGGGCGGGCATTCGTGCACCTGGTGGCCACGGTATTCGGTGGAGATGGGGGTGACGTAGTCGCCGACCATGTTGGCGAAGTCGTCCATCGTGTGCAGACCGCCCCGGCTGTTGAGCAGGGCGACGATACCTTCCGCCACCTCGCCGCTGTAGAAGGCCTCGCGGCCGCCCCGGGCGATCTTTTCCAGGGTTACCGCCAGCGCCGGTTGATGATGCACCTCGCCGACGCCCGGGGTACGACCATTTGGCATGAACACGGCGCGAGCGCCCTCGTCCTTCGACAGCATCTCGGTCTGCAGCGCGAAATCATAGCTGACCCGCGATGCTACCGGATAGCCGTCGCGGGCATACCCGATCGCCGGCGCCAGGATCTGTTCGAAATCGAGACGGCCGTGGTCCCGGTGCAACTGCGTCCAGGCGTCGATGGCGCCGGGGACGGTGACCGAATGCGGGCTCTGCTGTTGGATGCTGGTGATGCCTTGTGCCAGGTACCAATCAACGGTTGCCGCCGCCGGCGCCTTGCCGGAACCGTTGAAGGCGACGATATCGGCGGACCCCTTTGGCGCATAAAGGCAGAAATTATCGCCGCCGATCCCTGTCGATTCCGGTTCAACCACACATTGTACGGCGCACGCCGCGATGGCGGCGTCCATGGCATTGCCGCCGGCGCGTAGGATTTCAATGCCGGCAAGGGTCGACAGCGTGTGCGACGTGGCGACCATGCCGCCCCGCGCATGCGCCGGGGAACGGCTGGGTGTCTCAAAATTTCTCATATTTTTCAGTGCTTTCCGTATGGGCGGCTGCGAGCGTCTTTAATCACGTGGAACGATAACGTGCAATCCGGTGATCAAAAGTTCGTGTCTGGTGCATTGTATACAACAAAGCACCACGCTAGTCTCTTTCATTCAAGGAACGAAATCGGGCTTTCCGCTCTTACAGTCATCAGTGAGTCGCGAGTTCGCCCGTTAGGGGTAAATCAATGTCCTCCGATCATCGGGGGCAACCGTGTTACAGGGAGAATTGAGTGATGAGTAAACGAATTCTGACCACCGCGACGGCTGCCGCGGCGCTGCTTGGCGTGTTCGCCATTGGCGCACCGACCACGGCCGAGGCCGCGCCCGACTTCAAATGCGATACCGCCAAGCTGATCGTGCCGTGGAAGGCCGGCGGCGGCACCCACGTGCTGTTCTCGATCTTCGAAAAGACCATTCAGAACCTGGACGTGACGCCGAAGATCAAGGTGGTGACGATTCCGGGCCAGGGCGGCAACAAGGGCGCCAAGGAAGCCAAGAAGGCCAAGGCCGACGGCTGCACCCTGTTCGCCATCCATCAGAGCGCCATGACCAGCTTCCTCAACGGCCGCGTCGATTTTTCGTTCGAGGCTTTTGATACCGTGTCGCTGCTAACCTCGACGCCGGACATCATCGGCGCCAAGAAAGACGCTCCGTTCGATGACATGAAGGGCTTCATCGCCGCCGCCAAGGCCGCCCCGGGAACCATCAAGACTGGCGCCACATTCGGTTCGACGAGCCAGTTCGTGTGGCTTCTCTTAGAAGAAACCGCCGGCATCAAGCTGAAGTTCGTACCTTACGACGGCACGCGCCAGCGTATGACGGCGCTGCTGTCCGGCGCCATCACCATGGGCGGCTTAAACGTCGCCTCGGGCCGCAAGTACATCGAAACCAATG
>JAYOFM010000080.1:0-15352 GCA_038117225.1 Rhodospirillales bacterium
GCACGAGCGCCATCATTTCCTCCTGCAGGCGTTTGCCTTCCTCGTCGGCGTCGGCGAAACCCTGGGTGATGATGATGGCGGCGCGTATGTGATTGCGCACGCAGGCTTCGAGAACGCCCTGCACGTGCTCGCGGGCGACGGTGATGACGGCGAGATCGATGCCGTCGGGCGCGTCATCGAGGTTCGGATAAATGCCATCCGCGGCCGACGCTTCCATATTCGGATTAATGACAAGGATGTCGCCGGTATAACCGAAATCGTTCAGCGTCGTCAGAACGCTTACCGGACTCGTCATGGCACTCCGCGATAATCCAATGATGGCGACCCGGCGGGGTGCAAAGAAAAGGTCGAGGACGTTTGCCGTCTCAGATCGTTTAATCATGATTCAACCATTTCCAGCGTGGGCGGCAACAGTGGTTGCGCGACGGAATTCTACGATTTTGAGGCCGCATCATCATCACTGACAGGAGACAATAACTCCCGGAGCTTGAATTTCTGCACTTTGCCCGACGGCGTCATGGGGAAGGCATCGACCAATTCTATGCGTTCCGGCCACTTCTGTTTGGCCAGACCGGCATCGGCGATCCACGCCTCGATCTCGGCACTGTCGATCCGCTCGCCGGCGGTGGGAATGACGAAGGCACAGATGCGTTCCCCCAACCGCGGATCCGGCATGCCGACGACGGCCGCATTGCTGATCTTGGGATGCGAAAACAGCACGCTTTCGATGTCCACCGGGGATATGTTGACGCCACCGCGGATGATCAGGTCCTTGATACGCCCCGTGATCTTGATGTAGCCGTCGGTGTCCATGCGTGCTTGATCACCCGTGCGGAAAAATCCGTCGGCGAGGAACAATTCCTCGGTCAATTGCGGCTGGTGATAGTACCCCTTGGCCACCATGGGGCCGCGTACCAGCAATTCGCCCTCGGTGC
Source organism: Rhodospirillales bacterium (assembly GCA_038117225.1). Classification (GTDB taxonomy): domain Bacteria; phylum Pseudomonadota; class Alphaproteobacteria; order Rhodospirillales; family Casp-alpha2; genus JAYOFM01. The sequence goes on from JAYOFM010000080.1 coordinate 936, forward strand.
CGGGCGGCACCGTCGTGCCGTCCGCATCAACAACCTTCAATTCCATGCCGTCGCAAGGCAGACCATCGGTTTCGAAGCGCTTCGCCGGGTCAGCATCTGGCGGGCATGTCGTAACACCGCCGCACTCGGTCATGCCCCACGATGCGGAAACGAATGTGGCGGGCAGGTTTGCCGCCGCATCACGCATCAGCTGTTCGGGAATGCTGGCACCACCACAAAGAAACAACCGCAAGGTCGGAAGATTATCGAAAAGCGGTAAATCCGGATGATAGACCAGATCCATCAGGAACGGTGTGGCGCCGGCGATGAAGGTGCAACCTTCCCGGTGGATCAGTTCCAACGCCTGTCGGGCGTCCCAATAATCCAATAACACTACACTGGCACCGATGCTGACGGTCATGCGGACAACATGCGTAAAGCCGACGGCGTGACCGAAGGGCGAACTGCCCAAGATGCGATCGCTCTCATTCAGGCCATGGCGCTTGATGAAGCCGGTGTTGATTTCCGACAGGATGCGGCTGTCGTGAATAGCTCCTTTGAGGCCGCCCGTCGTCCCCGACGTGAAGCCGAGCGCCGTCATGTCCTCAATTGCGGGTTTTAGCGCAAGGAGCTCTTCGCGGGCGCTCGGTGAAAGTGGCGGCGTGCGCATCAATTCCGTATAAGAAACCACATTGGGTCTGTCGCCACCGGCGATTTGCGTATCACGTTGTGGGCTATTCGTCGGACTGCCCTCGACGATCAGGATATGGGAAAGATCAGGGCAATCACCGGCCAACCCCGAGACCATTGCGCAGAAATCGAAGCCGCGAAAATCGTCGGGCACGACGATGCCCTTGGCGCGGGTTAGGGCAAGGATACCGCCCACCTCCCTTTCGCGGAAAACCACAGGAATATTGACTGTCACCGCGCCGATTGCCGACAGCGCCAGATGGAAGATTATGAACGGCGCCCAGTTGGGCAGTTGTAGAACGACAATATCGCCAGCGCCAAAGCCGCGCTCACGCAGTGCCCAGGCCAAGCGTTCGACCTGGCCCGCCACGTCGCTATAGGTCATGCGGCCGAACCGGGGGTCGATAATCATTTCCCGATCCGGATGCCGGTTCGCCGTTTCGAACAGCCGGTCGGTGATCAACCACGCTCCGGCGTCAGTGTTCATACGACCTTACCCGGCTCCATCTTCTCCAGCGCCGGAATGACTTCACTGGCCAGACGTTCGAGGTGGGCACGCCGATCATCGACCGGCATGACGGGTGCGAGAATGAAGTAATTGACGCCGGCATCGACGAACTGCTGCAACGTCTCGATGATTCGCTCTGGCGGGCCGTAGGCGGCATATTTGTCGACCAGATGATCGAACTCCTGGTCGTAACGGTATTTCAACTCGCTAACCGTATAGTCCCGTGCGGTCGCCGCGTCATCGCCGATGCACACATAGATGAAAATGGCGAAAACATAATCGTCCGGAAGTGTGCGGCCGCCTTCGCTGGCCATCGCCTTGACCTCGGAAAACGACTCACGGCATCGCTCCGGTGTGTACATGTAGGGATGCCAGCCGTCGCCGAGCAGCGCGGCGCGTTTCATGGGGGCTTTCTGGCGCCCCGAAACCCAGATCGGCGGTCCACCCGGTTGTACCGGTTTCGGCAGCATATCGACGTCTTCAAGCTGGAAAATTTTGCCGTCGTAATCGAAGCGTTCACCCGACCAGTACTTGCGCATGATCTCGATGGTTTCGCTGGCCCGTTGGCCGCGCTCATTCATCGGAATATCGCAAGCGGCGAATTCGCGCGGGTAATCACCACCAACTCCGATGGTCATTGTGACCCGGCCGTTGGAAAGCACGTCCAGCGATGCAATCTGCTTGGAAATGATGGTCGGATGGCGCAACGGTAGAATCATCGTCGCCGGTCCGATGCGGATGCGCGACGTCAGTGTCGCCGCATAGGTCAGAACCGTAACCGATTCGAGGATCGGCCGGTGATAGACGATGTGCTCGCCGGTCCAGAATGAGTCGTAGCCGTATTCCTCCACGGCGCGAATGTCGTCCGGCTTCCACAGGTCGCCGCCACAGGATATTCCAAATTTGGGGGGCACGGGTTGGTCCTCCTCGCTTTGTGATCGATCGCCGTCGATGATTATAAGCGGCGTCGCTCTATTGCACTCGGTAACGTTCAATCTTCTCTGGATCCAGGTCCACGCCAAGCCCCGGACCCGTTGGTACCTTCAAACAGCCATCGGCGTACTTGAACGGCTCGGTAATCACGTCATCGGTATAGAACACGCCGCCGACCTTGGTCTGTTCACGACCTTCGAGCGTGTTGATGGTGATCACCCCCGGCAGCACGACCCCTTCCAGGGCCGCCGACAAGTGCAAGTTGGCGGCATTGCCGACGCCGCCTTCCAGCGATCCGTTGACATTGACCGGCAGTCCGGCGGCCTGTGCGATGGCGCCGATCTGCATGGATCGGTAGAGGCCGCTGGCCTTGGTGAAATAGATCGAGATTATATCGGCGGAACCGCGCCTGACGATCTCGCTGGCATCCTGCGGAGACCAGCAGCCCTCGTCGACGATCACCGGCACGTCAACGGCGCGGGTGATTTGCGCCATCGCATCAATGCCCTCGGTGGGCTGTTCGACGGCGCAGATGTTGGCTTCACCGTGCATGGCGTTGATGACGTTGATCGCCGGTTTGATATTGCGGTAGCCGCGATTGATATCGGGAAAGATATTGATGGCGTCGCCCACTTCCTTGCGGATCGCCTTGATGATAGCGAGATCGGTTTCCGGATCGCCAGGCACCTTGACCTGCAGCCAACTGATGCCGTCGGCGACAACCTCGGCGGCCAACCGGGCGGCTTCCTTCGGCGGCGCGATTCCAACGCTGTGGCAAATCGGAATTTCATGCCGCATGGCGCCGCCCAGCAACTGATACACCGGCACCCCCAGCTTGCGGCCCATCAGGTCCAGCATGGCGCTTTCGATCATCGCTTTCGTATAGGGGAAGCCGCGCACGTCGATATCCATCTGCGCCATCAAGCGCCTGATCTCGAACGGATCGGCGCCGATCAGAAATGGCGACAGCCGTTCGTTGACCAGATAGCTGACGATCGCCGGATCTTCGCCGAAATAGCGGCCATGCTCACCGCCCCAACTGAGAATTGCCGGTGCCTCGCCGAGCCCAACAAGGCCTTCGTCGGTGGTCAGTTTCAGAATCACGTAATGGCCGATGGAGACTTGTAGTGAGCGCCAACTGTAATCCATGCGCCCCGGCAGTTGGATGGTGATCGTTTCGATCTCGGTAATTTTCATGGCTTTGATCCATTTTGTCCGTAAACGGCACGTGCCGACTCCGGCGTAATTTTTCCCTCGCGCAGGTCGCGCTCGATGGCATCGGAATCGCGCTCAGCCACCGGGCCGTAACCGCCGCCGCCCTGGGTAAACATACTGATGACGTCTCCACGTTTGAGCTTGCAGTCAACGGTCTTGGAACGCAGATTTTGTTCGTCCGGTCCATCCGGGTTGAGGATGAGGCGCCCGGTAGCGCCATCCCCCCCCTCAAACAGACCGAACGGCGCCACCTTGAACTTGTCGAACTGGGTGTTGAGCGAACCACTCTCATCGAGGAACTCAATATCCCGGCGCACGCCAAGTCCGCCGCGATACTTTCCGGCGCCACCTGTATCGGCAAGAAATTCATAGCGTTTGAAACGCAGCGGATAAGTCGTTTCAACCATCTCGATCGGCGTGTTGGCAAGGTTGTGGATGCCTTGGGAATAACAATCGAGGCCGTCCTTCGAATGGCGACCGCCGCCGCCGCCGACCTCGATATCGAAGAGTATCCAACCGCGCCCGTCGTTACCGCTGTCGCCGGCCAGGATATAGACGTTGGACATGGCGTAATAACCGGCGGTGATGCGGTCCGGCACCACCTGCGACAACGCCTTGGTCAAGGCGCTGACCACTGTATGGGTGATGGCGTTGCGGCCGACCACCGGGGCCGGCGGCAGCGCATTGACGATGCTGCCTTCGGGCGCCGTGATGGTGATCGGCTTGTAGACACCGTAATTCGCCGGAATGGTCGGATCGAGAACCGAAAGGATTGCAAAATAGGTCGCCGATTCGCACGACGAAAGTGTCGCGTTGATCGGTGATCGCCGCTGCGCGTCCGTACCGGTGAAGTCGACATGGATTGAGCCGTCATCAATGGTCACGTTGGTGACGATACGGATCGGGTCGTCTCCGACCCCGTCGTCGTCGATGAAGTATTCACCTTCCCAGGTGCCGTTGGGTAATTCGCGCAACTTGTCACGCATGCGGGCTTCCGACGACTCGATAGCCGTCTCCATGCAGGCCTTGAAGGTTTCAAGGCCATAGCGCGTGATCAACTCAAGGATACCGTCACGGCCGATTTCCAGCGCCGCCGTCTGTGATCGCAGATCACCGATGGTGGTTTCCGGTTGGCGAATGTTTGCGGCGATCAGGGCAAACAGCCGCGCGTTGAGTTCGCCCCCACGGAACAGTTTGATCGGCGGAATTCGCAAGCCTTCCTGATAAATTTCCGTGGCGTCTCCGGCATAGCTGCCGGGCCTCATGCCGCCGACATCCAGGTGGTGGCCCAGGGTGCCGCAGATGGCAACCAGAACGCCGTCACTAAACACTGGCAAAAACGTCTGAATATCCGGCAGATGCTGCCCGCCCATATAGGGATCATTAGTGACGATGATGTCGCCAGCATGCCATTCCTCGATCGGGATCGCTTCATCCAAGGTCATGCGCAGCGAGCGCGACATGGAATTGAGATGGATGGGAATGCGGCACGACTGGGCAATGATGTGGCCTTCGGTATCGAACACGGCGGTCGAGTAATCCAGCATCTCGCGGATGACGGTCGAATAGGAGGTGCGAAGGATGGTCGCCGCCATCTGTTCGGCGACGCCGACGAGGGCGTTGTTGACGACCTCGAAGGTAATGCGATCGACCGACATGCGCCTAGCCCTCCACCGAAATCATCAGATTGCCGAACCCGTCGACGTGGACTTTTTGGCCCGGATGAACCACCGTCGTCGTGTCGACCTGCTCGACGATGGCCGGGCCGGCAAACGTCGCTCCCGGTGCCAAATTGCCGCGCGCGAACACCTGTGTGTCAACATAATCGCCAATTTCGTCGAAATAAACCGGGCGGCTTTCCATCGGCTTGGCCTCAACGGCCTGTTCCGGTTGCGCCCGCATCGGCGGCGCCTCCGTCAAGCCGATGGCGGCAACGCGGGCGTTGACGAACTCGATCCGACCATCGGGACGGCTATGCGCATAGAGTTGCAGGTGCAGATCGTGAAACGCCTGAATGGTCGCGGCAATCGCGGCGGCATCCAACGGGCCGTCCGGCACGGGTACATTGACCTCGTAGGCTTGGCCGACGTAGCGAATATCAGCCGTCCGTTGCAGCACCCATTGCTCTTCCGGTTCACCGTCCCGGGCCAGGGCCTCGCGCCCCTGAGCGACCAGTTGCTCATACAGTGGGATGAGGGCATCCGGTGTAATAGCGTCATCCTTCATCATCCGTGTCTGCACGAAGTCATGGCGGATATCCGCCATCACCAAGCCAATGGCGGAAAACACGCCGGGCGCTTCCGGCACCAGCACACTGGGGATGCCCGCCGCCTTGGCCAGCGCGGCCGCGTGCAGCGGCCCGGCACCGCCGAAAGCCACCAGCGTGATATCGCGCGGATCGAATCCGCGCTCGGCGGAACTGACCCTGACGGCGCGTTCCATGTTGGCGTTGGCGATGCGTATGATTCCGGCGGCGGCCTCCTCAATCCCGAGCTTCAGCGGCGTGCCGACCTTATCGGCGATGGCCTTGCGCGCGGCTTCTCGGTCGACGGACATCTTGCCGCCGATGAAGCGGTCCGGATGTAGTCGGCCAAGCGCGATGTTGGCGTCGGCGACCGTTGGCTCGGTACCGCCGCGTCCGTAAGCGGCCGGTCCCGGATCGGAACCGGCGCTTTGCGGTCCAACGTGCAGCCCGCCCCAGTTGTCCAACCAGGCGATGCTGCCGGCGCCGGCGCCGATAGTGTTGATTTCGATCATCGGAAGTTTGACCGGATGACCAGCGATGGCGCTTTCCGTGGTCATCCTCGTCTCGCCCATGTGGATCAGCGAGATGTCGGTGCTGGTTCCTCCCATGTCGACGCCGAGCAGGTTGGCCTGCTTGGTCGCCTTACCTAGCCGTTGTACAGCCAATGCGCCGCCGGCCGGCCCCGATGTAATCAAGCGCACCGGGTATTCCCGCGACGCCTCGACGGTCAATGAACCGCCATTGGATTGCATCAACAAGATTTTGGCGTTGGGCAGGGCGGCATGAACGCGGGGCGTGATCTCGGCCAGATAGGCCGCCATTAAGGGCATGGTGGCGGCGTTCAGGGCGACTGTGCTCATGCGTTCGAATTCACGGATTTCGCGACAAACCTCGTGCGAGGCGGAGATACGCAGATCCGGTAACTCCTCCTTCAGCCAATCTCGCACCAGGATTTCATTGGCCGGATTAATGAAAGCGTTGAGAAAGCAGATGGCGACAGCGTTGGCGTTGTCCTTGCGAATTTCCTCGACCAGTTGGCGGACGTGGTCGCGCTCCGGCACCGTCAGGACCTCGCCGTCGGAAGCCATCCGTTCCGCGACACAGAAGCGCCTTTCGCGCGGCACCAGCGGCGGCGTCTTGTCTTGCTGAAGATCGTACATATCCGGACGAAAATGGCGCCCGATCTCAAGCACGTCGCGAAAGCCCTCCGTGGTGATCAGGGCAGTCCCGGGAAGCTTGTTTTCAAGCACCGCGTTGGTGACGATGGTCGTGCCATGGACCAGCATGGTGACATCGTTGGCATCAACATTTGCCGTTTCGATACCTTTCTGCACCGCTTCGATCAGCGCGCCCGCGGGATCGTCACGGCGGCTTGGCACCTTGGCGATGGAAACCGTCCCCGTTTCCTCTTCAAGGACCGTGATATCGGTGAAGGTCCCACCGGTATCGATGCCGAGTCGAATTGAAGCCATCCGCTCACCCTCGCCGTTCATATCCGTTAAGGAAAATTGAATGTGTAGCTACCAATTTGTCAATACAACTTCCAGACCCATAGAGTGGAACTATAATGTCCATCGAATTTTTCAAGTTGCCGAATGGCTGTATTCCTGGATCAATAGGCGCCGGACATGCATAGCACGGGATGGCGACAGGCCACCCATCGGCGCGCGGATTGGGGAACAGTTCTTGGAAATTAATAACACATTCAACGTCTTACTGCCGCCAGCCGAAGCCTGGGCCGTGCTCATGGATATCGAGGGCATTGCGCCCTGCATGCCGGGCGCCGCGATCACCGAAGTCGTGGATGATAAGACCTTCAAGGGCCGCGTCTCCGTGCGCCTCGGCCCCGTGTCGCTGACCTTCGACGGAAAGGCGCAATTCGAGGATATCGACGAGGCCAGCCACCGGGCGCGGGTATCCGCCCGTGGCACGGATCCCAAAGGACGTGGCGGCGCCGAGGCCAAGGTCAGCTTTTCATTAACCGCCGACGGCGATGGCACGAGAGTCGATATCCAGACGGATCTGCAACTGTCCGGCTCGGTCGCGCAGTACGGCCGTGGCGCCGGCATGGTCGCCGATCTTGCGGCGCAGTTGGTCGGCCAATTCGCGACCAATCTGAACGCCCAACTGGCGGCCGAAGGCCATGACGCGGTGGGGTCGCCTGACGGGATGACAGATAACGCGGCGCCGACGCAAACGGCCGCGGCGGCACCAATTTCCGGGCTCAGTCTTGGCTTGCGGGTGTTGTGGAATGCCATCAAGCGCCTCTTCGGCGGGTCCTGAAGACCCGGTCAGTCGTAGCCGGAATTCACCCGTCGGTCTTGGCTTCCTCGATCAGTTCAACGATGCGGGCCGGGGCGATCGGCGCCTCGCTGATCCACACGCCGAAGGGCTCGAGGGCATTCTCGACCGCCGAAACCACAGCACCGGCAACCGCGATGACTCCTGATTCGCCGGCCCCCTTGACTCCAAGCGGATTGAGCGTCGACGGGGTCTCAACGTGAGTGATTTCAATATTCGGCACCGCCGTCGATGATGGCAGCAGATATTCGGCGAAGTTGGTGATCACCGGCTGGGCGTTTTCGTCGTAGCCCATCCATTCATAAAGCGCGTTGCCGATGCCGTGGGCGACGCCGCCCTGCAGCTGACCTTCAACCAGGGTCGGGTTGATCAGCACGCCGCTGTCGTTGACGACCACGTAACGCAACAATGTCACCGCGCCGATTTCCGGATCAACCTCAACCTCAACCACGTGGGTGGCGTTGCTATAGGTGACGTCGGGCGGCCTGAATCTGGCCGTCGCCTCGAAACCGATATCCATGTCCTTGGGGATAGGCAGCCCCTTCGCCGCCCCCAACGCCTTGGCGATGTCCTTGAAGCTGAGGGATTTCGATGGGTCGTCCTTGAGGCGTGCCTCGCCGCCGCCGATTTCAATCGCGTCCGCGTCGACACCAAAGGTATGGGCGGCCACCCGTATCGCCTTGTCACGCACCTGACCGGCGGCCAGATGAACCGAATTCCCGGCGTTAACCGTATTACGACTGCCGTAGGCGCCAATGCCGATCGGCGACGACGCGGTGTCGACCGTGACGACGGTGATCAGATTCGGCTCGATGCCGAGTTGTTCGGCACAGATCTGCGCCAACCCGGTTTTGGTGCCCTGCCCCATGGCCATGGCCGAGGTGTAAACAACGACCTTGCCCGAGCGGCCAACGCGCACGGTCGCCGTCTCAAAAGGACCGCGGCCGGTTACTTTGACCATGTTGGCGACACCGATACCAATAAAGCGCCCTTCCGCGCGGGCCGCCGCCTGACGTTCGGCGAAACCGGCATGGCCGGAGGCCTCCAGCGCGGTTTCAAAGCAATGAGTGAAATCGCCGCTTTCGTAGATCATCGGCGTTCCCTCGCGGGTCTTCATCGGCATTTCGTAGGGGATCGCCGAGCCGGGGATCAGGTTGCGACGGCGCACCTCGGCACGATCAAGCCCAAGTTCGCGGGCGATCCGGTCGAGAATGCGTTCGATGGTGAAATTGCCTTCCGGATAACCGGCGCCGCGCACCGGAATAGTGCCGACCTTGTTGGTTTCGGTGACCACCACGTCGACGCAATAGTTGGGCACGTGATAGGGGCCGGGCACGGCGATCGCCGCATTGTGGGGGACATGCAGACCGAGCAGGGTATAGGCGCCCTGATCATGGTATATGGTGCCGCGCACACCTTGAATCCGTCCGTCGCCGTCGGCCGCCACCTCGACATCCCACTCCTGATCCCGTTCCTGGACGGCGGCGAGGAAATGCTCGCGCCGATCCTCGATCCATTTAACCGGGCGTCCGAGCAGACGCGACGCCATGTTGGTCATCACTTCTTCCGGATAAACCGTGTTCTTGCCGCCGAAGCCGCCGCCTACGTCGGGCACGATGACGCGTACCCGGCTTTCGTCCATATCGAACAGTTCGACCGCCGCATCGCGGGATTTGTGCGCGGTCTGGGTCGACGTCCAGATGGTCAGCTGATGAGCGTGGGGATCGTAGTTGGCGACGACCCCGCGCCCCTCGATGGAGTGGGCGCCACCGCGATGCTGCTTGAGCGAAAACCCGAAGACGTGCTGGGCGTCCGCGAACGCCATCTCGACATCGCCGTAATCGACGGTAAACCGGGTGACGATGTTATCGACGGCATGGCGATGCACCGTCGGACTACCGGCTTCAGCCGCCGCGCGGCAATTGGGAACCGCCGGCAGGGGCTCGTAATCAACCACCACCAGGGCCGCCGCATCCTCGGCGATGTAGCGGGACTCGGCGACCACCGCGGCGACCGCCTCGCCGACAAAGCAGACCTCATCGGCGGGCAGGATGTAGGGCCAGGTCGTGGCCGGGAAGCTGTCGACCACTTGGTCAGGCGGAATATGGTCAGAGGTCAACGTCCGAACCACGTCGGCGTACGTATAAACCGCGTGGACACCTGGCAACGCCAGCGCCGCCGATGTATCGATTGAACTGAAAGTCGCGTGGCCATGCGGCGAGCGGACGAAGGCGACTTCCAACATGCCGGGAAGATGGATGTCATCGACATAGCGGCCCTTGCCGGTCAGCAACGCGAGATCTTCGAGGCGCCCGTAGCGCGGTTCGAATAAGCGAGCCGTCATGATCCGGAAACCTTATTGCCTTGGACCCTGTCCGGGCTCCTGTCCTGGCGCATGTGGCCGGCCGCGTCGAGCGCCGCGGCGACGATACCCTGATAGCCCGTGCAACGACAAAGATTACCGGACAGCGCCTCGCGCACCTCGGCCTCGGTTGGCGCCGGATTGTGTTGCAGGTATTCCATCAACGTCATCAGCACGCCCGGGGTGCAGAAACCGCATTGTAGGCCATGGTTTTCATGAAACGCCTGCTGCAACGGATGCAGCGAGCCGTCCTCGCCGGCCATGCCTTCAACCGTGGTGATCATGGCGCCATCGGACTGCACGGCGAGCATCAGGCAACTGCGTACCGCCTGGCCATCGACCAGCACCGTACAGGCGCCGCAAACCCCGTGTTCGCAGCCGACATGTGTACCCGTCAGCCCGATTTGGTGGCGCAGGCAGTCGGCCAGGGTAAGCCGCGTCTCGACCTCCAGATCGTGACGGACGCCGTTGACGGTCACGGCGATGGTGCGTTGATCGGTCATGCTACGGCTTCCCTGTTCGCGGCCCGGTCATAGGCCATGCGTAGCGCCCGCCGGGTCAGTGTCGCGGCCAATTGGCAACGGTACGCGGCGGAAACATGAACGTCTTCCATGGCATCGATGTCGCGACAGGTCTCGGCGGCTTCGCGCATTGCTGCGTCACCGCCGTCACTGCCGATGGCGATTTTCTCGGCCGCGGAACAACGCAATGGCCCGGAGCCAACGCCGCCAAGGGTAACGGAGGCGCGGCTAACCGAGCCGTCACTGGCCAACGCCACCATCACGGCGACACCGACGATGGCGAAGTCGCCATGGCGGCGCGCGAACTCAAGAAAGGCGTAGCCATGACCATCCGGCCATGGCTCAAACTCGACGGCGGTAACAATCTCATCAGGCTCGATCGCCGGAGTCATATAGAAAGCGGGAAATTCAGTCATGGCCAACGTGCGCGCGCCGCGTTTACTGCTGACATGAACCGTCGCGTCGAGGCCCTGGGCCACGGTGGGCAATTCCGCCGACGGGTCGAGGTGGCAGAGGCTGCCGCCAATGGTGCCCCGATTGCGGGTCTGGATGTGCCCGACGTAGCGCAGCGCCTCGATAATGATCGGGCAACGGTCGCGGATGACCGGGGACCGTTCAAGCATATATTGCCGGGTCATGGCGCCGATGCGAACGCGGCCGCCGTCCTCGGTTATGGAAGACAGTTCGGGGATGCGGTTCAGATCGATAATGTCGTCGGGCTGCACAAATCGCATGTTCAACATCGGCATCATCGACTGCCCGCCGGCAAGCAGCTTGGCATTCTCCTTCCCGGCAAGCAGATCGAGTGCGTCATCGAGGCTGCGTGGATCATGGTAATCAAATGGAGGCGGCTTCATGGCGTGACGATCCAGCGCCCAATTGCGGCGATACTAAACATCACGACCAAGGCTCCAGGGCCGCCGCGTGGCGGCCGGCGACCCAGCCGCCGACGAAGCATTCCGCCAAATTGCCGCCGGCCAGATACAGGTGGCCAAAGACGCCGCCAAGTTCACCGGCGGCATACAGCCGGGGAATCGCCTCGCCAAACCCGTTCATGATCTGCTGGTGAACATTGTGCACCGGACCGCCATGGGTGTTCTGAACAAGCGGCCAGACCTCGGCGTAGTAGAATGGCGGCTTGACGATCTTCATCATTGAGGTCGGCGGGCGACCATGATCGGCGTCGCGCCCGGCGTCGCAGGCCGCGTTCCAGCGGTCGACGGTCTCGCGCAACACATCGATTTCCATCCCCAATACCGTCGCCAGGTCTTCCAACGTATCGGCCTTCTTTAAAATCCGGTCTTCCAGCTCCTGCAGCGCCTCGGGGCTGTAATCGAAGGTGAGGTCCGGGTCATTGAAGGTCGGCGCACACAAAGGATAAGTGCCGTGCGCATCCTCGTCGAAGATCATCAATGACGGGATGCGTGGATATTCCTGCGTCAGCGTATCGAAATGCGAGAAGGCCCGGGCCGAGGTGTCCTGCGTATAGGGCTGGTATTCGTTCATATAGCGCCGGCCGTTGCGGTCGATAAGTATCCACGGCACCTTGACATTTTCGCGCGCGCCCCGCCCCGGCACCCAGTCGGGCAGCCGTTTGACGCGAACGCCGTAGGGATAATCCGGATCCGGATGCTTGACCCCGTAGGTGCCGTGGTAGTGCCACATGTGCCAAAGGTCGGCGCCCACGTCCTGCGCCATGCGGATGCCGTCGCCGGTATTGCCGCTAAAGGCGACGGGCATCACCGGCTTTTCCTGCCAGTACTGGCTTTGCATTTCGCCATTCGCCTCGAACCCGCCACAAGCGAGGATCACTGCATGGGTCGCCCTGATATTTTGCACGCCGGCCGTGCCTTCGACGGTCAGGCCACAAACGACCCCCGACGCATCCCTGATCAGACGCTTGGCCGCGGTCGCCATGCGGACGGGAATGTTCCGTTTGGCGATGTTGTCATCCAATACCTTGAACAGACGGATGCCCGCCGCCCGGTGCGGTGGCAGATAGCTGCTGACGTTGGGATAGGCCTCCGCGGCATCGAAGCCAGAGATCGTGTCGATGCTGATGTAGCCAAAAATATCGATATCGACCCCGGGGAACGGATAATTGCCCGGCGAGGGACGGCCGTCGACGGTGGCGTTGGCGGCGTCCGCGAGACGGGTGAAATAGGCTGGAATCTGGGTCATGCCTTCGGCCAACACGCGCAGCACGTCATCGGGCGTTGTGCCGGCGCAAGTTGCCTTCAGATAGGTGAATGCCTTGTCCGCATCGTCGGCGATGCGGATGTTACCGCCGGAACAGATGGAAATGCCGCCCGGATAGGACATCTTCTCGATCAGCAGCGCCGATCGACCGGCGTCGCATGCCTCGATGGCGGCGATGGCACCCGCATAACCATAACCAACGACGACGATATCGAAGGTGTCGTCCCAACGTTCTGGTAAGCCAATCATTGCGGTCTATGGCCCTCCCGGCCCGGTTTGCAGCATTGGCCCCCCGCCGCCCGTCAACGGACGCATAGCGCGGGGCAATTGAGTTTTCGCCGATGGGGTTATATATATCAAATTCAAAAATTGTATCCGATCCATAGGTGTCACCTATGTCTCCAACGCAGTCACGCGCCTTTCACGCGGTCGCCACGGCGGGAAGTTTCACCGCCGCGGCCAAGGCGCTCAACGTCAGCCAGCCCACCGTGACCACACAGGTCAAGGAACTTGAGACGCTGTACGGGGTCGAACTTTTCCATCGCCATCCGCGCGGCGTCACACTGACCGATACGGGACATGAACTGCTGGTCATCATCCGGCGCATGCACGCCAGCCAACAGGACGCCATTCAGTACCTGCAAACGGTACAGGACCTTCATACCGGCCATCTGCGGGTCGGCTCCTACGGCCCTTATACCGTCATCGAAATTCTCGCCGCCTTCACGCGACGCTATCCCAATTTGACCTTTGCATTGTCGTTCGCCAATTCGCGAAAACTGCATAACGAGCTGCACAACCATAATCTGGACGTCGCCGTATTCACCCATCTGCAGGCAACGCCCGAATTTCACTCGCTGTCCTACAACGAAATCAAACAGGTCGTCATCGTCGACAGGTCCCACCCCTGGCGTAAGCGCAAATCCGTTCACATCAAGGATATCGAGGGCGAGCGCTTGATCATCCGCGAACCCGGGTCAGAAGCGCGGCGCGCCATGGAAGCGGCACTCAAGGATTGCGGCGTCACGCCGGCAAATGTCATTGAAATCGGCAGCCGCGAGGGCATCGTCGCCGCCGTCGCCCAGGGCGTCGGCATCAGCATGATCTTCGACGAGGGCATGCTGCCCGATCATCTGGTGACGAAACTCCCCATTCGCGGGGCCGATATTGTCGCCCACGTTGACATCGTCTGCTTGGCGGAACGGAAGAACAGCCGCATCATCGGCTGTTTTCTCGAGATCGCCGAAGAGTTGCTGGCGGAGCGGCGATAGGCAAAAAGGCGAGCAGTCGAAAGCCTGATCGATATAGGTATTATCTATAGATGCCATCAAATATATGAACTTGCCTAATTGAAGCGTTCCTGGATCAATAGATACGACAAATAATTCGGCGGCCTGTGTGGTTCGAACAATTGTGCCATCAAGGGTCGCCGCGGGACTGGACCGGCGCATTACGGCGACCGCA
>JAYOFM010000080.1:15362-18512 GCA_038117225.1 Rhodospirillales bacterium
TCCAGCTTGTAAAAACTAGTTGTCAGGAGAGGGAAATCCGCCCTGAAAACCTTGTCATCAGGAGAGGAAGTACGACACATGGGTACGCAGCGAAAATTTCATACCGTGACGCGGCAACTGGCCGTGGCAGCAGTGGCACTGGCCTTCGGCACCGCCGGCACGGCCTTTGCCGGAGAGAGCCTGACCTTGACGGCGGGCTCGCCGGGCGGTGGCTACTTCAAGGCGGCAGCCGCCTTCGCCGAATACATTAAGAAGGAAATTCCCGGCACCTCGACGACGGTGATTCCAGGCGGTGGCTGGGCCAACATCGAGAGACTCGCCGCGAAGCCGGCGCAGGCCGACGTCGCGGTACTCGAAAACGCCCTCGCCAGTATGGCCTACGAAGGCACCGGCCCGACCGCCAAGAAATACGATTTCCGTATGCTGGCGGCGATCCGCCAGCCCGGTGCTGCACAAGCAGTGATTCTTGAATCGCTCGGGTTCAAGACCTTCGAGGATATCAAGGCGAAGAAACACCCGATCCGCATCGCCATGTTCGAGCGGCATCAGTTGGCCACTGGCCAGGCGCTGGCCATGCTCGAGGCCTACGGCATGGGCCAGAAGACTATTGAATCCTGGGGCGGTAAGGTCATCTTCACGTCGATCGGCGAAGGTGTCCGCATGATGACGGACGGTCTCGCCGATATGTGGTTCACCGGTGGTTCCTACTTCCCGCATGGCAAGTACATCCAGCTCGGCGCCAAGAAGGCGTTCCGGCTATTGCCGATTAGCAAAGAGGTCGCGTCGACGGTGGCCAAGAAGTTCGGCCAGGAAATCATGGAAGTACCGGCCGGGGTCTATGACAAGAACAACGGCAAGAACGTCGCCTACTGGTCGCCGGCCACCATCCTCACGTTTGGCGTCCGCACCGGTCTTTCCGACGATCTGGTCTACAAGATGGCTGCCGCCCTGGCGAAGCATAAGGAGGAATTCTGGAAGGTGCACAAGATGCACAAGTACTATTCGCCCGAGGTGGCCTGTAAGAATAACGGGACCGCGCCGCTCCATCCCGGCGCCGTCAAGTTCTACAAAGAAACGGGCTGTATGTAACGAACTAGCTCCTTTACCGGCGCCGCCCGCGGGTCAATCTGATTTTCCGGGCGGTGCCGGTTGAGGTTCGCCATGCCGACATTCAGTAAATATCTGGTCAAGGTCGTCGCCGTGGGTATGGCGTCCTTCCATGTCTACACGGCTTATTTCGGCACCTTTTACCCCTATGTCCAGCGGTCGCTGCCGGTGATGCTGGCGTTGATCCTGACCTTCCTGACCATCCGCGCCCGTAAGGACGCACCCAGCGACGCGCCGATCCCGCTCTATGATTGGTTTCTCGTCGGCCTTACGTTGCCGGCGATCGGCTATATTACCTTCAACAGCGACTACCTAGCTAACCGCTGGCCGATGACGGACACCTTCGCGGTCACCAACGTGGAAATAACTCTCGGCATCATCACCACGCTGCTCATTCTCGAAGCGACGCGGCGGTTGCTTGGCTGGCTCCTGGTCATCGTCGCCGTGGTCGCCTTGCTATATACTTTCTATGGCGAGCACATACCGATCCTGTCGCTTAAGCACCGGGCCTACACATTCGAGCATATGCTCGATTACATGTACCTGACCGATAATGGTATCTGGGGTGTCGCCCTGGGGGTCGCGGCGACCTATATCGTACTGTTCATCATATTCGGTGCCTTTGCCGAAAAGGCGGGCGTCGCCGATTTCTTCATCGATATCTCCAATGCCATAGCCGGCCACACCAAGGGCGGACCGGCCAAGGTGGCGATTTTCTCGTCGGCGCTCATCGGCTCCGTGACGGGATCCACCGTGGCCAACGTCTACACCACCGGCCAATTCACCATTCCGATGATGAAACGATTGGGATATCGACCGAGCATCGCCGGCGCCGTCGAGGCCCTGGCCTCGAACGGCGGCCAGATCATGCCGCCGATCATGGGTGCCGCCGCGTTTGTCCTGGCCGCGTACAGCGGCGTCCCCTACATCGAAGTCGCCCTGGCCAGTCTGATCCCGGCGTTACTCTATTTTGGCGGCCTGTTCTGGTTCATCCATCTTGAAGCTCACAAGGAAAACCTTGTCGGCATCCCGGCCGAGGACAAACCGTCGATCAAGGCGGTTCTGCTGAAGGGCGGTCATCTGGTATCGCCGCTACTGGTCCTGATCGGCTGCCTCGTCTACGGCTACTCGCCGGTGCGCGCGGCGTTCTACGGCATCGCCTTTACCGTCGTCATCAGTTGGGTGCGCAAGGAAACCCGTATCGGCCCCAAGGAATTCATCGAGGCGCTGGAACAGGGTGCTAAAAGCTCGATTCTGATCATTGTCACATGCGCTATCGTCGGTTACGTCATCGGCGGCTTCCTGATCACCGGCCTCGGCCTCAACGCCAGCAGCGCCATCGTCGGTTTCGCCGGCGGTAATTTTATTGCCATTCTATTCCTGGTTGGCATCGCCTGCATCGTGCTCGGCATGGGCATGAACACCGTCGCCGCCTACCTGCTGGTTTCCGTCGTCGGCGTGCCGGCGCTGACGTCACAGGGCATCGATCCGTTCGTCGCCAACATGTTCGTGTTCTACTTCGCGCTGCTGTCACACATCACGCCACCGGTATGCCTGGCCATTTTCGCCGGCGCGCAAATCGCCGGCGCCAACATCTGGGAAACCGCGTTCATGGGCATGAAGAT
The DNA here is from genome assembly GCA_038117225.1 of Rhodospirillales bacterium. Lineage (GTDB taxonomy): Bacteria > Pseudomonadota > Alphaproteobacteria > Rhodospirillales > Casp-alpha2 > JAYOFM01. The sequence continues at coordinate 18,095 of JAYOFM010000080.1, forward strand.
GAGCGCGGTACCTTATCTGTTGCCGTTCCTCATTGTGTTCGCGCCATCGCTGCTGTTGATCGGCGATCCGGTGACCATTGCCATCAACACGGCGGCGACGACGGTCGGATTCCTGTTCGTCATCTCGGCCATTCAGGGTTGGGCCCTGACACCGTTAAACCTACTTCAACGCCTGCTTTATGCCGTTACCGGCGCCTGCCTCATCTGGCCAGCCCTCCCAGTTAAGGGCATCGGCATCGCCCTCGCCGCGGTGGTGATCGTATTTACGCTGTATGAGGCGCGACGCAAGACGTCGACACCTTAGTCGACGGCACGCCACAAAACGTGTGTCTTCCCGTTGAATAGCACGAACATCTTGTCCGGATGGGCGGTACGGCTATCGACGCATCGCGGCGCTGCTGCGCGACGCGGGATGGGA
>JAYOFM010000081.1:0-7428 GCA_038117225.1 Rhodospirillales bacterium
CAGCGCCACGAACGAAGCACCGGACATCCAGTCCGCCGCCGTCGCCATGCCGTTGTAGACCGCGGGCACTTCGCGTCCCGCCACGTAATAGGCCGAGACCTCCATCGTCCGCGACAACCAACCGATCACCGCGTAAATGGCGATGGTGAATGCGACAAACAGGATGCCAATGGTGTCGGCACCAAGGCCCATCTGCTCGAGGATCGCCATCAAGATGATGAAGCCTATGAACCCGCCAGTATACAGGCCATAGACGCGACTGAGATTGTCGATGAATCTTCCTTGAATCCTAAACATTATGTTCCCTCTCCTATTCGTCGTCGCCGCCGACGCCGGCTTCAGCGTCGATCTGGTCTTGCCGCCAATTTTGGAAGAAGATCAGAAGCACGAAACCGATCAGCGAACCCTGAACCGGGAAATAGTATCCCAGCGGGAAGCCCAAGAACGAATAGGCGTTCAAGGCTTTAGCATTCCACGGAAGAACAAAGGCAAGCACAAACCAGATCGCCAAGACCAGGAAGGTCAAACTGCGCGTCTTAGACCAGTGCCGCTCCCGCACCTCTTGAGATATCTCTGTCATTCGTCAAGTCTCCCCTCAAGTATTTGCGTCCCCGTCAAACCATGCGACAACACTGCCACGGGCGCGATTATGCATCATTAAGCATTTTCCGCAACAGGTGGATCGAATATAGGCTTTTTTACACTTGACTTTTCATCAATTACCCCAACGCGTTGGTTCAATTTGCGGGCAGAAACAGTGAAAAGATTTCTCGACACCACACGCGATATTTTGGGCATGATCGCCGAGCGTTTCACGCCCCGATTCGACAACGGCCCCATCGACAACCTTGAAGAGTTGGAGCGATTCGTTACAACGCGCGCCGCGTTCATCGCGCAGAAAACCATGTACGGCTACATCAAAACCCGGATGGGCACCAAGTATCCGGAGATGTTCCGCGACGATGCCATCATCGTTGGCGTCAACCTCGCCAAGATGCACATGTTTGCCGCGTGTTTGTCCGATTTAACGATTTTTGCATCGGCTGTGGCGCTGGATTCAAGGGATATTAACGATGCCGTCCGGCGCACCGTCGCGTTACGGTTCTATCGCCACGGAATTGCCGAGAACCCGGACGACAGCGTCGAGAAGTTCTCGCCCGATGAAGCGATCGCGGCGTTCGAAACACGCCTGACCGGCGTCGAGTGGAGCGGCCGCGCCATGACCCGTGATATCTTTACAGAAGGTCCCAAGGCGTTGATGAAATGGGCGCCGGTCGCCGAGAATCTCAAGAAACTGGACGTTGAGCCGGCGCAGAACTCGGTCCGATTCGCCTGGAACAACATTCGCGCCAATTTGAGGAAACGTCTGGACGCGGAGGCAATTCAACAATGCCTGCTTGCATCCAGGGACCGCAATGCGAAGGCCACGGACCTGGCATGAGGGACGCCGCATGAGCTTTCAAAACGGTCAACGGGGCATCTCCGGCCTGCCGCTGAGCACCATTACGGCTGTCGTGCTCGACAGCGAGACCACGGGACTGGACATCGCCAAGGACCGCATGATCGAACTGGCCGCGGTCCGGGTGGACCACGGCCGGATGACCGAAGATCATTTCAGCGCCGTGATCAATCCAGGCGTCCCGATCCCACAGCGCTCGACCGAAATTCACGGGATCGTCGACGCCGACGTCGCCGATGCCGAGTCCTTTGCCCCTGCCATGGCGCGGTTTTCTGACTGGGCGGGACACGACGTGGTTATGGCCTATTCCATCGGGTTCGACATCGCCGTCATGAGGGCCGAGCATGAGCGCGCCGGCGTCAAGTGGGTCCCTCCCCGGTGTCTGGACATCCGACACTTGGTCAAAGTCGTGGCGCCGACATTACCCAAGGAATCGCTGGAAATCACAGCAGAATGGCTAGGAATCGAGATCACCGACCGGCACCGCGCACTGGGCGATGCCAAGGCCGCGGCGGAAGTCTTCCTGGCCCTGATTCCAAAACTGAAAGCCAACAACATTGTCACCTTGGCCCAGGCCGAGCGTGCCTGCCTGCGTCTCGGCACACGCCTGAGTGAAGAGGCGCAAGCCGGCTGGCATGACGTGTCGGCGCGTGCCAATGCCGGGCCGCGGCTGGTATCTGAGTATGCGCGGGTCGATTCCTTTGCCTACCGGTATCGGGTCGTGGACCTGATGCACGCGCCGCCCGAAACCATCGCTCCCGCCGCGACGCTGAGGGACGCCTTGAACAAGATGATGGACCGCAGGATCAGTTCGGTGTTCGTCGTCGATGAGGCCACGCCACGGACTTATGCCATAGTCACCGAGCGCGACGTTCTGCGGGCGATCGGCGGCGACGGCCCACCGGCGCTGGACAAGCCTGTCTCCACCTACGCCAAGGGGCCGCTGGTGACGATCGAGAGTAACGAGTTCGTCTATCGCGCTATCACGCGGATGGCGTCCAAGAACTTTCGCCACCTCGGCATCGTCGATTCAAGCGGCAACTTGATCGGCGCGCTGAGCGCCCGCGACCTCCTGAAACAACGGGCGGGCGCGGCCATGGCGCTGGGCGAAACAATCGATATCGCAGCGACGCCGACGGAACTCGGTCGGATATGGGCAAGTCTGACCCTTGTCGCCCGCGGATTGGTGTTCGAGGAGGTCGATCCCCGCGACATCACGGCCATCGTATCGCGCGAACTTCGCGCGCTGACCCGCCGCGCGACGCAACTCGCCGAACAACAGTTGGAGGCCGAGGGCCTGGGCCCGGCCCCGTGCCCCTATGCGATGCTGGTACTTGGCTCCGGCGGGCGCGGTGAGAGCATGCTGTCAATGGACCAGGACAATGCCCTCATCTATGCCGAGGGCGACCCCGGCAGCGACACCGACAAGTGGTTTGCCCGTCTGGGGAGCATTGTCGCCGATACCCTGAATGACGCCGGCGTCATCTATTGTCCCGGCGGGATCATGGCGATGAACGACGCTTGGCGCATGGACACCAAGCGCTGGCGCGACACGGTCGCCCACTGGATCGGAAACGCGCGGCCCGAAGACCTGCTGAACAGCGACATTTTCTTTGATGCCGTCACAGTGTACGGCGACAGATCACTGGGCGAGGCGCTGCGCGACGACGCCATGCGGGCCGCCAAGGACCAGTCGAATTTCATCAACACCATATCGGCCAAGGCGTCTGAGTTCTCTTCGCCGATCGGCATGTTCGGCCGCATCAAGACAGATGACGGCCGCGTCGATCTGAAGCTCTGCGGAATTCTGCCGATTTTCTCGGCGGCTCGGGTCGTTGCCCTGAAACACGGGATTGCCGAGCGCTCGACACCGGGACGGCTGACAGCGGCGCAAGCGAAGGACGTACAAGGCGCCCATGTCATCGGCAACTTGATCGATGCGCACCGCATCATGCTGGGTGCGATAATCAAGCAACAACTTCGCGACATCGAGATGGGTATTCACTTGTCGAACAAGGTGAATTTGGCGGACCTCGACTCGCATGAACACCAGGAACTGAAATGGGCGCTGGAGCAATCATCTCAGATTACCGATCTGCTTGGCACCATTGCGCGATTTTGATCAAAATCCGTCGGTGCAGATCACCAGAGCAGACGGCATAGTGGGCGCGGTGTCCTAGCCGCCCGCAAATTCGCACCCGCCGGTCGGATCGCCAGTCCGCAAACGGGATCAATTTTGGTCGCCGTCAACGGATCGCATGACACGTCGTTGCACGCCACGCCCGCAGCCTTTACAAGACCGCAAACACCCATCCTCGCCAGCCTTTCGGAGCCGTACCATGGCCAGTTACCAGTATTCATACGTCATCAAGGACCTGTCGAAGACATTTCCCGGCGGCAAACAGATCCTCAAGGGCATTACCCTGTCATTCATGCCCGACGCCAAGATTGGCGTGCTCGGCGTTAACGGCGCCGGCAAATCGACGCTGATGAAAGTCATGGCCGGGATCGACACGGATATCAGCGGCGAGGTGTGGGCCGCCGACGGGGTGCGCGTCGGCTATCTGGAGCAGGAACCGCAACTGGATTCGGCGCTCAGCGTCGAGGAAAACGTCATGGCCGGTCTCGGTGGGGTCAAGGACGACCTTGATCGTTTTAACGAGATTAGCGAAAAATTCGCCGAACCCATGGACGATGACGAAATGAACGCGCTGCTCGCCGAACAAGGCGAATTGCAGGAAAAGATCGACGCCGCCAACGGCTGGGAACTGGAACGCACCATCGAGATCGCCATGGATGCCCTGCGCTGCCCACCGGCCGATGCCAGGGTCGATAAATTGTCGGGCGGCGAACGGCGACGCATCGCGCTGTGTCGGTTGTTGTTACAAAAGCCCGAAGTGCTTCTGCTGGATGAACCGACCAACCATCTTGACGCGGAATCCGTCGCCTGGCTGGAACACCATCTCAGGGAATACGACGGCACCGTGTTAATGGTCACCCATGACCGCTACTTCCTGGACAACGTCACCGGTTGGATCCTCGAACTCGACCGCGGCAACGGAGTGCCCTACCAGGGCAACTATTCGGCCTGGCTGGAGCAAAAGCAGAAGCGTCTGGGTCAGGAAGAACGCGAGGAGTCGGCGCGCCAGCGCGTACTCGCCCGCGAGCTCGACTGGATTCGCCAAAGCCCGCGCGCGCGCCAGGCCAAGTCCAAGGCCCGCATCACCTCCTACGAGGACCTGCTGGCGAAGTCGCGTGATCTCTCGCCGGGCACGGCGCAGATCGTCATTCCGCCTGGGCCGCGTCTCGGTGATCTGGTGATCGAGGCCAAGGATCTGCGCAAGGGTTACGGTAACCAATTGCTGATCGAGGGCCTCAGCTTCAAACTGCCACCGGGCGGCATCGTCGGCGTCATCGGCGCCAACGGCGCCGGTAAGACGACGATGTTTCGATTGATCACGGGCCAGGAGGAACCCGACGGCGGCGAAATTCGCGTCGGCGAAACGGCAGTGCTCGGTTATGTGGATCAATCACGCGACGCGCTTGATGACACGAAGAACGTGTGGGAGGAAATTTCCGGCGGTCTCGACGAGATTGAGCTCGGCAAGCGCACCATGCAAAGTCGCGCCTATGTGGCGCAGTTCAATTTCAAGGGCGGCGACCAGCAGAAAAAGGTGGGCCAGCTTTCAGGCGGCGAGCGCAACCGCGTGCATCTCGCCAAGATGCTGAAGTCCGGCGCCAACGTGCTGCTGTTGGACGAACCGACCAACGATCTCGATGTGGAGACTCTGCGCGCGCTGGAAGACGCGCTGGCCGATTTTGCCGGCTGTGCCGTCGTCATCAGCCATGATCGCTGGTTCCTCGACCGGCTGGCGACCCACATCATCGCCTTCGAGGGCAACAGCCAGGTGGTCTGGTTCGAAGGCAACTATGAGGACTACGAAGCCGACAAGAAACGCCGCCTCGGCGACGATGCCGACCAGCCGCATCGCATCAAGTACAAGCCGCTGACGCGGGATTAGTTGTTTTTGGCTTCCTGACGCAGCTGCGCGGTCTTCGCCCGCAATTCTTCCAGCAGACCGCCGACGGAGCCGGTGCGGCGCAGGGTGGAATTGAAATCGCGTTGGTAATTGACGCTCAGCGACACGCCCTCGATCACCAGATCCAGAACCTTGTAGACCTTGCCATTGGTGCCGACGCGCCACAGCACGCTGACCGGTTTGGTGTCCGCCGCATTGGGGCGGATGATATCGGTGTAAACCGTGGCGCGGCTGGCATCGTCGGCGACGGCTTTGACGATCTTGAGCGATTCACCGGCATAGGCGGCGAACCGATCAACGTAGGATACAACCATGAGATCCTCGAACAGCTTCATGTATTCGGCCTGCTGTTCCTTATCGGCTTCCGTCCAGGCCTTGCGACCGAGGGCGAAGCGAGCGATGGCCGGGACATGAAACCGCTCGTTGAATAGCGTGCGGAAGTTTTGAATGCGCTGATCACGCAGAACGTTCTCACTGGTCAGCGAATCGATGCCATCCTTCACCAGCTTCTCGACGAAACTGACGGCCCCGTCCTCCAACGCATCGGCGTTGGCCGGCAGTGCCGTTGACCATGCCATCGGCGTGACGAGAAGCATAATGATCAGAACACGCTTCAGCATTCTCGCGCCCTCAGGCAATTTCGCCTCCCCCCTCAATCCTGCTTATGGGCTCGAAAGCTATTGAACACAGCGTTCAAGTCAAGGGCGACCTTCACCAAATGCTCAAATTAACCGACACGCGGGCTCGTTTCTGCGAAGCAAGGCGTCTCTGTCCGAAAATTATTCTTCTCCGGAACATACGGTTCGGCGGGCCGGGTAGATGAAAAATTCGTTGCGGCAGATGGAGTCGAAGATTTCTAGTTGACATAAAGATATCGTTATATATTTATGTTTAATTATGTTAATGCCCGCAAACGATACCCAACCGCTTGACGGCCTCCTGACCGGCCTTCGCGCCCTCGCCGAACCGACGCGCATGCGCATTCTAGCGTTGTGCCGTGCCGGCGAATTGACGGTCAGCGAGATCGTCCGAATCCTCGGTCAAAGCCAACCCCGGGTTTCGCGTCATCTCAAATTAATGACCGAAGCCGGAATCCTACATCGGGTTCCGGAAGGAAGCTGGGTACTTTATCGTCTAGCGTTCGACGGCCCTGGCGCTATCTTGGCGCGCCATCTGCTGGCCCTCATGCCGGGTAACGATCATCAACTGGCGGCCGACCGACGGAGGCTCATGGAGGTCAAGCGGGCCCGTGCCGCCATCGCCGACGATTATTTCCGGCGTCATGCCCAGGAGTGGAATGAGCTACGCTCGTTGCACGTCGATGAAGCGGAATTGAACGCAGTGGCGCGGCGGCTGCTGGTTGGTGACGGTGGCGCCATCGGTAGCCTGCTCGATATCGGCACCGGTACCGGCGAGATGATGAAGGCACTGGCCGCGGATATCGAGATCGGCGAAGGCATCGACATTTCCCGCGATATGCTCGCCGTCGCCCGCACCACACTGGAGCAGGCCGGCCTGGAGCATTGCCGGGTCCGCCAGGCCGATCTCTACCGCCTGCCGTTTCCCGCGCACGGCTTCGACGCCGCCGTCATTCATCAGGTGTTGCATTTTGTCACCGATCCGCCGGGTGCCATCGCCGAAGCAGCGCGGGTGCTTGCACCGGGCGGACGGCTGCTGATCGTCGATTTTGCACCTCACGATCAGGAAACCCTGCGCAGCGAACACAATCACCGGCGCCTCGGGTTCGCCGACGCGGAGATTAAGGCCGCGCTGACCGCGGCCGGGTTGAAGACCGAAACCATTGAACATCTGCCCGGCGATCCGCTGACGGTAACGTTGTGGCTGGCCCGTAAATCCATGCGCGGTCAGGTCACGCCGTTGCGCGACGTCGACGAAAACGAGGAAACCTGAACCATGCCCCACCGTTCC
>JAYOFM010000081.1:7528-18397 GCA_038117225.1 Rhodospirillales bacterium
CCGGCGTGCCGGCATCACCATTCCTATCGTGCCCGGCATTCTACCGGTGGCCAATTTTGCGCAACTCAGCCGTTTCGCGGGGATGTGCGGCACCCACGTACCCGAATGGATGATCGATCTGTTCGAGGCCCTGGATGACGATCCCGCGAGTCGCGATCTCGTGGCTGCCAGCGTCGCCGCGGAGCAATGCCGCGTGCTTAGTGCCAGCGGCGTCGATGCCTTTCACTTCTACACCATGAACAAGGCCGACCTTTGTTACGCGATCTGCCACATTCTGGGGGTGCGGGCGCCGCAGCCGTTAGGGCGCGCCGCCTGAGACAGATCGAGCGCGACGATTTGATCGAACCGCGCTACACTAGGTTCCATGAAAGTGCTGGTGCGCGTTGTGGTCTTGATATCGGCTTTCGCGATCGCCGGATGCTCTGGCGGCAATGCGCGCTAGGCGTTGCTCGACGGACTCTATGCGGCGGGCAAGATCGCTTACGACAGCCTCAAGGACGCTGATCCTCCGGGACATCGGTAAAATTCCTTAGATGATCGACGCCCGGTCAAACGCCGGGCGTCTTGCCGCTATCGGCGATGGCATTGGCCCGGATTCGGCGCTCCAACTCACGACGTTCCGCATCACGCCGATCAGCTTCTCGGCGCTCACGCTGGCGCTGCTCATCGCCCTGCCAGTCCGTACCATCGTTCGCGCCGCGTCGATCGATGCCAGACCGGCGATCACGTTGCCGCTGGCGCCGCTCCTGCTCGCGGCGCTCGTGGGCGCGACGCATGTCGTCATCCATGGCCCAAAAACCATCGATGACGGCGGTGTCATGTGTTTCCTCACGAACCCGCCGCTCCTCGTCGCGACGCTCGCGGGCACGACGGTCATTCTCGCGACGATCGCCCCCATCCCATCCTTGGCCAGGCGGAGACTGATTTTGGCGACGGTCGGCGGCGCGCCGTTCTTCTTCACGGCGGTTCCTGGCGGCGCGTTCGGCGATGCGACGGTCACGCGCCGTTTCCATGGCCGCATCCATCGGCCAAAAGGCATCAATCGTTTCGATTCGCTCCCGTTGTTCGCGCTGACGCCGCTGCTCGGCTCGGCGCTCGACGGTCTGGCGACGATCGACACCATCCCAATCGCTGACGCTGGCGGGGGCGGCCTGATGCTGGCGCCGATCACCGGCGCGACGATCCTGATCGCGCCGTTCACCGTCACGCCGCTCCTGGGGCGGCGAAGGGGGTTGCGATGACGGGGGCTCAGGACCCGCTGACACGCCGATAGAAGTCAGGATCTAGCAGTACCACTTCCGACAACGTTCGCATGCGGCTGTGGTAGCCGTCCTGCACGACCTTGAAATGGGGGATTGGCGCCACCGAACTTCCGCGGCCGGCAACAATCCAAACGGTCCTGGGGTCATCCGTCTTGACGAACCGATCGCCAATCTCGACTCCGACCTTGTTTCTTCTCAGCACGGTCCAGATTTACCTTCTATTCAAGACACGGTCATATCCCTCGCGGGACGACCCGTTCGCAGGCAAAGCGATAAGCGTAAATTAGCGCCGCATCAAGGCGCCATTTCGACAATTTCGTGACCGATCGAATGGGCGACCGTATATGTAGCGTCGAAATGCCCCGACGACCCGTAACCGACGGCGCAAACGGTCAACTATCCAGCAATCTGATCTTACCGATCGACGGTTTTTCACTGCCCTGATTTGGTTCGGAGTCTTCGGTGGGGGCGCCCGTCTCATCCCCCGCGACCGCCGTTGGAATAATCGCAAATCCGATGGCCACGCTTTCCGCCGGCGCCGGGGAAAAGCCCGTGCTGACGAAGGACGGATGCAAAACAACCATGCCGTCCTCAAACGGAATCGTGTCGAGCGGCGCATCGCCGTCGGCGGGGAAGTCCGCCAGGGGGGCTCCTAGGCGCAGTTCCATTGTTTGGCCGCTGACCCCGTAAAGACCACCCAGCCATGATGCCCCTTGGATGCGAGCCTCGGCTGGGGTATCCGGAGCCGTCACCGTCCCCCACATGAGAAGATGAAACCCGCGCGGTTTATGGCGCAGAAACGGATGGCGCGGATCGTCCGGCAGCAACCGAATATATTCGGTAACCACGGCCCCCAACAGATCACGCAGGGCGTCCACCGCACGAGTTGCCGTACCTGAAGACGACACGGCGAGAAGATCGTCCACGCGGCGCTCACCGGCGCCGCTTTCCGTCAATTCCGGATGGCCAAGCACGTATGCCGCGAGCGCCCGGTTAAAATCGTCTAGACTGGCATATTCTTGTGGCGGTTTCGCCATTAGGCGGAGCATGAAATGGGAGAGATCGGCGATCGCCGCCGCCTCGGCGGCACGCCCGGCGACCGTCAGCAACTGTATCTTCGCCGCCATCAGGGTGCTTTGACCGGGTGCCGACTCTAGACCACGGTCAATGGCATTCAGCGCCTCGGCGGCATTCCCCGCCGCGGCAAGAGCCTGGGCATATCCAACGTGGAAACTCGGCATGCCGGGTTCCAAGTGGCAGGCGCGGTCGAGACACTCGCACGCCGCCGCCAGATCGCCACCGAGACGCAATTCGTGGCCCAGATTGGCCAATGCTTCCGCATTGTCCGGTTCGACGGCGATCGCCTGGCGGTAGGCTTCAATCGCACCCGATGGGTTCCCCATGGACGACAAGACGTTGCCGAGATTATTGAAGGCCGGCGCATAGTCGGGCGCGATGGCGACAGCGCGGCGATAGGCCTCGATTGCCTCAACTGGTCGGTCCAAGGCCTTCAGGGCATTCCCAAGATTGAAATGCGCCGTCGGCTCATCGGGCATGGCGTCAACCAGACCCCGAAACTTACTTTCGGCAACCGCGGCATCGCCCAACTGGAAAGCCACGGCGCCAGCAACGAACAGCGCTTCCGGCCGCCCAGCATCGCGCGCCAATACGTCGTCAGCCGCCGCCCTCGCCGCCATCAGGTCGCCGTCTTCCAGCAACATCAGGGCAGCTCCGACAATGTCGTCGGTGGAATCGATTTCAGTCATGGCGGCAACGATTAATCTCCGGCTCCACGAGGAGCAAGGAATAAAACCGATCTCAGCGATGCCGGTTCTCGGCGCGGTCTTACTTGCGGGCGGTTTTCTTCGCCGGCTTCTTCGCGGCCTTTGCCGCGGGTTTCTTCACCGTGCTTTTCGTCGGCGCGCTCGTGCTCCCGATCCGGCCGGCCTCGCGCAACTGATTGACGATGCTGTCCATGCGGCCATAAAGGCTCAAAAATCCCGACACCGACATGGCGACATGACCGACCACGACGGATTCGGCCTCGGCACCATCACCAAGCGGGCGATCACTGGTAAAGGTGAAGCGGGCGACGTTCTTGCGAATGGCGACGCTGGACGCGTCGTCGGCGAAAATTTCCGGCGCATCGAGTGTGCCCGGACGCGGTTTCGTGGCCTTGGCCATGGAGTCCTCCATCAATACCGGCCCGCAGTGTGGTGCAATTCCCGGCGCAATAAAACCTCCTACCAAGGCATGACGGCAACAGTCATTGATATGGGTCATGCCGACCAGCCAGCGCCGCCATTCTCATAGTGTCACCCTCGTCTCTCAAGCATGCGCATGGGCATCGCCCCCACGGCCGTGCATCTTTATACTTCTCTCCATGCTCGCCGATTCTCCGTCAACGCCCGGAAAACCTCGCGCCTCGCCCGCCCTGGTGGTCGGCGGCCGGGATGCGCTGTGGCTAGGGGGTGACGGCGTCATCGAGGCCCTGAGTCATGCGGAAGCACGGGCGCGGTTGGCGGATGGAGCGAGGCCGCTCCTGTGTCATCGAAAGGCGGTGGCGAAGCGGCTTGATGCCGGCCCTGTCGCCGCTCTCGATGTTTTGGAGTTGTTCGCCTTCGTGCGGCCGGCACAGTTCTGCCTGCCAACGCCACGCGGGCTTGCCATGGCGCTCGGCCTGGCGCTGCCGACGTCACTGGAACGGCAGGCGGAAACATTGATGCATGCGGCGCGCGCGTTGCTGAACGAATTGCGCGCCGGTGCAGCAGGGAACCGCGCCGTGCTCGCCATCGCCTGGGCCATGGCGCGCGACGGCTGGTCGTGGGGCAACCCGGCCGTGACGGCCCTCGGCGGGCCCGAGGCACTCGGCGGCGCTGAGGCCACGGCGGCACTGAAGATTTGGCACAAGCTTCCCGAATGGGAAGATGGTCCGCCGCTGCCGCCCGCCACCAACAAACCCGTGGAACCGGTCGAAGCTCGCGCCCGGCTGGTGCATTTGTTGGGATCCAACGCCGAGGACCGGGAAGGCCAGCGGCGCTACGCCTCGATTGCCTCGGCGGCCTTCCTGCCCCGCGACCGACGCGAAGACCCGCGCGTCGTGCTGGCCGAAGCCGGCACCGGCGTCGGCAAGACCCTGGGTTACATCGCGCCGGCCAGCCTGTGGGCGGAAAAGAACGGTGCGCCGGTATGGATTTCCACGTTCACCCGAAACCTGCAGCGACAATTGGATAGCGAACTGGACCGGCTGTATCCGGACGCCGAGGAAAAGGCGGAGCGGGTCGTCGTCCGCAAGGGCCGCGAGAACTATTTTTGTCTGTTGAACTTCGAGGACGCGGTGAAGGGATTGGCGCTGCGCCAAGGCGGCGGCGATGTGGTGCAACTCGGCCTGGTCGCCCGTTGGGCGCTGGCGACCCGCGACGGCGATATGGTCGGTGGGGATTTCCCGGCCTGGCTCGCCGATCTATTGGGCTATGGCGTCATTCTCGACATGACCGATACACGGGGCGAATGCACCTACGCCGGTTGTAGCCATTATAAGAAATGCTTCATCGAACATATTCAGCGACGCGCCAAACTGGCCGACATCGTCGTCGCCAACCATGCCCTGGTGATGGTGCAGGCGGCACTCGGCGCACTCGGCGACGGCGGTCGCCATACGCGGTTGGTGTTCGACGAAAGCCATCACTTGATGAACGCCGCCGACGGCGCCTTTTCGGCGCACCTGTCGGGCCGTGAAGGCGCTGAACTCCGGCGATGGATTTTAGGCGCCGAAGCCGGCGGCCGTTCACGCTCGCGCGGGCTTAAGGCGCGCATGGAGGATCTGGTCGCCGGTGACGCGGACGCGTTGGAAGCGCTCGACGCGGCGCTCGCCCAGGCTCGTGTTCTGCCTGGTCCCGGTTGGCACCAGCGGCTCGCCGAAGGGCGGCCGCAGGGACCGGCGGAAAGTTTTCTCACTCTCGTGCGCCAGCAGGTGCTGGCGCGCGATCAGGACGGCAACTCCACCTATGATTTGGAAACCGACCCGCATCCCGCCATCCCCGGCCTGCTCGACGCGGCGGCGGCGCTGGAAGGCGCGCTATCGCGGCTGGCGGCCCCACTGTCACGGCTGGTGCAGTCGCTGATGGCGGTCCTCGACCGGGAAGCCGACACCTTGGATTCGCAAACCCGCAACCGCATCGACGCGATCGCCCGTGGCCTGGAACGGCGCGGCATCGGGCAAGTCGCCGCCTGGCGCGACATGCTGCGCGCCCTGGCCAATGACAGGCCGGAGACGTTCGTCGACTGGTTCGGCCTGGAACGCCAGCGGGGCCGTGACGTGGATGTCGGTTTCCACCGCCATTGGGTCGACCCCATGGCACCGTTCGCCGAGATGGTGCTGGAACCGTCGCACGGAGTGCTGATGACATCGGCGACGCTACTTGACGAAAGCAACGGGGATAACGATCTGACGGCGCCGGATTGGCAGGCGGCGCTGGCGCGGACCGGTGCGCGGCACCTGGCCTCCCCGCCGGTAATGGCGCGCGAACCATCCCCTTTCGATTACGCGGATCAGACCCGGGTATTGGTGGTCACCGACGTGGACAAGAGCCGTCCTGACCAAGTCGCCGCCGCATTTCGCGAATTATTCCTCGCCTCGGACGGCGGCGGGCTCGGATTGTTCACCGCGATCTCACGCCTGCGCAACGTGCATCAGCGCATCGCGGGCGATCTGGATGCGGCCGGCGTGACGCTGCTCGCGCAGCACGTGGATGCCATGGACACGGGCACCCTGGTGGACATTTTCCGCGCCGAGGAAGATGCCTGCCTGTTGGGCACGGATGCCGTCCGTGATGGTGTCGACGTCCCCGGACGGGCACTCCGGCTGATCGTGTTCGAGCGCGTGCCCTGGCCGCGTCCCGATATTCTGCATCGGGCGCGCCGTGCCCATTTCGGCGGCCGCGCCTACGACGAGGCGTTGGTGCGGTTGCGCCTCAAACAGGCCTACGGCCGGCTGATCCGGCGCGCCGGCGATCATGGGGTCTTCGTCATGCTCGACCGCTCGCTGCCGAGCCGCCTGATGACGGCATTCCCCGATGGGGTCGAGGCCCAGCGCCTTGGCCTCGCCGAGGCGGTCGCCGAAACGCGGGCCTTCCTGGCAGACTAATTACGGCCGCACGGCAACGCTGGCGAGCGGTTCCAAGCCGAACAGGATGGAAACCGTGACCACCGCGAGGATGGTCGAAACCAGAATGGCCGCCGACGTTCGATGCACGTAGATGCCATTGTTCTGCGCCACCACGAAGCAGTTCGCGCCCGCCGGCAAGGCCGCGAGCAGGATCGCGACCGCCGACCAAAGGGGATCGAGTTCAAACACATTCGACACGCACCACCAAGTCACCAATGGATGCACGACAAGCTTGAACATCGTCATCGCCGCGACTTCCCCGAAACCACGACGGATCGGCTTTCCGACCAAAAACAGGCCAATGGCAAACAGCGCCGCCGGGCCCGCGGCGGGGCTGAGAATGGCGCAGAAGGTCGCCACCGGCACCGGCAATCTCCAGCCGGCGATCGACCAAGCAATGCCAAGGGCTGGCGAAATGATCAACGGATTACGTAGAAGCGCGGTCAATACTTGCCCGATACCGCCCAACCCCGGCCCGCGCCGCCCCATCTCGATCAGCGCAGTCACCAGAACAAGAAGAACGACACTTTGAAACACGGTGGCGATGATCGCCGGCAGCGCTCCCGCATCGCCGAATGCGACGATGGCCAGCGGAATGCCCATATAACCGGTGTTGGCCCAAACGGCGGTCATGCCGAATAGGACTTTTTCCGAGAACTGGGTCCGGAACATGATCCGCGCGGCCAACATGGCGATGGCCATGGTGGCAACGGATCCGGTGGCGAAAGCACCGATGAACGGCCAGTTGAAAATTTGCGCCGGCTCAACCCGAGCCATGGAATAGAACAGCAGCACCGGCAACGCCACGTAGAAGACGAAACGATTGAGCGCCTCGCTCGATTCCTCGCCGAGGATACGGAAGCGGCCGCTCAGGTATCCCGCCAGAATAATGGCGAACACCGGCAGCACGACATTGACGATGGGTTCCATGGCCGGCGACGCCCCGCACAAATCGCGGGGCGGATTGCCCCGGTCTCGGCGGCTATCTAAGCTCTGACCGCGCGTGACGCAAGAACCACGCTTCATCCAGCAAAGGGAGTATCCCGCATGGCGAAATTAAGCGGCACCACCATCGGCTTCATCGGTCTCGGTCTGATGGGCAAACCCATGGCCCGAAACCTGGCCGCCGCGGGTGCCCGCATGATCGTCCACAATCGATCGACCGCCGCGATGACCGAACTGGCCCGCGAAGGCATGACCCCGGGCAACACGTCACGTGAGGTCGCCGAGCAGTCGGACATCGTCATAACCATGCTGACCGATACGCCGGCCGTGGAAGCGGTGACGGAAGGGGCGGACGGCATTGCCGCGGGCACCGGCGAAGGACTGCTGGTCATCGACATGGGAACCACGTTGATGCCGGTGACACGTCGCATGGCCGACGTGATTCAGGCGCGGGGTGGCGATTACCTGGATGCGCCGGTTTCCGGCGGTACCATTGGCGCCGACTCAGGTTCATTGATCATCATGGCCGGCGGATCGGACGCGGCGATGGCCCGCGCCATGCCGCTGTTCGAGGTTCTCGGTAGTCGCACTACCCACGTCGGCGACGTCGGCGCAGGCCAGGTCGCCAAGGCTGCCAATCAGGTCATCGTCGGCCTCAACATCGGCGCCGTGGCGGAAGCGCTCACGCTAGCCCGTCATGCCGGCATCGACCCAGCCCGCGTGCGCGACGCCCTGCAAGGTGGCTTCGCCGATTCCCGTATCCTCGAAGTACACGGCCGTCGCATGGTGGAAAACGACTTCACACCCGGCGGTAAATGCACGACCCAGCGCAAGGACATGGATCAGGCGATCACCCTGGCGGGGGCGTTCGGCCTATCGCTGCCAGCGACGGAACTGTGCCGTGATCTTTATGACAAGGTCATCGACGCCGGCTTCGGCGACATCGATCATGCCGGCCTGATCAAAGCGATTGACCCGGCATAAATTGCTACCAGCTGCGTGATACCTGCCAGCCGGTGCCGGCGGCATCGGGTTGCAACAACCACGAACGGGCGTCGTCGCCCTTGAAGCCGAGCACCGCGCTAACCCCGTCGTTGACCGAATGCAGCAGCACATGGGTTGGGCGGGTTTCATCCACGAACTTACGCACCCGCGCCGCGCCGCCACCCTGAAAGGCGCTCAGGAAGGCGATCAGCCGGTCGCCGCGACCCAATGCGTACTTGGTGATGATGCCGGATTCACCGGATCCGAGAGGGTCGAGGACGATCAATCGGGATTCCTCGGGAAGCAGCGCGGCAACATCGGCGGCGACGGCGCGAAAATGCGGGACCGGCGCGACCCGATCGAACCGAAGCTTCGGCGCGAACACCAGTGGCAGGGCGATGACCAAGGCGATGGGCAATGGCGCCAGCTTCGCCGCCCAGGGTCGCTCGGCCATCAAGCGCCGCCATAGCAGTGCCAGTCCATAGGCAGCGAACGTCTGGCCCATGAGGCCGAGATGCTGATTATAGCGCCAGAGGGAGGCGACCCGGCGGGCGTCCCCTTCGCCGAACACGGTGATATAGGAAAAGAACAGGAAACCGTTGTAGCCGAGAAAGATCACCCCGACCATTACGGCGAGCCGATCAAACGGGCCAGCCGGTCGAACCAGGGCACGCGCGGCGAACACGGTGGCGATCACCATGATCCCGAGAAACAGCCCCTTCTTGGCCAGCACCTTCAACATGGTGGCGAGAACAAAGGGTGCGAGTTCGAGATACCATTCGGCGAGCGGCCGGATGGCGAATTCGCGGCCGGAAAGCTCGCTCGTCACATGCCATCGCCACAACAAATACAGCGCCATGCCGGGCACCGCGATGACCGCCAAGTGACGCAACAGACGAGCGAGGGAGATGTCCCGCCGCATCAGCCCGGCAATCGCCGTGGCGATGACCACGAGGCCATAGAGAGCGAGGGTCGCCTGTTTCAGGTTGATCAACACCAGCAGGGCGGCGGCGGCGATCAGCGCCAGACGGCCGGCGGCGCGCCGGTCGCCTCTCCCTTCCGTCTCGATCATGCGCCAAGCCGCCAGCACGGCAAAACCGACGGCGGCAGACGTGGCGAGGTCGGCGTAACTGGTCAGAATGACCTTCTGGACGAAGGTGGGATTAGCCAGGGTAACGGCGCCGATTCCCACTGCCGTGGCGATCCAGCCCGGCGGCACGGCGAACGGGCCCTCGGCCGATTCGCCCTCGACAGCCCAGCGAACCAACCCGGCCAGCGCGGTCGCGAAGGCGAGCAGCAGCAGGACATTGAACACCGGCCCAGCGCCTTCCAACAGGGTCCCGGTAACATGGCTGGCCAACGCCAAGACGATTGGCCAAGCATAAGGATAACCAGGGAAGGTCGCACCGGTTTCGGGGATCGCAGCGTCAGGGAAGTGCCCGATCTCGATCAGGAAGGCGGCACTCGGCAGCCAGTGCGAGAATTCGTCCCACTGCGACGCCTGCATGGCGGCGGCGAGCAATAACAGAGGCGCGGCCAAAACCCAGGCGCGCCAGGCACCACGCGGCCACGGCGGGCGGCGGCGATGGTAGAGCGCGAACCCCGCCGCTCCGGCGATCACCGCCAACGCCGTCATCACCGGGCGAAATGGTGCCTGCAATAACACCCCCGGCACCGTCAGCGCGACGACGACGATGGCCCAGCCGACCATGAAGGCGAACGGATCCTCATCATCGGCCAACACGACGCGACCGAGCGCCGACAGCCCCAGCCACACCAGGACCGCCGCCGTCAATGTCATCGGCTGCAAGGCATCGCCAATGAACAGGGATAAATAGTCGGCCATGAACATTCCGTCTCGTCCTGGGAATCGGCGCCCTTATACCAAGGCCCCCGAGCCTTGGCACGGCACAAAGACTGGGCACGATACAAAGAAAAAGGCCGCCCCCGAAGGGACGGCCCATTCCAAATCGTCGACTGCGTGGCTGGCTTAGAAGCCCATGCCGCCACCCATGCCGCCCATGCCACCCATGTCGGGGACACCGCCGCCCATGGCGTCTTTCTTCTCCGGCTTCTCGGCAACCATCGCCTCGGTGGTGATGAGGAGACCGGCAATCGATGCCGCATCCTGCAACGCCGTCCGCACGACCTTGGTCGGATCGATGATGCCCGCCTTCAGCATGTCCACGTAGGTGCCCGACTGGGCGTCGTAACCACGGTTGACATCCTTCTGGTCGAGCAACTTTCCGGCAACGACGGCACCGTCGTCACCGGCGTTTTCCACGATCTGACGCAGCGGCATCTGGATCGCGCGGCGCACGATCTCGACACCGACACGCTGGTCGTCATTGTCGACTTCGACTTTCTTCAAGGCGCGCGTGGCATAGAGCAGGGCCACGCCGCCACCGGCGACCACGCCTTCCTCGACCGCGGCGCGGGTCGCGTGGAGCGCGTCATCGACGCGATCCTTCTTCTCCTTGACCTCGACCTCGGTGGCGCCGCCAACACGCA
>JAYOFM010000082.1:0-18191 GCA_038117225.1 Rhodospirillales bacterium
CGGCGCCGACAACCTGGGACCATCAACCCTGGGCGTCCACGCCAGCCCGAGACAGGGCATCGGCATGTATCAGGTCGCCGCGGCCGCAATGAAACAAGTCGAGCGCATCCTCGCCGAGGGCGTCACCGAGGACGAAGTCACGCGGGCCAAGAAGCGGATGCGCGCGGAAGCGATTTACGCCCGCGATTCCTTCGGCACAGGCGCCCGCGTGCTGGGTGGCGCGTTGGCGGTCGGGCGCACCATTGAACATGTTGAAACCTGGCCCGAACGCATCAATCGGGTCACCGCCGAAGGCATCAAGGCGGCGGCGCGCTTCGTCATTACCGGTCAGCCGACGATCACCGCCCGCCTGCTCGCCAGGCCGCAAGGATGATACGAGCATGATGCGATACTTGCGTTTTCTCGCCGCCGCGATTTTTCTCGTGGCACTGACCCTTGGCGGCCCGGCCCACGCGGTCAAAATTCAACAAGTCACCAGCCCGGGTGGCGTTGTTGCCTGGTTGGTCGAAGACCACGCCAACCCGGTCATCACGATGCGTTTCGCATTCCGCGGCGGTTCCGCGCTGGATCCGAACGGCAAGGAAGGCCTGGCCAATCTGGTCTCCAGCACCATTGACGAAGGTGCCGGCGACCTGGCGAGCAAGGCCTATCAGGGAACCTTGGAAGACCTCGCGATCACTCTGCGGTTCTCGGCCGGGCTGGATAATTTTCGTGGACGCATGAAGACGTTGGTGGATAACGCGGATACCGCGTTCGATCTGTTGCGACTGGCGTTGACCGCTCCGCGCTTCGATGCCGAGCCCTTATCGCGCATACGCACCCAGATCATGTCGGGTTTGCGTCAGAGCGACGAAGATCCGAATACAATCGCGAGCCGGACACTGTTCCGTCAAATGTTCGGTAGTCATCCCTATGCACGGCCGGTCAACGGAACGCTGGAATCGGTGCCGACTATCACCGCCGATGACCTCAAGGGCTTCGTCGCGCGGCGCTTGGCGCGCGACAATCTGATCATCGGCGTCGTCGGTGACATCAGCCCGACCGAACTGGCGAGACGCCTTGATCAGGTGTTTGGCGGGCTGCCGGCAAATGCGGCCGATTGGCGCATTCCCGCAGCCACCCCAATATTCTCGGGTGGCGTCACAGTGCGCGACTTGAAAGTGCCACAAAGTGCCATCTTGTTCACGCAACCCGGCATCAGGCGCGAGGACAAGGATTTTTATACCGCTTTCGTGGTCAACCACATCCTCGCCGATGGCAGTTTCACGTCGCGACTCTACGCCGAAGTCCGCGAGAAGCGCGGGCTGGCTTATTCGGTTAGCGCCGGCCTTTGGCCGATGGATGCGGCGGCGTTGATTTCCGGCGGCGCCGGCACCGCGAATGCCCGCGTCGCGGAAACCATCAACACGGTGCGCGCCGAATGGCGACGCCTGAGCAGGGACGGCGTCACGGCGGCGGAATTGAGCGACGCCAAGACTTATCTGACCGGGTCTTTCCCGCTTCGCTTCACCTCGTCGGGGCGCATCGCCGGCATGCTGGTCGGCATGCAAATGGACGATCTGGGCATGGATTACTTCGAGCGACGCAACGGCTACGTCGAAGCGGTTACCCTGGAGGATGCGGATCGGGTGGCGCGGCGTCTCTATGACGACAAGGCTCTGACCTTTGTCGTCGTCGGCCAACCCCAGGGATTGCCCGCGACCCAGTGACCACCTGGCCAGCGGCGTTGGCCTAATGGGCACGGTCTGCTAGGAGTCTCGCTAGGAGCTTGGCGATGACCATCCTCACCGAAAACCTGGCCTGGCGGGCCCTGGAGACGCATGCGCAAGACATGCGAGGGCGACGCGTGCGCGACCTGTTTGACGCCGATCCCGAGCGGTTCGGACGTTTCGCGCTCAACCTTGACGATCTACTGCTCGATGTGTCCAAGAATGCGATCACGACGCAGACCCGTGATTTGTTGCTGGAACTCGCAGCCGCCGTCGATCTGGAAGAATTTCGTCGCGCGTTGTTCGCCGGGGATACGGTCAATTGGACGGAAGGCCGCGCCGCCCTGCACATGGCGCTGCGCGCGCCCGCCGGCGCCACCTACCGTGTCGCGGGCGTCGACGTCATGGCATCCGTCGAGGCGACCCGCCAAAACATGCGTGACCTCGTCGAACGGGTTCATGGCGGTGACTGGCGGGGCGCCGGCGGCGACGTCATCACCGATGTCGTCAATATCGGCATCGGCGGTTCCGACTTGGGGCCGGCCATGGTCACGGCGGCGCTGCGCCCCTATCATCGGCGTGGGATTCAAGTCCATTTCCTCGCCAACGTGGATGGCGCCGAAGTTTCCGACACTCTGGCCGGCCTCAACCCAGCGACAACGCTGTTCCTAGTCGCCTCCAAGACCTTCACCACGCAGGAAACCATGACCAACGCGGCGACGGCGCGGGCGTGGCTGGTCTCCGCGTTGGGCGAGGATGCCGTGGCGCGCCACTTCATCGCGCTGTCGACCAACGCCAGCGCCGCGGCCGCCTTCGGCATCGATTCCGCCAACATGCTGAGCTTCTGGGACTGGGTCGGCGGGCGCTATTCCGTGTGGTCCGCCGTCGGCCTGTCGGTGGCCATGGCGGTCGGCTGGGACATCTTCGGTGAATTGCTGGCTGGCGCCCACGACATGGACGAACATTTTCGCGCGGCCGCGCCCGCCAAGAATATGCCGGTCATCCTGGCACTGATCGGTATCTGGAACCGCAATTTCCTAGGCATCGCCGCCCACGCGGTGTTGCCCTACGACCGACGCCTTGCGCGCCTACCGGCGTTCCTGCAACAGCTGGAAATGGAGAGCAATGGCAAGGCCGTCGACCGGTTCGGGCGGCCCGTTGGCCATGCCACCCAGCCGGTCATCCTGGGCGAGCCAGGCACCAACGGCCAGCACGCCTTCTTGCAGGCGCTGCACCAGGGCACTGACGTGATTTCCGCCGATTTCCTGGCCTCCGCCAAAGCCGATCACGATTTTGCTGACCACCATGATATCCTGCTGGCCAATGCGCTGGCGCAGTCACAGGCGCTGATGCGCGGCCGCGACGAGACCGAAGCGCGGGCCGCCCTCCTGGCCGAGGGACTCGCCGAAGAAGCCATAGCCGCTTTGCTGCCCCACAAGCTGTTCCCGGGCAATCGGCCGTCCAATACCCTGCTTTATCGCCGCCTCGATCCGCGCACGCTTGGCAGGTTGATCGCGCTCTACGAACACAAGGTCGCGGTGCAGGGCCACATCTGGGGCATCAATTCCTTCGACCAATGGGGCGTCGAACTGGGCAAGTCGTTGACCGGCGACGTACTGGCGCAATTGACTGGCTCCGGCGAGTCCGCGGCTGAGCAGGACTCATCGACGGCGGGCCTGCTCGCCCACCTGAAGGCGCTTCGAGGCACCGGCGACGCCCCATGACCATCCGTCGCCTTCCAGAAACCATCGTTAATCGCATTGCCGCGGGCGAAGTCGTCGAGCGGCCCGCCTCGGCGGTCAAGGAACTGGTCGAGAACGCCCTCGACGCCGGCGCCCGGCATATAGACATCACTCTGCGTGACGGCGGGCAAACGTTGATCGCCGTGGTCGATGATGGTCGCGGCATGACACCACAGGAACTGGAACTGGCGGTCGAACGCCACGCCACCTCGAAACTGCCCGACGATGATCTGGTCAATATCCGCACCCTCGGCTTCCGCGGCGAGGCGTTGCCATCCATCGGCGCCGTCAGCCGCATGGCGTTGACCAGCCGCCCCGCCGACGCCGGCGAAGCCTGGTCATTAACCGTCGAGGGCGGCCGTGTCGGCGTGCCAGCGCCGGCCGCCCATCCCCTTGGCACCCGGGTCGAAGTGCGCGACCTGTTCTACGCCACACCGGCGCGGCTCAAGTTTCTCAAAACACCCCGGACTGAACAGGGCCGTGCGGTCGAAGTGCTGCAACGCCTCGCCATGGCACATCCGGCGGTCGGCTTCACCCTGTCCGATGGTACTCGCGCGGTGGTCAAGCTGCCTGCGGTTTCGAGTGATCTGTTCGACGCCCGTCTGGAACGCTTGGGGGGCATCATGGGGCGCGACTTTCCGGCCAATGCCATGCTCATTGATGCCGAGCGTGAAGGCATGCGCCTGACCGGCCACGCCGGTTTGCCGACGTTCAACCGGGGCAACGCGCAAAAGCAGTTCCTGTTCGTCAACGGCCGCCCGGTGCGCGACCGCTTGCTGGTCGGCGCCGTGCGGGGCGCTTACCGGGAATTTCTGGCCTCCGACCGCCATCCGCTGCTGGCTCTGTTCCTCGATCTGCCGCCGGACATCGTTGACGTCAACGTCCACCCCGCCAAGACCGAGGTCCGGTTTCGCGATGAAGGCATGGTGCGAGGTCTCATCGTTGGCGCCCTCCGGCACGCACTCGCGGAAGCCGGCCATCGGGCCTCGACAACAGTTTCAGGCGCGGCGCTGGGAGCCTTCAGGCCCGGCAATGGCGGCGGCGCGCCGGTTCCGGCCGTGCCCTATCGTCGCGCATCGAACCAGGGATATCCCGGCTTCTGCGATCGCGCCGCCGATTTCATGGCTCCCTTGGGCGCGGCGCCCCAGGCACGCGCCGTCGACCCGCCGGCGGCCGAAACCGCGGACGCCGACTATCCGCTCGGCGTCGCCCGCACCCAACTGCACGAAACCTATGTGGTGGCGCAGACCCGCGACGGTATCGTCATCGTCGATCAGCACGCGGCGCACGAGCGATTGACGCAGGAACGCATCAAGAAATCACTGGAAAACGGCGGCGTCACCGGCCAGGGCCTCTTAATTCCGGAAGTCGTCGAAATGGAAGAGGCCGCCTGCGACCGCATCATCGCGCGGGCCGAGGAACTGGCCCGCCTGGGTCTCATCGTCGAGGCCTTCGGCAACGGCGCCGTCGTGGTGCGCGAGGTTCCGGCGCTGCTCGGCGAGACCGACATCAAGGGCCTGATCCACGACCTCGCCGACGATTTCGCGGAACTGGGCGATGGCATCGCGCTGGAACAACGGCTCGGCGATGTCTGCGCGACAATGGCCTGTCATTCCTCCATCCGTGCCGGCCGTCGTCTCAACGCCGATGAAATGAATGCCCTGCTGCGCGAAATGGAAGCCACGCCCCATTCTGGCCAATGCAGCCACGGCCGGCCGACTTATGTGGAGATGAAACTGGCCGACATCGAGAAACTGTTCGGCCGACGATAAAGCATGCTCGCCGAATGGTTCCGTCACCTCGTGACTCCCGCCCCGGCGGCGGCGAAGCGGCTTGGCTATCTCCGTGAACTGATCGCCATCGAGGCACGACACCGCCGATGTCGCGCGGCCTGGGCGCCGCACCTTGAGCACAGCCGCCGGTTTGTCCTTGGCGCGGCCGAGGGGCTGGCCAAGCACGACAAGGTAACCGTATTGGGGTCCGGACTGTTACTGGATGTACCGTTGGCGGAACTAGCGGAATCATTCGCCGAGGTGGTGCTGGTGGACATCGTACACTTGCCGGCCGTGCGAAGAACGGCCAGGGCATTTTCCAATGTCAACCTAATCGAGGCGGACGTGAGCGAGATGGTCGATGACGTGAATGCCGGCGGGGTCACCAACACGGTGCCCATACCGAAGCTTCCCCAAGGCGATGCCGACCTCGTCGTCTCACTAAACCTGATCACACAGGTGGGGGTCATGCTGGCTCGGCACGGTGTTGATGGCGACGCCGTCGCGACGGCCCATCTCGCGGCGCTCAAGGCGCTGCCCGGTCGCGTCGCGTTAATCGGCGAGGTGACGCGCGAGTGGGTGGAGGACGGCGTGGTCGTCGAGAGCGATCGGCCGCTAGCACATCTCGATTTGCCGCCACCGGATGAAATCTGGAGTTGGGATCTGGCACCGGCGCCCGAACTCGACCGGCGGCGGAATCGACGTTTCACCGTCGCCGGCTATGCCGATCTTTCCAAGATCAAAACGCGCGCGGCACCGTAGGTGCGATCGTCAAGCAAGGCATAGCCGGAAGGCGGATCGATGCTCTCGCGCGCGCCCACTTCAGCGACGACGATGGTACCGGCGCCAATCCAGCCCTTGGTGCGCAGGCCGAGCAGCGCCGGCAGCAACAAGTCCTTTTCATAAGGCGGATCGAGCAAAGCGAGGGTTGCCGGGCACTGGGCTGCCAGCGGCGGGGGCGGCAGACGGGTAGCGTCGAGGCGGAGCAGCGTCGACTGGCGCCAGAATCCCAGTTCAGCGGTATTTTTACGCACGATCTTAAGCGCCGCCTCGGACCCATCAATGAATGTGGCATGGCGGGCACCACGGCTGAGTGATTCGAGGCCCAGGGCACCGGACCCGGCGAACAGATCGAGCACCACCGCGTCTTCGAAACCCGGCCAATCGATGCCGTGGGCGAGCACGTTGAACACCGCTTCGCGCGCCCGGTCGGAAGTGGGGCGCACCTCACCGCCTTGTGGCACGGCGAGGCGCCGGCCCTTGCACGCGCCGGCGATAATTCTCACGGCATCAGGCTTCCCAGCTGTTCCTTCAATTCCTTGCCGCGGATTTCCTGGACGCCGCCCGGTTCCAGGTTACCCAGTTGGAACGGCCCATAGGCGACGCGGATGAGGCGATTGACGATGAGGTCCATGTGTTCGAGCACGCGGCGTACTTCGCGGTTCTTGCCTTCCTTCAACGCGATCATCAGCCAGGCATTGGCGCCGCCACCGGAACGGTCGAGCTGGGCATTGATGGCGCCATAGCGCACACCCTCGATGGTGACGCCCTTGGCCAGACGCGCCAAGCGGGGTTCGTCGACGCGGCCATGCACGCGCACCCGATAGCGCCGGGTCCAGGCGGTCGCCGGCAATTCAAGATTGCGCGACAACGCGCCATCGTTGGTCAACAAAAGCAAGCCTTCCGACGAAATGTCCAGCCGTCCAATGGAAACGACACGGGGCAGAGTCTTAGGCAGGTTCTGAAATACCGTCGATCGGCCCTGTGGATCACTGTGGCTGGTGACTAGCCCTTCCGGCTTGTGGTATCGCCAGAGCCGTGTCGGCTGACGACCGGGCAGCGGTTTGCCATCGACGATAATGTTGCTTTGCGCAGTCACCAGGACCGCCGGCGTGTCCAGTTTATGTCCATCGACGGTGACTCGACCATCGGCGATCCAGCGTTCCGCCTCGCGCCGGGAACACAGGCCGGCGCGGGCCAACACCTTGGCGATACGCTCGCCCTTCTCCGCAGGTTCAGTCATGGCCGGAATGTAGGCGTTCGCCCGGCATGCGGCAACGACTTGACGGTGGCGACGCCGAATGGGCACGGTGCGGCGATGGAAAAGTCCGCTTCCGACGCCATGGACATGGCCCTGGCCGAGGCCCATGCCGCCGCAGAACGCGGCGAGGTGCCTGTTGGCGCGGTTATCATTGATGCCAATGGGCGAATGCTGGCCCGCGCCGGCAACCGGGTCGAGGGCGATCGGGACCCGACCGCACACGCCGAAGTGGTAGCCCTACGTGCCGCCGCCACGGCGGTGGGAGCGCCGAGGCTCGATGGCTGTGATCTGTATGTGACCCTGGAGCCCTGCGCCATGTGCGCCCAGGCAATCGCGCTGGCACGTATTCGACGGTTGGTATTCGGCGCCTACGACGTCAAGAGCGGCGGCGTCGAACACGGCGCCCGCGTCTTCACTCATGCCACCTGCCACCACCGGCCGGACGTGGTCGGCGGCGTGCGCGAACAGGACGCCGCGGCGCTGCTGAAAGACTTCTTCGAAATTCGCCGTTGACGCCCGAGGGCGCCGGCGTCAACCGCCCTGGCTAGGAACCGGCGTCTGGCCGGCCGAACCATCGGCGATGCTGTTGTCGGCTGGGGTGCTCTGGCCGCTGTCAACCGACTTGGTCGTATGGCCGCCGAAACAATCTTCACCGGCGAGCGCGGTACCCGAGGCGCCAAACGTCATCAGACCGGCCACGAAGGCGGCGGAGAGAACATACTGGAAGGTTTTCATCGTCGTGTCCTCCAAAAGACCATAAAAGCATAACGCCGATCGATTTTTGTCGCAACGCATAAGGAATTATTCGGGCGCCGGCATGGGGCCGGCCAGGAGTGCCGGATCCAACGGCGTGCCGCGCAAACTGACGCCCCAGTGCAGGTGCGGGCCCGTGGCCCGGCCGGTACGGCCAATGGCGCCGATACGTTGACCTTTCTTGACCCTGTCCCCGGTCTTCACCTGCGTGGCGCTCAAATGGATATAGACCGAAGTCAGGCCAAGTCCGTGATCGAGCATCACCGTTTTGCCGTTGAAGAACATGCCCGGATGCGTCAGCGCGACGACGCCGTCGGCCATGGCATGGACCGGCGCTCCTTCGGGCGCCGCCACGTCGGTGCCGAAATGCGGCCGCCGGGGCTGGCCGTTGAGGATGCGCTGGCTGCCGTAGACACCGGAAATGCGTCCTCGCGCCGGCCAGGCGAAGCCACTGGCATAATGCGGTTGGCGGGTCGTATTGGCGCGCTGACGGGCCTCGACGACCAGGGCCTTTTCGGCCTTGATGCGAATGAGATCTTGCGGATCCGGCGTGACCTTGCGTTTCGCCAGACCGTCGATGCGTTGAATATCCCAGGTCCGCGGCGCGACGGCGACGACCTGCTGTTCGGATGTGCCGTCCGAGTATCGGATATCGAGCGTCAATGATGCCACCTCGTCTCGGCCGATCCCGATCAGGAATGAACCATCATCAGCCAGCGGCTGAACGCGGCCACGCAGTATTACCTCCGTACCGAGCGGAACCTTGCCAATAAGCAGGCCGCCCTGGGTCATGGCGCCGCTGAGCGTCAGGCGTTCCGCCGCCTCGGCGTTTCCGGCGACGATCAGGAACGTGAGCAGCAAGGCGGCAAGCCTCACAACAGGCTTCCCTGGCGATCGTCCGGTGTATTCTTCTTGGCCGGTTTCTTGGCCGGTTTCTTGACGGTTTTCTTGGCGACCGGTTTATGCGTGGTCCGCGAACCGGTCACATGGGCCGCCACATCACCGTCGGCGAAACGGATACTGATGTCCGTATCCATGGTCACCTCGGCGGCGCGGGAAACGGGTGCACCCCCGGCATCGCGGATCAACGTGAATCCCCGTTCCAGAACCCTTTGATAGGAAAGACTTTCGAGCATCGCCGAAGCATGACCAAGTGCGGTCTGGCGTTGCTTCAGCGATGCCCGTGCCGTCGATACGAAGGCCCTGGTCTCAGACGTCAGGCGTGCGCTGGCCCGCGCGACCACGGCGGCGGGGCTGGGGACGCGACGCGGCAACCGCTGGCGGCGGCGATCAAGGCCGACCTTCAGCGAATTTGCCAGCCGTTCCGACCAGTCATCCAGCCGTTGCGCGGAATCCTCGACAAATCGGCGGAGATTGGGCAGGCCGCGCGCCAGTCCTTCCAGTTCCGTGCGGTGGCCAACCACCCGACGGGACATGGCTGCTACCATGCGTCGGTCATTTTCCAGCATCAGCGCCAATAGCTCGCCACGCACGGGCACCGCCATTTCCGCCGCCGCCGTCGGCGTCGGCGCGCGCCGATCGGCGGCGAAATCGATCAGTGTCCAATCGGTCTCGTGGCCGACCGCGGCAATCAACGGAATCCCGCTTGCCGCCGCCGCGCGCACCACCACTTCCTCGTTGAAGGCCCAGAGATCCTCCAGCGAACCGCCGCCCCGGGCGACGATCAACAAATCCGGGCGCGGCACCGGTCCGCCGGGCGCCAGGCTATCGAAACCGGAGATGGCGCGGGCGATCTGATCGGCGGCACCATCACCCTGCACCAACACCGGCCACACCAACACCCGGCGCGGGAAGCGATCCGCCAGACGATGCAGGATGTCGCGGATAACAGCCCCGGTGGGCGACGTGACCACGCCAATGACATCCGGCAGATAGGGCAAGGCACGCTTGCGCTCATCGTCAAACAGGCCCTCGGCCGCAAGTTTGCGTCGCCGGTCCTCGAGCAGTTTGAGCAGCGCGCCCTCGCCAGCGAGTTCCAGCGATTCGATAACGATCTGATATTTTGAACGGCCCGCGTACGTCGTCAATCTACCGGTTGCGATGACTTCCATGCCATCGTCGACGTCAAGTTTCAGACGTCCAGCCGTGGCGCGCCAACAGACGCCGTCGAGAACGGCGGCTTCGTCCTTCAGGGTCATGTAGAGATGGCCGGAGGCGGCGCGTTTAAAACCCGAGACCTCACCCCGCACGCGCACGCGGGCGAACGTCCCCTCCATGGTCACTTTGACCGCGTGGGAGATTTCGGAAACGCTGAAGACGGGAACGTTGTCTCCCGCCGCGTCGTCGGAAACCGGCATGGACATGGCCCGACTAATCTATGCTACAAAATCAGCAAGGAAAACCGCGATGCCCGATGGGCGTCGCCTGACCAGCGCGGGAGGCTCGATAATCACCATGGCGGGAAAACGGGTTCTTGTGGTTGGCGGCGGCGGGCGCGAACACGCGCTATGTTGGGCGGTCGCCAAGTCTCCTGATTGCAAGGCCCTGTTCTGTGCCCCCGGCAATGCCGGTATCGCCGATGTCGCGACCTGTCTGGATGTCGATGCCGAGGATATCGACGGCATTCTCGTCGCCGTCGCCGAACACAAGGTCAACTTTGTCATCGTCGGCCCGGAAGCACCGCTGGTCGCCGGTCTCGCCGATCGTTTGGATGAGGCGGGGATCACGGTGTTCGGGCCGAGCGCGGTGGCGGCCGAACTCGAAGGCTCGAAGGGCCTGATGAAGGACATCTGCGCCAAGTACGGGGTGCCCACCGCCGATTACCAGCGTTTTGACGAGCCAGACGCGGCCAAGGAATACATTCGCGTTCATGGTGGGCCGATTGTCGTCAAAGCCGACGGTCTGGCTGCCGGCAAGGGTGTTATCATCTGCCATACCCGTAACGAAGCCTACGCCGCCGTCGATCACATCATGATCGAACAATCCTTTGGCGCCTCGGGCGACGAAATCGTCATTGAGGAATTCATGGTCGGCGAGGAAGCCAGCTTCTTCGCACTGGTCGATGGCGAGCGCGCAGTGCCCCTGGCCGCGGCTCAGGACCACAAGGCTGCCCATGATGGCGATCATGGCCCCAATACCGGTGGCATGGGTGCCTATTCGCCTGCACCGGTCGTCGATACGGCGATGACAAAACGCATCATGGCGGAGATTATCGAGCCCACCGTGGCCGGCATGGCTCAGGAGGGCCGACGCTATAAGGGGGTGTTGTTCGCCGGCTTGATGATTACCGAAATCGGGCCTCGGCTGATCGAATACAATTGCCGATTCGGCGATCCTGAATGCCAACCGATGATGGCGCGGCTGCAAACGGATGCGCTGCACCTGTTGTTGGCGACGGCCGAGGGTCGGCTCGACACGATTGATCTAAAATGGAGCAAGCAGACCGCGCTGACGGTGGTGATGGCCGCCGAAGGTTACCCCGGCGCTTACCAAAAAGGTACCGAAATCAAAGGCCTTGATGCCGCCGCTGGCATCAGCGGAGTTACTGTTTTTCACGCCGGCACAGTCGCGGATGGCGACCGTACCCTTGCGTCCGGCGGTCGCGTGCTCGGCGTGACCGCCCTCGCGGCGACGGTCGAGGCCGCCCAGAAACGAGCCTACGAAGCCGTTGATCTGATCGACTGGCCGAAGGGATTCTGTCGCCGCGATATCGGCTGGCGGGCGATCGGGCGCTGACGCCTTTCCGAAGCCGTTTGAGCAACCTATATACTCTTCACGATCACAGCCACGTTGAATAAGGAGCATCGTCATGGATGACCAGACGCGCCTGGAGATGGAAGCCGCGGCCTTTCGCGGCCTAGTACAACACCTGCAAAACCGGACGGACGTGCAGAATATCGATCTGATGAACCTGTCTGGTTTCTGCCGAAATTGCCTGTCAAAATGGTATGCGGCCGCGGGCGAGGCGCGCGGCATGTCGATCTCCTACGACGAGGCCCGAGAGGTGGTGTACGGCATGCCCTACGGGGAATGGAAGGACAAACACCAGGCTGCGGCATCGGACGAGCAGAAGCAGCGGTTTGAGGAGACAAAACCCATGCATGCCAAGATCAGCGGCCACGTTTAGTCCGGATCGAGCAGCCCCGTGAGCGCATCACCCGCCGCCGCGCCTACCGATGACGTGTGGCCGAATTCCGGCTTCAGGCTGCTGGAACGGAACGGTGATGGCCATCTGACAATCACCGACGACTTTCTGCGCGCCTACCTGATGCGCCCGGAAGTCGCGCCGGTCGATGAATCGTGCGATGCGGAACGGGCCCTACATGCGCGTCTGATGGCGCAGCCGCGCGACCCGGTTTCAGCGGCGGACATCGACGCCCTGGCCGACGAGGATGCGCGCGACAACTATCCGGTCCTGATCGCGTTCCGCGACCGTCTGATCGCGGCGGGGACAGTGGAAGCGTGCTATGCCGGGCTGTTTTCCGACGGCGATATCCGCCTGCCGCCCCTGTTTCTCGATCAAATGGCGCAGGTCGTGATGCAAAATATCCTGCGCGGTCAGAACGATCCGTTCCGCTGGCGCGCCGCTGAATTGCTGTTCCGCGAACAGAACGTCACCCGCCAGGAAGGCGCTATCCTGCTCGGCGATACAGAAACCATCGAAATGCTGGCAACCACGGGCGGCATGGGCAACCTTGGCCGCCTGGTCGTCGAAGGCGGTGTCGACGCGCGACAGGTTAATCTCGACGTCATGTTACCCGAGAACGCGGACGGATATTGGGCGCGCGGCGGTCGCTTCGACTGGGTCCTCGATCTGACCTTCGCGCGGCCGGGCCTTGATGCGTTATGCCGGGTCATCGAAGCCTGGGTCGCGCACTTTACCCGGGCCGAGGTTTCGGTGCAGCCGGTGGAAACAATCCGTGACGAGAAATGGGTCTGGCACGTGGGGCTCGATGCCGAGGCGACGGCGCTGCTGAATGACCTCTACGACGGCATTGAAGCCGATGAGGATCGGTTGAAGCAGCTCCTCAGTCTGTTCCGGTTACAATTCAAGGACCCCTCGTCCATGCGCGCCGATATCGCTGGAAAACCGGTCTATATGGGACTCTGTTCAAGTGTCGGCGGGCGGTTGCGTCTGAAACCACAGAACTTGCTCGTCAACCTGCCGCTGGCGTCGGAACAATAGTATCCGGCGGTGGATTACACGCGGGCAACGCCATATACTGGCATCCATGACGCCCTGAAGAGCGATTGCAACGACCATGTTTTCCGAACACGACCGGCGCCGTTTTATGGGATTGGAGGTATTGATCGTCGATGACGATGCCTTCGTTCTACGCGCCGTCAGCCATATCCTCCGCGACATGGGCATCACTCACGTCACGACCGCCACCGATGGCGAACAAGCCCTCAACTATGTGATGGAAGACGCCGCCACCGGCGCCCGGCTGAACTTCGATCTGATCATCTGCGATTGGATGATGCCAGGGGTCAGCGGCCTAGAGGTGCTGCGAGCCGTGCGTGAACGCACCCCCAATCAACCGTTCATCATGTTGACGTCGAAAGCCAGCAAGGACGACATCATGGCGGCCATCGAATTGAAGGTTAGCGCCTACCTGGCAAAGCCTATCGTACCCAAGGAACTGCAAACGAAGGTCGACACGTTGATGGTCAAGACCGGGCGAATTTCCAGTTACTGACTCTCCCCATCGGGGAAGCGGTTGTGCAGCCACAGCCATTGTTCCGGTGTTTCGCGAATCCATTCTTCAAGCCGCGCATTAACACGGGTCATCGCCGCCGCCACATCGGCCTTGGCGTTTCCGGTATTGTCGAAGGTGATGGGTGGATCGATACGTAACCGGAAACGCGCGCCCGAGAGCCTTTCCACCCGTGCCGCCACCACCGGGCAGTCGAAGCGAATGGCAAGATCGGCGAGTGCGGGCGCCGTCATCACGTCGATGCCGAAGAATGGCACCGGGATGCCGTCGTTCATTTTTTGATCGGCCATCATGCCTAAATGCTTGCCGTCCTTCAGTGACGCCAGAAGCTGGCGCACCCCGTGCGGGCCCTTCGGGATCAACGCGCCTTCGACGGCGGCGCGGCCGTGCTTGTACAGCCATTCGACAAGCCGATTGTTGGCCTCGCGGTATATGCGGTCCAGCGGCAGACCCCGCTGCGTGCCGCCGAGCGAGACCAATTCCCAGTTGCCGATGTGCGCGGAGAAGAAGATGCCGGGCCGATCGTCGTCGCGCAGCGATTCCACATGTTCCGCGCCGATGACCTCAACCGGACCGTCGGGATCATAAACGTTAATTTCCGAGAGATGAGGAAATTCAGCGACGGTGCGGGCGAGGTTGTCCCACATGCCACGAACGATGGCCTCGGTCTCGGTGCGGGTTAGTTCTGGAAAAGCGCGGGCAAGGTTACGCCGAGCACGGTTAGTGATCCCAAGCCAGGGCCCGACCGAGCGTCCGATCCAACCGCCGAGCCCGGAAGCCACGCCGAGCGGCAGCAGGCGGAATACAGTATAAAGCGTGATCGCCAGAACCGCCTGGATCGGGTGCCAGAGAAAGCGGTTCAGCGGGTCGGGCGTGCGCGGCATGGAGAACTTTCTGACGGGCTCAGGGTTGTCGAATGTCGAACAACGCGTCGAGCATAGCTGAAACAGCCGCTTCGTCCTCCCATTCGATACCGATTGTCAAGACTTGGACGGCGTCGCGGACCTTGGCCGGTAGGCGGACATAGTCCTTGGCCGTGGTCACGGCGACAGCATCGAGACGTCGGGCTTCGGCCAGCAGTGCGTCGGTCTCATCAAGGGCGTACGGATAATGGTCGGAAAACGCGTGACGGCGAACGATTTCGGCACCAGCCCGGGTCAGTGTTTCGAAGAACTTGGCCGGTCGCCCGATCCCAGCGAAGGCAACGACCCGCTGACCGGCCAGCGCCGTCGCGTCCGGTCCCGGAACGACGGTGGCCCGCAGGATCACTGGTCCGCTCGGCCCGACCTCATCGGCGACGCCGACGCGATCCTCACCCACCAACACGATTGCCTGGCAACGTTCCAATGCCCGGCCCAATGGTTCACGCAGCGGTCCTGCCGGAACCATGCGGCCATTGCCAAACCCGTAGCCGCCGTCGACCACCAGCAACGACAGATCCTTCACCAAACCGGGGTTCTGAAAACCGTCGTCCATCACCAATACGCCGGTGCCGGATTCAACGCTTGCGCGGGCCCCCGACGCCCGGTCGCGCGACACCCATGTGGGGGCCGCGGCGGCAAGCAAGAGAGCCTCGTCTCCAACATGGCGGCTTTCATGCTTGGTCGGATCAACCTGAACGGGGCCGGGCAAGGAGCCGCCATAGCCCCGGGTCAATAGATGCGGTGTCCGCCCGGACGTTTTGAGTCGGTGGGCGATATCTAACGCCACGGGGGTCTTGCCGGCACCGCCCGCGATGGCGTTACCGACGCAGATCACGGGGACTGGCGCATGCCAAGGGCTGGCGACAGCGAAGCGCAATGCGGTCCCGAAACCGTAAAGCCATCCTAGCGGCGCCAGTATACCGCTGGCCGCGCCCCCGGCCGGACCCCAGAATGCCGGCGCCTTCATGGCCTCGCCTCCGTCTCCCGCAGCGGATCGAGGAACCGCGCGAGCGCCGCCATCACGCGGTTGATAACCTCCGCTTCGCCCTCGGCGAATCGTCGCGCCGCGTCACCGAGTGTCTGGCGCCGCTCGGCGTCGGAGAGAAGTTCGTCGATAGCGGCAGCGAGGCCGTTCTCATCGGCGACGCGGACGGAAGCGTCGGCGGCTTCCAACCGCTCCGCCATGTCGACGAAATTCGACATGCGCGGCCCGTAGGTAATGGCACATCCCAAGCGTGCCGGCTCCAACGGATTCTGACCGCCATCGGCACTCAGCGATTTTCCCATGAAGACCGCCTGGGCGAGGCGGAAGAACAACCCCAATTCGCCCATGGTGTCGGCGATATAGACCTCGGTCGCATGCTCAAGCGGTTCATTCGCCGCGCGGCGGGCGACGGAGGCGCCAAGGGCGCGCAATTCCATGGCGACAGCGTCACCCCGATCCGGATGGCGCGGCACGATGATGGTCAGCAGACCCGCATGAGTTTCCGCCAGCCGTCGATGCAGGCGCCAAGCGACGGCTTCCTCGCCCGGGTGTGTGCTGGCCGCAAGCCACACCGGACGTTCGCCGATTGCTCTCGTCAGCGCAGACAACGCATTTGCGTCAACGGGCAGGGGCGGAACCGCGAACTTAATATTACCCGGAACGGCAACGGTGGCGGCGCCAAGAGTGCGCAATCGATCTCCGTCGATCTCCGTTTGTGCCAGACAGAGCGGAAAACACGAAAGCACCTGACGGATCAACCCCGGGAACCGCCGCCATCCGGTGAACGAGCGTTCCGAAACCCGGCCATTGACCAGCACCAGCGGAACGCCGCTGGCCGCGGTTTCGGAGATCAGGTTGGGCCAAAACTCGGACTCCGCCCACAACACGAGATCCGGGCGCCAATGCGCGAGGAACCGGCGAACGCCGGTTAGGCGGTCGACGGGGACAAATTGGTGGATGGCCCGTGGCGGCAATCGTGCCTCCAAGAGCGCCGCCGAAGTCACGGTGCCGGTGGTAATCAGCACATGGGCATTTGGAACCGCCTCCAGAACGCGGTCGATCAATGGCAACAGGGATAGCGCCTCGCCGACACTGGCGCCGTGCATCCATATGAGGCGCCCGGAGGGGCGTGCTTGGCCGGCGATGCCGAGGCGTTCGGGATATCGCGTCGCGTGTTCCTTGCCGATACCCCGGCGCCGGCGCAGATAGAGCCCGATCAGCGGCGAAAACAGGTTCGTCACGGTGCGGTAGAGAGTTAGCGTCATGCGGGCTCTCCCGGCCGCTGCCAGTTTTCCGCCGCGGCCGCGACGGGCGGTCGCCCAGTCAACCGATCGGCTTCGGCGGTCACCGCATTCAATGCTTCCTCGACTCGGATTCGCGCCGCCTCCAACGCTTCGTCGTCCACGTCTCGTGCCACGTCGATGGGCTCGCCCCAAACAATGACGCCGCGGGCGAATGGCCAAGCAACCAGAAAGCGGTCCCATGACCCGAGCACGCGGCCTGACGAAATGCCGAACGTCGCCGGAATGATCGGCACCCCGGCCATGCGCGCGACATTGACGATGCCGTCGGAGGCGCGCATGCGCGGGCCGCGAGGGCCATCCGGCGTGATGCCAACGTACTCTCCCGCCTTCAGCGCCTTCAGCATGGCGCGCAGCGCACCGGCACCGCCACGCGATGACGACCCAGCGGCGGTGCGGATACCAAAATGTGCCACCGTATCGGCGATCAGGCGCCCATCCCGGTGCTGCGAGATCAACATGTGAATGGTCTTCGCGCGGTCCCAGCAATACGGCATCATCAGCAACCGGCCATGCCAGAAACACAGGATGAACGGCTTGCCGTCATCCCACAGGCGCCGCGCCGGTTCGTCGCCGACGACACGCCAACGGCCAGTGGCATGAACAAAGCGGATATACTGGGCGCCAATCCAACACAGCGCGCGGCGCACGCCATCCGTCTTTAGGATCGCTTTCAAGAGCCGCAACGGGCTCTAGGCCTCGGCGGCGCGCGGCGCGGCGGTCATCGCGTCATCGGCGGCAAACTGCATTTCATACAGCCGGTTATAGAGACCACCCCGGGCCAGCAGTTCGGCGTGGCTGCCTTGTTCGATGACACGTCCCCGGTCGATGACATAAATGACGTCGGCACGAACGACGGTCGACAGCCGATGCGCGATGACCAGCGTCGTTCGCCCCTTCATCAACTCATCGAGGGCGGCCTGGACCTGGCGTTCGGATTCGGTGTCGAGCGCCGAGGTGGCTTCATCCAGTAGCAAGATCGGCGCGTTCTTCAGCATGGCGCGGGCGATGGCCAGACGCTGGCGTTGGCCACCCGACAGCTTGACGCCCTGTTCGCCGACCTGCGTGTCATATCCATTCGGCAAGGCGGTGATGAAATCGTGCGCGGCGGCATGGCGGGCCGCGTCCTCGATCGCGGCCTGATCGGCACCGGCGCGGCCGTAGCCAATATTTGCCCGCACCGTATCGTCGAACAGCGCAATTTCCTGACTGACCAACGCCAGATGCGCGTGCAATGACGCCGACGTCACATCGCGTACATCGTGGCCATCGATCGTGATGCGCCCG
>JAYOFM010000083.1:0-18041 GCA_038117225.1 Rhodospirillales bacterium
CGACGCGAACACCGAGTTGACCGATACCCTGGAACGCATCCGCGCCCACGCCGGCGCCGCCATGGGCATGATCGATGATCCTGACCGTGCCCGAGAGACCAGCCCCGCCGTGCCCTTCATCTCCATGATCGCGCCGCCGGCGGATTATTACGACGCCATCGGCGACCGCACGGTGGCGGCGGAGGAATCGGATTTCCTGGCGCGCATGATGTTCATGCAGCAGATGCACAAGACCTGCGCCGGCACTAGCACCGTCTGCACCGGAGTCGCCAGCCGGCTGCCCGGCACCATCGTTAGCGAGGCCTGCCGGCCGGAAACCCAGGACGGTATCGAGGTCCGCTTCGGCCATCCGGCCGGCGTCATCGTCACCGAGGCCCGGGTCGAACTGGATGGCAACGACTACGTGGTCAAGCGCGCCACCCTCGGCCGCACCGCCCGGCGCCTCATGGAAGGGACGGTTTACGTTCCCTAGACCAGCTGGCCAATTGCCGGCTTTCCCGGCCGCCGCGCCTGTGCTGTAATTTTCCCCTCGATTGTATACAACGGCGCGGACGCCGGACCCGGGAGGACACCATGGACAACACATCGGCCAAGCTGGCGAGGTTCGCCGCTGAATTGAACTACGACGATCTGCCGCCCGACGTGATCGAGCGTGCAAAGCTGCTGATCCTCGATCTTTCCGGCATCATCGTGCGCGCCCGCCACGATGCCAATTCGACGCCGAGCCTGATCAAATCCATGAACCGCCTCGGCCTTGGTGGCGGCGATTGTTCGGTGCTCGGCGACGGCGAGGGCTACGCCGCGCCGGCCGCCGCCATGATCAACGGCACGCTGGCCCATTCGCTGGATTTCGACGACACCCACGCCGAAGCCTCGCTGCATTCGTCGGCGCCGATCGTGCCGGCGGCGCTGGCGGCGGCGGAAATGACCGGGGCGTCCGGCAAGGACGTGCTGGCCGCCGTGGTCGCCGGTTATGAAATCCAGATTCGGCTGTCGTTGGCGCTGATTCCGTCGGAACATTACGACCGGGGCTTCCACCCGACCGCCACCTGCGGCGTCTTCGCGGCGGCGGCGGCGGCGGGCAAGCTGTTCGGCCTCGACGCGGCGGGCATTCAAAGCGCCTTCGGCATCGCGCTGAGCCAGTCCGCCGGTTCCATGCAGTTCCTCGCCGACGGCTCGTGGACCAAGCGCTCGCACGTCGGTCAGGCGGCGCAGAACGGTCTCATGTGCGCGGCCATGGCCGCCGATGGCTACATCGGCCCGGAAGCCGCCTTCGAGGGCAAATGGGGCCTGTTCCAGTCGCACGCCCCCAATCCGCAGCCGGACATCGCCAGCGCCGAACTGGGCGAACGCTGGGAAACCCTGCGCCTCGCCGTCAAACCCTATCCGTCGTGCCGTTACACCCACGCCCCCATCGATGCCATCCTGGCCATGAAAAAGGAACACGACATCGATCCGGATGACGTGGACAGCATCGAGGTCGGCGTCGCCGAAACCGGATGGAAGATCATCGGCAACCCGATCGCCGACAAACAGGCGCCTGAATCCATCGTCGACGGTCAGTTCTCCATGCCGTTCTGTGCCGCCGTTGCCATGCGATCCGGGCCGCTGCGCTGGGATGATTACAATACCCTGCTCGCCGATAAGGGCGTGCTCGACCTCTGCCGCCGGGTCGAGGTCAAGGTCGACTCCCGCGCCGAGGCGGAATTCCCCGCCAACATGTCCGGCGTCGCCACCATCCACACCAAGGACGGCAACAGCTACGAGAAATTCGTCACGCTACCCCTCGGCGAGCCCGGCAACTTCATGAGCGAGATCGAGTTCCGTGCCAAGTTCAACGATCTGGCGGTGCCGTACCTGCAGGAAGCCGGTGCCGACCGCCTCGCCGACGCCATCCTGTCGCTGGAAACGGCGAACAGCATGGCGTCTGTCATGGCCCTGGGCCGGCCCGCCTGATGGTCGCCGAAGCCAAAGAGGTCGGCCCCAATCGCTACCGGGAATCCTACGGACGTTACCTGGAGGACTTCGCGGTCGGTGATGTCTATGAGCATCGTCCGGGGCGTACCATCACCGAGACCGACAACACCTGGTTCACGCTGCTAACCATGAACCAGCACCCGCTGCACTTCGACGTGGAATACGCCAAGAAAAGCGAATTCGGCAAACCGCTGGTGAATTCCTGCCTGACGCTGTCGATCATCGCCGGCATGAGCGTGTCCGACGTATCGCAGAAAACCATCGCCAACCTGGGCTGGGACAAGGTCAAGATGCCGGCGCCCGTGTTCAATGGCGATACCCTGTACGCGGAGAGCGAGGTGCTGGCCATCCGCGAAAGCAAGTCGCGGCCGACGCAGGGCATCGTCACCATCAAGACCACGGGAAAAAACCAGGATGGCATCGAGGTCATGTCCTTCGAGCGCGCCATGCTGATACCCAAGCGCGGTCACGCCGTCGATGACGCGGCCAACTACTGACCATGGCCGCCGACGCCACCGGTGACGATGACGCCCTGATCCTCGACAGCGTCGACAGGTTCCTGGAGCAGGACGTGCGCCCCTACGTGCGCGAGCTCGAGGCCAGCGATTCTTATCCCAGCGATATCGCCGACAAGCTCGCCGAACTCGGCCTGTTCGGCGCCACCATCGGCGAAGAATATGGCGGGCTTGGGCTTTCGGCGGCGACCTATTCGAAGATCGTCGAACGGGTCTCGGCGGTGTGGATGTCGGTATCGGGTATCTTCAATTCGCACCTGATTATGGCGTCGGCGGTGGAACGCTTCGGCACCGAGGAGATGAAGGGCCGCTACCTGCCGAAATTCGCCAGCGGCGAGTTGCGCGGCGGTATCGCCCTGACCGAGCCCGACTGCGGCACCGATCTGCAGGCGGTGCGCACGCGCGCCGAAATGATCGGCAACGAATACGTGGTCACCGGCAACAAGATGTGGATCACCAATTCCGTCGAGGGCGATCTGCTGGCGGTGCTGGTGAAGACCGATCCCGAGGCCG
Source organism: Rhodospirillales bacterium (assembly GCA_038117225.1). Lineage (GTDB taxonomy): Bacteria > Pseudomonadota > Alphaproteobacteria > Rhodospirillales > Casp-alpha2 > JAYOFM01. The sequence continues at coordinate 3,006 of JAYOFM010000083.1, forward strand.
AGCCGCGCCATTGCGGCACCAGCCTGCTGCTGGTCGAGAAGCACATGGGCTACCGGGCGAGCAAGCTGAAGAAGCTGGGCTACCGGGGCATCGATACCGGCGAGGTAGCGTTTGACGCGGTGCGCGTGCCGCCGGAAAATCTTGTCGGGCCGGAAGAAGGGCAGGGCTTCAAGCAGATACTGGCCGGCTTGGAACTCGGCCGCATCAACGTCGCCGCGCGCGGCGTCGGCGTGGCGCGGGCGTGCCTGGACGACAGTGTCGCCTACGCGCAGCAGAGGAAAACCTTCGGCAAGCCGATCGCCGAGCATCAGGCGATCCAGTTGAAGCTGGCCGAGATGGCGACCCGGGTGGAGGCCTCACGGCTGCTGGTCGAGCAGGCGGCCCGGGCCTACGACGCCGGCCAGCGCTGCGACCTGGAAGCCGGCATGGCCAAGCTGTTCGCCACCGAGGCGGCGATGGAAAACGCCGCCGAGGCGATGCGCATCCACGGCGCCTATGGCTACTCACCGGAATTCAATATCGAGCGCTACTACCGCGACGCGCCGCTGCTGGCCATCGGCGAGGGCACCAACGAATTGCAGAAGATCATCATCGCCAAGCAGCTGGTCGAGCGGAACCCGATCTGACATGGCCGCCAATCTTCCCCTTGAAGGCGTCCGCGTTCTCGCTATCGAGCAATATGGCGCCGGGCCATACGGCACAATGTACCTGGCCGACCAGGGAGCCGAGGTGATCAAGATCGAGGACCCCAACAACGGCGGCGATTACAGCCGCCAGCTCGGGCCGTATTTCTTCGACAACGGCGATTCCGAATTCTGGCACAGCTTCAACCGCAACAAGCGCAGCCTTGGGCTCGACCTGTCGACGCCGGACGGGCAGGCGGTGTTTCACGATCTGGTGGCGACCGCCGACGCGGTCACGTCGAATTTGCGCGGCGACGTGCCGGCGAAGCTGAAACTGACCTACGGCGATCTCAAGCAATTCAATCCGAAGATCGTCTGCGCGCACCTGTCGGCTTATGGCCGCACCGGGTCACGCGCCTCGTGGCCGGGCTTCGATTTTCTGATGCAGGCGGAAGCCGGCCTGTTCAGCGTCACCGGCGAGCCGGACGGGCCGCCGTCCCGATGCGGCGTTTCCGTGGTCGATCTGATGGGTGGCGTGGCGCTGGCCTTCGGCATTGCTTCGGGGGTGCTGGCGGCGCGCGGTTCGGGCGAGGGCCGCGATCTCGACGTCACCCTGTTCGACATCGGCCACGCGCTCAACGTCTACACCGCCACCTGGTATCTCAACGACGGCGTCGTGCAGGGCCGCACGGCACGGTCCGGCCATGCCTCGCTGACGCCGTGCCAGCTCTACAAGACCGGCGATGGCTGGGTCTACATCATGTGCAACAAGGAAAAGTTCTGGCCGGCGCTGTGCGAGGCCATCGGCAAACCCGAGTGGTCGGATGATGCGCGATTCCGGAGCTTCAAGGAACGCCTGCAAAATCGCGATGAATTACAGGCCATGCTGGATGAGGTCTTGTCGGCCAAAACCACGGCGGAATGGATGGCGCTGTTCGCCGGCAGCGTCCCGGCATCGCCGATCAACGATCTCCGGCAAGCCCTCGATAATCCCTTCGTTGCCGAGCGCGGCACCGTGCAGAGGCTCGAACTTGAGGGCCACGGCCCCATGCGCATGCTCGATACGCCGGTGCGCGGCGCCCAGCCGACGCCGGCCAACCCGGCGCCTGGTCTGGGCGCGGATACCGATGACGTGCTCGGGGGACTGGGCTACGATGCCGAAAGACTGGCATCACTTCGCGCGAACAAGGTCATCTCCTCATGAACCAGCCGAAAACACGCACCGGGTCCTGCCTCTGTGGCGCCGTCGCCTTCGAGACTACCGGCGGCCTCAAGGACGTGGTCCATTGCCACTGCACCGATTGCCGCAAGCAGGCCGGCCAGGCACCGGCGTTCACCGCCGCCTGGAAGGACCAATTTCGCTTCACCGAGGAACGGGGCCTCAAGTGGTATCGCTCCAGCGACAGCAGCCGGCGTGGATTCTGCGGCGAATGTGGCTCCGTCCTGTTCTTCGACACCGATGGCGACGAGAAGATTTCCATCGCCGCCGGCGCCTTCGACGGCGAGACCGGCTTGGTTACCGCGGCCCACATCTGGGTCGACAGCAAGGGTGACTACTACAATATCAACGATGGCACGCCGCAGCTTCCCCGCAGTGGCGACAAGGTGCCCATGCCGCCGCGCCACTGACGCTTAGGATCACAACACAATGCCGCAGACCATTTCCGAGAAGATCATCGCCAAGGCCGCCGGCGTCGATCACGTGACGCCCGGCGAAATCGTCACCTGTTCCGTCGATCTCGCCATGATGCACGACGGCTCGGGCCCGGGCCGTGCCGGCAAGCAGTTGGACGCCCTTGGCGTGGCGCCGTGGGATGTCTCCAAGATTGTCGTTATCACCGATCACTATGTGTTGCTGGATGACGACAATAGCGTCGCGCTGCAGCGCGCGGCCACCGAGTGGACGGCGACGCACGGCGTCACCAAGTTCCACGAGGGCGAGGGCATTTGCCACGTGGTGCTGCCGGAAGGCGGCCACTTGAAGCCGGGCATGTTCTGTGTCGGCGGCGATTCCCATTCGCCGACCGCCGGCGCCTTCGGTACCTTCATGGTCGGCATCGGGGCGACGGAAATGACCGGTGTGCTGGCGACCGGGGAAATCTGGGTGCGGGTGCCGGAAACGCTCCGCGTCCATGTCACCGGAACCCTCGCCGACGGCGTCACCGCCAAGGACATCATCCTCAAGCTGTGCGGCGACATCGGCATAATGGGCGCCAACTATCAAGCGGTGGAATACACCGGCCCGGCGGTCATGGCGCTGCCCATGGACGACCGCATGGTGCTGACCAACATGGCCGCCGAACTGGGCGCCAAGACCGGCATCATCGCGCCCGACGCGACCACCGTGGCGACCCTGACCTCACTCGGCGTCAGCGATATCGACGTGGACACCTGGCAGAGCGATGCCGACGCTACCATCGCCCGCACCATTACCATCGATGGCGCGGCGTTGCAGCCGCAGGTCGCCGCCCCGTCGAGCCCGGAAAACGCCGCCGATGTGTCCGAGCACGCGGGCGTCAAGCTGGATCAGGCCTATATCGGCGCCTGCACGGGAGCCAAGCTTGAGGACCTGCGCATGGCCGCCCGCGTGGTCAAGGGCCGCACGGTCAAGGACGGCATGCGCTTCATCATCGCGCCGTCGTCGAAACGTATCCACGAGAAAGCCGCCGCCGAGGGTACGCTAAAAATTCTCGAGGATGCCGGTGCCATGATCCTGCCGACCGGCTGCGGCGGCTGTATCGGCCTCGGCCCGGCCCGGCTGCCGGAAGACGCCGTCGGTATTTCATCGACCAACCGCAACTTCGTCGGCCGCGCCGGGCCCAAATCGTCGCAGCTCTATCTCGGATCCGCCTACAGCGTCGCGGCGGCGGCGCTGACCGGCGCCATCACCGATCCCCGGGAATTTCTGGGTGAGGGGGACGTCCCATGAGCTTCATCGAGGGACGCGCCTGGACCTACGGCGACGGCATCAACACCGATCTGTTGGCGCCCAGCCCCTATCTTCGCCATTCGTTGGAGGAGGGGGCGCCTCACTGTCTGGAGAACCACGATCCGGATTTCGCCCCCAATGTGCGCGAGGGCGACATCTTCGTTGCCGGCGAAAGCCTGGGCGTCGGCTCGTCGCGCGAATATGCGCCGCATTTCTTGAAGCATCTCGGCATCCGCGCCATCCTCGCCAAGTCGTTCGCCCGCATCTTCTATCGCAATTCGCTCAACCTCGGCCTGCCGCCGCTGGTCTGCGCCGATACCGACCGCATCGGCCGCCATGACATCCTGCGTGTCGACCCGTCCGCCGGCACCGTTGAGAACACCACCAAGGGCGAGACCTACACCTGCGATCCCATCCCGGCGCACCTGATGGAGATGGTGGCATCGGGCGGCCTGCTGGCGCATCTCGAAAAAACCTTGAAGAAGGCGGGGTAAGCCGGCCGTGACCCGCCTCAACGCCTTCTGGCGTAGCCCGCTGTTCGTGTTGCTCGCCGGTGCGACGATCGTCTTCACCTCGTTCGGTATCCGCCAGAGCTTCGGGTTGTTCATGCGCCCGATCACCCTGGACTTGGGATGGGGGCGCGAGGCCTTGTCCTTCGCCTTGGCGAGCCAGAACCTGATCATTGGTTTCGCGGCGCCGTTCGCGGGCGCGCTCGCCGACCGCTGGGGTGCCCCCAGGACGATCGCGTTGGGCGGGACCCTGTTCGGACTCGGCATCCTGGTCATGAGCCAATCCACGTCGCCGGAGATGATGTTCGCCGGCGCCGGCATCTTGGGCGGTATCGGCCTCGGCGCCTGCGGCTTGCCGTTGGTGCTCAGCATTGTCGGCCAGGCGGCGCCGCCGGAGAAGCGCACGCTCTGGCTCGGCATCCTGACCTCCTGCGCCACCGGCGGCCAGTTGATGGTGGTGCCGGTCAGCCAGTCCATGCTGTCCGGCTACGACTGGGTGGTGGCGCTGTTGGTTCTCTCCATGATGGCCGGCATGATCGTGCCGATGGCATTTTCCATGTCCGGCGCGGTGACCAAGGAAACCGGCAAGGATACCGACATCAATCTCCGCCAGGCGATCCGCGAGGCCTCCCGCCATCGGGGCTTCTGGCTGCTGACCACGGGTTTCTTCGTGTGCGGCTTCCAGGTCGCCTTCATCGCCGTGCATCTGCCGGCCTATCTGGCCGACCGGGGCGCCGCGCCGGCGCTGGGGGCGACGGCGCTGATGCTGATCGCGCTGTTCAACATGCTCGGCAGTTGGACCTCTGGCTGGCTGGCCGGGCGCTGGTCGAAGAAATACATGCTCAGCGCCATTTACGTGCTGCGCTCCATGGTCATAGCCGCGTTCATCCTGCTGCCGGTGTCGCCGGTGACGGTGGTCCTGTTCGCCATGGCCATCGGCTTGCTGTGGCTCAGCACGGTGCCGCTGACCAGCGGGCTGGTGGCGCAGATGTTCGGCGTGCGTTACATGGGCGTGCTCTATGGCGTGGTCTATCTGAGCCACCAGCTGGGCAGTTTCACCGGTGTGTGGATAGGCGGCCGCCTTTTCGACGCCACCGGCGGTTACGATGCCGTCTGGTGGGGCGGCATCGTCCTCGGCCTGATCAGCGCGCTGCTGCATTTGCCGATCAACGAACGCCCGGTCGACCGATTGGCCAAGGCCGCCGGTTGATCACGCCGGCATCGGCCCATGCGCTGCGCACCCCTTGGGGCGGCGGCGGGACGGGGCTACCATACCGGCGAGCGACTTTTGGCCGACTCGGGGGAGGTTTCGATGACCGAATTGCGCATCTGTTTCGTTGGCGACAGTCTGGTGCTGGGCACCAATGACGATCACTACCTGGGCTGGCCCGGGCGGTTGGCACAGGCCGAGCGCGCCAACGGTCACGATGTCACGGTCTACAATCTGGGCCTGCGTGGTGACACTTCGGAAATGGTCGCGGCGCGCTGGCGGGTCGAGGCGCAGGCGCGGCTGCCGGATATCTACCCGGGGGCGTTGGTGTTTTCCTTCGGCGCCAATGACTGCGCCGACGAGGACGGGCACGGTATTCGCGTGCCGCTCGACCGCTCCGTCGCCGTGGCCCGCGGCATGATCGCCTCCGCCGCCGCCTGGAAGCCGACGCTCTGGGTCGGCCCGCCGCCGGTCGACGATCTGCGCATGCCCTACCGGCCGGCGGAAAGCATCAGCTATCACTTCATGACCGAGCACATCCGCGATCTCAACGCCGCCTTCACGACCATCGCGGCCGAGCTCGACGTGCCTTACCTGGATCTGTTCAGCCGCCTCGTCGACGATCCCGGCTGGCCCGGCATGTACGAGGAGCAGGACGGCGTCCACCCAATTGCCGGCGGCTACGAAATCATGGCCGAACACATCGGCGCCTGGAAACCGTGGCGCGCTTGGTTTGGTTGAGCTGCCCTAACATTTCGTAACCGATCTTCGGTTTCCCCGATCTGGGTCATCTTTTTCGCACCTGGCGAAGGTCGGGCTGACTTGGTCCCGCGAACCCGGCTCGGCGTGGAAACGCTGGCGTTGGCGGGCAGACTGCGTTACCAAGCCAGCCCATGACGACCCCCTTGAGCGTGCCCGATTATTCTGCAGATTCCGCTTACGCGTGGCGGCGCCTTGGTGTGTCTTTGGTGCTCAGCACGGTCGGCGGCATCGGCCTGTGGTCGGCGGTGGTGGCGCTGCCGGCGATCGAAACGGAGTTCGGCGTCGACCGCAGCCAGGCGTCGCTACCGTACCTGGCGACCATGATCGGCTATGCCACCGGCGGCGTGCTGATCGGCCGCTTCGTCGATCGTTTCGGCATCATGCCGGCGATCTTAGGCGGCGCGTTGATGCTTTGCATCGGCTATGTGGCGGCATCGCAGGCGACCAGTTTGTGGCAATTCACCTTCGCCCAGGCGGTGTTGATCGGCATGTGCGGGTCGGCGGCGACCTTCGGGCCGCTGGTCGGAGAAGTGTCGCTGTGGTTCCAGAAGCGCCGCGGCATCGCCGTATCAATCGTCGCGTGCGGAACCTACCTGTCGGGCACCATCTGGCCGCCGTTGCTGCAATATGCCATCGAGACCCTGGGCTGGCGCGAGGCCCACATGTGGGTCGGGATCCTGTGCGTCACCATCATGTTTCCCTTGGCGTTGCTGCTGCGCCGGCGCGCGCCGCTGGAGGATGCCCGCGCGGCGGCGGCCAGCGCGCGCGGCCAAGCCTCGGCGCCGCTGTCGCCGTCAAGGCTGCAGGCACTGCTGGTGCTGGCCGGTATTTCCTGCTGCGTCGCCATGGCCATGCCGCAGGTCCACATCGTCGCCTACTGCGGCGATCTCGGGTACGGCGCGCAACGGGGTGCCGAAATGCTGTCGGTGATGCTGGGAACCGGCGTCATCAGCCGGCTGGCGTCGGGCATGATCATCGACCGCATCGGCGGCATCGGCACGCTGATTCTGGGATCGACCCTGCAATGCCTGGCACTGATGTTCTATCTGCCGTTCGACGGGTTGGCGTCGCTGTACGTGGTGTCGGCGCTGTTCGGCCTGTCGCAGGGCGGCATCGTGCCCAGCTATGCCATCATCGTGCGCGAATACTTCCCCGCCCGCGAGGCGGCGACCCGCATCAGCATGGTCCTCATGGCGACCAGTGCCGGCATGGCCCTGGGCGGCTGGATGTCGGGCGAAATCTACGACCTCACCGGCTCCTACCAGGCCGCCTTCCTCAACGGCATCGCCTTCAACCTGGTGAACATGTCCATCGCCTTCTGGCTGTTGATGGGACGGCGGCGCATGCGGCGGACGGCCATCTAGCCCTTCGGCTGCCGGTGGACCGTCATCATGGCGACGCCGCCCAGCACCAGCACCGCGCCGATGGCCATGACCCCGGTGATGACCTCGTCCAGCAGCAACACGCCGGCGATGATCGATGTCACCGGAGTCAGCAGCATGAAGGGGGCGGCCTGATTGATCGGCACGCTGTGCAGCAGCCGGTACCACACACCGTAGGCCGCCACCGTCATGATCAGGCCCAGGTAGGCGACGATCAGCCATTGCGTCGGGCCGGCCGCCTGAATGGCTTGCCACTGACCGTCCTCGATCAGCCACGACGCCACGGCCATCTGCGGTGCCGCGAAAACGGCGACCCAGGCCAGCAGGGTCAGGCTGTCCACATCCCGCAGGCGGCTGACCATGACCTGTCCGACGGCCCACACGAAGGCGCCGCCCATGACCAGGAAAACGTAACTCAGGTTGCCGTCCAGGCGCGGCTCGCCGGCGATGACGGCGACGCCGATGAAGGCCAGGGCCATGCCGACGCCGCGCTTTAAGCCGAAGGCTTCCTTCAGCACCACGGTGGCGATGAGCGCCATGAACGGCGCTTCCAATTGCACGACCAGTACTGCCGTCGAGGCGTCGAGCCCGTTGAGGCCATAGAACGTCAGTCCATACTGGATGGTGGCGCTGATCAGCGCGATAAGGAAAATCAACGGCAACCGGTGTAGCGGCGGCGGCGCGAACCACACCAGAACCCCCGCGGCGATGGCGAAGCGCAGCGTCATGATCATGAACGGCGGAAATTCCGCCATGCCGATCTTCGCCAGGGTGAAACCGAGGCCCCAGGCGGCGGGCACGAACAGGCCCATCATGAAATGCATCGGCGACATGGCGGGGCCTGTTGTCTACGCGAGGTCAGATATTCATAAACAGGATTTGCCAATGCGCGGCAATGGGATTCAAGATTCCCGACAGTGGTGGCTCGGACAGGGGCGGGAGACACGGCGCGACGGCCCTGGGATTGTGCTGATCCTCCGTTCACTAAAATACTCGGCGGACCAATTCACTGGGGGAGGATCAGCTTTGCATATGACTTATTATGATTTCGTCCGTCAGCATAAAAGTCTTGGTGGTATCGTGCTGGCGATGGCCGCTGGCGTTTCGGAACGGCGTTGGGAGATGTTGGATATCGTCGCGCTCGTGGAGGCGGCCGAGCCCAAGCCGAAGAAGCGCGGCCCATAAAATAAATGAAATTCAAAGCGACCCACTACGGGATGGTGTCAGACCGCCAAGGGTCATACCCAGACTAAATCATGCCGCCGGTTCGTTGGCCGGTTTTGATCCGCAAGCGGACATTTGAAACCAAAAAGTCGCTTTATGGGTCCGTGGCCTCGAAGGATGACCGGTCGGCGACGGCATGCGCGTGTTTGACGCCCCTGCCGCCGGCCGGACGGAGACTTTCGCGTGGACTTGTGCCCGCTCAATGGCGGACTATATTTAACTCGCCCCGGCCCTCCGCGAGGAGGCCGGGGCAATCGATGAAATGATGACGAATGCTGACAAATGCTGACATTTTTGGCCGAAAACACCGTGTTTTGTTTTTGATCAATACCTTAACCTGTTTACATCGTGATTTTAGCGGCCGGTAGCGGCCATATGACGGGTCACCAACGCTCTCAAAGGGGGTCGAACATGGCTGAAATGGGGATCAAGGGATTGCCCGCGGCGGCGGTCCGTAAGGCGGTGCTCGACGCGGTTTCCGGTGACGCGGAGCTGGCGCTGCTCGATGTGCGCGAAACCGGCACCTTCGGCGACAATCATCTGCTGCATGCCCGCACGCTGCCCCTGAGCCGCCTCGAATTGCTGGTCGATGATCTGGTGCCGCGCAAGACCGTGCCCATCATCCTCTGTGCCTACGATTCCGGCGACGATGATCTGGTCGCCCGCGCCGCCACGCGGCTCGCCGACATCGGCTATACGGATATCGCCTATCTGCAGGGCGGCGTCGTCGCCTGGGGCGAGGCAGGTTTCGAAGTGTTCTCCGGCGTCAACGTGCCGTCCAAGGCATTCGGCGAATTCGTCGAACACACCTACGACACGCCGCGCATGCCGGCGTCCGACGTGCAGGCGATGATCGATGCGGGCGAGAACATGGTGGTGCTGGACAGCCGGCCGATGGATGAATATCTGGCCATGAGCATCCCCACCGGCATCGACGTGCCGGGGGCCGAGCTGGCCTTGCGGGTGCATGATCTGGCGCCCGATCCGAGCACCACTGTGGTCGTCAACTGCGCCGGCCGCACCCGGTCCATCATCGGCTGCCAGTCATTGATCAACGCCGGTATTCCCAACCGGGTGGTGGCGTTGGAAAATGGCACCATGGGCTGGCATCTGGCCGGGCTGACGCTGGACCGCGGCCAGAGCCGCACCTATGACGAAACCTCCGCCGAGGGACAGGCGAAGGCCGACGCGGCGGCGGCGCGGGTGCGGGATCGCTTCGGCGTCGCCAGTGTCGATTGGGCCACGGTCACCAGTTGGCTCGACGATGGCGGGCGCACGACCTATCTGCTCGACGTGCGCGCCCCATCGGAATACATCGCCGGTCACGTGGCCGGCGCCAAATCATCGCCGGGCGGTCAACTTGTGCAGGGCACCGATAAATACGTTGGCGTGCTCGGCGCCCGGCTGGTGATCATCGACGACAACGGGGTGCGCGCAACCATGACCGCGTCGTGGCTGGTGCAGATGGGCTGGCATGATGTGCATGTGCTGGGTAATGCTGATGCCGCGCCGCAGACGACCGGTCCGCATGCGCCGCATATTCCGGGACTCGACGCGGCGCCCGGCGCCGACCTGCCGCCGACGACGCTGAACGCCATGTTGAAGGCCGACGAGGCACTGGTGATCGACCTCGCCGACAGCATCCGTCATCGCGCCGGCCATATTCCCGGTTCGCGCTTCGCCACCCGCGCCAATCTGGCGCGCCACGTCGCCGGCCTGCCGGGCGACAAGACCCTGGTGCTGACCGCCGCCGATGACGTGCTGTCGCGCATGGCGGCGGCGGACCTGGCCGCGGCCGGGATCACCGCGCGCGTGCTCGCCGGCGGCAATACCGCCTGGGCCGCCGACGGATTTCCACTGGAAAGCGGTTTCGAGAACAATCTCGATCCCTCCAAGGACGTCTGGTACCGGCCCTACGACATGGATGACAGCGACGAGGGTGCGATGAAGCAGTACCTGAGTTGGGAAATTGATCTGGTGAAACAGATCGAGCGCGACGGCACGACGAATTTCAGAAGCTTCCAATAGCGTAAGGGGCGGCGTCGGTGAAAATCATCGTACTACCGGGCGACGGCATCGGGCCGGAAATCACCAAGGTTTCGGCGGCCGCGTTGTCGGTGCTGAATGATCGCTTCGGTCTCGGGCTCGATCTGGTCGAGCGCGACATCGGCTTCGCCGCCATCGAGAAATCCGGTACCTCGGTCCCCGAAGCGGTGCGCGCCGACTGTGACGGTGCCGCCGGAGTCATCCTCGGCCCGGTCGATACCTTCGCCTACCCCGAGGACCCGGCGGTCGGCATCAACCCGTCAAAGTTCATGCGCACGGAATTCGAGCTCTACGCCAACATCCGGCCATCGAAGACGCGGCCCGGCGTGCCGTCGGTGGCGCGCAAGATGGATCTGGTGATCTGTCGCGAGAATTCCGAAGGCTTCTACGCCGACCGCAACATGTTCATGGGCTCCGGCGAATTCATGCCGACCGAGGATGTGGCCCTGTCGGTGCGCAAGATCACCCGCCAGGGTTGCCAGCGAATTTCCCGCACGGCGTTCGATCTGGCGCGTCTCAGGCGCAAGAAGGTGACGGCGGTGCACAAGGCCAACGTGCTGAAGATGACCGACGGCCTGTTCCTCGACGTGGTGCGTACGATGGCGGCGGCGGAGTATCCGGATATCGAACTCGAAGAGTTGATCGTCGATGCCATGACCGCGCATCTGATCCGGCGCCCGGAAAGTTTCGACGTTGTGGTGACGACCAATGCCTTCGGCGACATCCTGTCCGACGAGGCGGCGGAACTGTCCGGCGGGCTCGGTCTCGGCGGCGCCATCAATGCCGGTGACAATCATGCCTTCGCCCAGGCGTCGCACGGCGCGGCGCCGGATATCGCCGGCCAGGGGGTGGCCAACCCGACGGCGCTGATGCTGTCGGTCGGCATGCTGCTGCAATGGATTGGGCAGCGCCATGGACGCGACGATATTCTCAAGGCGGCCAAGGTCTATGAGGACGCGGTGGAACTAGCGCTGCAGGATGCCGATGCGCGCACACCGGACGTCGGCGGTAATGGTGGTACCGAACGCTTCGGCGCGCGGGTGGCGGAATTGATCGCGGGTTAGGACGTGCCTTGCCGATCGCGGATCGCCGCCAGCACTTCGTGGAAATCATCCGGTGGCGTGTCGCCGTAGATTTCCTTGAGGCCGAAACCGCCGCCCCAGTGGATACGCTTGGCGGCAGCGCTGGCCATCATCGGCTCGATGCCGAGGCTCTCCAGGGTCGCCGCCACTTCCTCCATTTCGTGCGCTCGGCGCTCGCCATGGATCGCCGTGCGGCCGGTGAAATAGTCGGCGAGTTTCTTCCAGTCGATGCCCGGGTAGCCCTCACCGACGGAAGCCAGCACCTTGTCGGCGACGCCATAACGGTCGGCGCCGAGCACGCATTCGAGCAGTAGGGCTTCCAAGCCCTTGACGATGATCGAGCGGAACATCTTGGTGGCGGCGGCGCGGCCGAGTTCCGGGCCGGCATCTTCCAGGTTCATGCCCAAGGGCATGAGCAAGGCGATCAACTCCGGCGCCGCCTTGCCGGCCAGCAGGATCGGCACCTTATGACGCCGGGGCGGCACGGCGGCCATCACCGCCGCCTCGACGAAGCGCGCGCCCGATGGATCGATGATGGCGCCAATGGCGATCTTGGTATCCGGCGCCACGGAGTTGATATCGACGTAGAAATGGCGCGGCGCCAGATGCGGCGCGGCGCTCTCGGCGACGCTGATGGCGACGGACGAGGTGACGGCGGCGATCACGACATCCGCCCCGGCCGCCAACGCCGCGATGTCGGCGACCATGCGCACGCCGGCGACGGCGGGTCGTTCTCGTACATCGCAGGCGATAATTTCCGTTACGCCATCCTCGATCAAGCCTGTGGCCATGGCCGTGGCGGCTTCGCCGAAACCGATGAAACCAATCCGAGGCGCGCTCACTGGGCGGCGCTTTCCAAGGTGTCCGCCACCAACACCAGATCACCGGCATCGCTGACCTCGTCGAGGTGCCATAGGGTCGCCAGCAGATTACGCGCGGCCGCGTCGCCGGCCAGGGGGGCCAGAAGTTCGAGGTACTTTTCCTCTAACTCGGCATCGCTCAGCGGATCATCAGGGTCGCCCTTGCGGGTCGGCGAGATATGCTCGAGCTGCCGGCCGTCATTGAGGGTGACTGCGACGTTGGCCGAGCGCTGTTTCGGGAATGCCGCCTCGCAACCCTCATCCAGGCGCACGTCGACCTTCATGGCCAAGGAGGCGATATCCGCATTGGTCAGGTATTCGTCCGTGAACGCGGCGGTGCGCACCCTGCCGGTGGTCAACGCCATGGCGGCGCAATACGGCAAGCTGAACTTGGCCTCGAAGATGGTCGCCGGGTCCTTCTTGGCGACGATATCGACGGCGGCCTTGTACGAACCGACGTCAATGCGGGCGACGTCGCCAGCGGCGAAACCATGGTCGCGTTGAAGTTTCAGAATGCCGTCGATGGCGGCATGGGCGTGGCCGCAGGCGGCGTGGTTCTTCACCGTCGTCCGGGTGATGGTGAAATCCTCGCCGAGACCGGCCGCCGCTTGCGCCCAATCCGGGTCATCACACATGGCGGCGCCGAAGCCGACGGGACCTTCGAGAATGTCCACCGCACCGGTGACGCCATGGGCGGCACCCAACGCGCAGGTGACGCCAGTTTCCGCCGCGTGGCCCCCGTGCATGGGCTTGGCCATGGCGTCGGCGCGAAACGCCTGTTGCAGACCGGCGGCCAGGGTGCCGGCGTTGGCCAAGGCGTGCAGCGCCTGATTGGCGTCGCATTTGAGCAGCGCCGCCGTGGCCGCCGCCGCGCCGAAGGTGCCGATCGTGCCGGTGGTGTGCCAATACCTGTAATGTGCCGGATTGACCGCGCGGCCGAGGCGGTTGGACACCTCATAGCCGGCGATGACGCCCCTGATCAGATCGAGTCCCGACAGCCCGCGTGCCTGGGCCACCGCAAGGGCGGCGGAGATCACCGGCACGCCCGGGTGGTAGATGGCGTCACGGAAGATGTCGTCGAATTCGATGGTGTGGGAGGCGGCGCCGTTGATCAGCGCCGCCGTTCGGGCATCGGTAACCTGGCCGGACGGAAACAGTCGTGCCCGGCCGCGTCCGATGACGTCATCCAGCGCCGCGATCAACAGCGTCGCTGGCGGCTCGGTGCCACCCGGACAGGTGGCGGCGAACCAGTCCATAATGCAGCGCTTGGCCGCGTGCACGACAGAGGCGGGCGGCGTCTCGGTGGCGATCCGGGCCGTGAAGTCGGCGAACGGCAACAGCGACATGGCGGAGCTTCCGGTGTGTCAGCGGCCCTTGAACTGGGGCGTGCGTTTTTCCATGAACGCGGTGCGACCCTCGATGTAATCCTCACTGGCGAAGCATTCATCGACGACCTGCTGGGCGAGCGCCAAGTCGGGGTCGTTCTTGAGCGATTCGGCGACGCAGATCTTGACCGCGCGGATGGTCAACGGCGCATTGGCGGCAATCGATTGTGCATAGTCTTCCACAAAGGCGTCGAAGACGCTGCGCGGCATCACTCGGTCGACCATGCCCATGGCCATGGCTTCCTCGGCCGAGAATCGCTTGGCGGTGAAAAACACTTCCTTGGCGGTCGCCGGGCCGACCAGATCGACAAATGGCTTCAGGCCCTCAATACGATAGCCAAGGCCAAGCTTAGCGGCCGGAATGGCGAAGATCGATCCTTCCTGCGCGATACGAAGATCACAGCCGACGGCAATGCCGACGCCGCCGCCGACGCAGGGGCCCTGAATTTTGGCGATAGTCGGCTTTTCGATATCGCGCAGCAACTTGCCGGATTTCTCGACCGCCGCGTTATAAAGTTTCACCCCGTCCTCGGACGAACGATTCTTCTCGAACTGAGAAATATCGGCGCCGGCGCAGAACGCCTTGCCGCCTTCGCCGGACAGGATAATGACCCTGATGGCGTCATCGGCGGCGAAATCCTCAAGCACAGTGCCGAGGTCGCGCCACATCTCGAACGTCATGGCGTTGCGTTTCGCCTGGTTGTCAAAACGGATGCGGCCGATGGGGCCGTCCTTCTCGACAATCAATTGATCGGTGATGTCCATTGCGGCCGCATCGGGCATGGGTGGCGTCTCCTTGGGTATAATGTGATCTTGCGTCGGCGCCATTGTTGCGCGAGGTTCCGACACCTGCAAGACAGTGTATACAATTTGAATCTTCGAAGATCGGGTGGGACGGTGACACCATGACATCGCGCATTGAACGGTGGACGGGTGTGAGCCTGCGCGACCAGACGCCGGCGCTGCTGGTCGGTCTCGGCCATGGAGGTACGCACTGGGTCATCGGTACATTTTATCTGCTGCT
>JAYOFM010000084.1:0-17795 GCA_038117225.1 Rhodospirillales bacterium
TTCCCATAGCAACTCCGGTGTATACCAGTGTTGCACTTGGTTTGTGAATTTAGCGAGTTTTTAGGAGGGCCGGATTAAGGGCGCCAGAAGCCGCTTAAATTATTAGGCTCATCTAAGATTCCTAATTTTATATATTAAATTCTTCTTAACGGCAGCCGGATTAATCTAAATTTCCGTTGCGCCATTAGGGTTGGTTGGCATTGCTTATTCAGTGGAGCGGTTATGTTCATTATGATCATTAGATGGGTTTTAAATTTATCGCTGTAATTCAATGGTTTGTGTATATTGTGCGGAAATTATTCGCGATGCCCAATATTCAAGATCGCCCAATGGCCATCATTTATCTTTTTTTACCATGCCGACCAGTTTGTAAATTTCGTTAAGCGCGTCGATTGGAGTCAATTCGTCGGGGCGCAGCTCTGCAAGCCTCCGTTCTATCTCCGGTTCATTCCCCGCCCCGGGCGCCGGCCTTAATGTCGCCGCGTGTTGAAATAATGGAAGCTCATCAGCGAGGCGGGATAGGGTGTCCGCCTCGTTACCGTCTTCAAGCTGTGCCAGAACCTCGCTGGCGCGTGTCGTGGCACTTGCCGGAAGGCCAGCGAGCCTAGCCACATGAATGCCGTAAGAGCGATCGGCGGCACCAGGGGCCACGGTATGCAGAAAAACCACATCATCCTGCCATTCCTTGACCTGCATGGTGTAGCTGCCGAGTCCCGACAACCGCGCGGTCAGCGCGTTCAGTTCATGGTAGTGGGTGGCGAACAAAGCCCGGCAGCGGTTCTGCTCATGCAGGTGCTCGACCACGGCCCAGGCAATCGACAGGCCATCATAGGTCGCCGTGCCGCGGCCGATCTCATCCAGAATGACAAATGAGCGCGGCCCCGCGCGATTGAGGATTGCCGCCGTCTCCACCATCTCAACCATGAATGTCGAACGCCCTCGCGCCAGGTCATCGGCGGCGCCGACGCGTGAAAACAACCTGTCGACGATGCCAATGTTCGCCGACACGGCCGGCACGAAGGATCCCATCTGCGCCAGGATGATGATCAGGGCATTCTGGCGCAGGAACGTGCTTTTACCGGCCATGTTGGGGCCGGTCAGCAACCAAATACGCGCGTTTTCAGCCTCATCACCGGCACCGAGACAGCAATCATTGGCGACGAAGCTGGCGTCTCCGGCCGATGAAAGAGCCGCCTCGACGACCAAGTGGCGACCGCCGACAACATCGAACCCGTCGCCGTCGTCGACGATGGGCCGGATCAGGCGCGCATCCACCGCAAGCGTCGCAAGGCCCGACACCACATCGATCTCGGCCAGTGCCCGCGCGGCGCGTCCGAGGTCCTCATCCCGCCCCAACACCTCGGCAACCAAATCGTCGAACAGCTCAAGTTCAAGGGCTAGCGCCTTCTCGGCGGCGCGCGCCAACTTGCCCTCCAGATCTCCCAATTCGACCGTCGTATACCGCACGGCATTGGCCATGGTTTGACGATGGATAAAGGGCGAGTCCGTACCCGTGGGCAATTTCTCGGCGTGCCTGACGGAAACCTCGACGAAGTACCCCAGCACGTTGTTGTGACGCACCTTTAGGGTCTGGATGCCGGTTTCGTCCACGTACCGTGCCTGTAATTCCGCGATGACCCGCCGGCTCTGATCGCGAAAGGCCACGGCCTCATCCAATGCCGCGAAGTATCCATCGGCGATGAAACCGCCGTCACGGGCTAGCATGGGAAGGTCCGTCGCCAGTGCGCGTTCCAGGCGCTCGATCAACGAACCGTGTTCGCCGAGACCTGCTTTTGCCGTGTCCAGATTGTTCGGCAAACCAAGATTTGCCGCGCCATCAATCATCGCGGCGATCCGGCGCGCGCCACTCAGCGCATCGCGGATGGCGGCAAGATCGCGCGGTCCACCGCGGTCGATCGTCAGCCGCGACAAGGCACGCTCCATATCCGGCGCACTCGCGAGTACATCCCGTAGATCGGCCCGCAGGCGTTCGTGATCGACCATGAATTGAACCGCGTCGTGGCGATCAGCAATCGCCGCCGTATCCGTCAGCGGTGCCCCGAGCCAGACGGCGAGCAGACGTGCGCCCGGACCGCTCACCGTCCGATCGATGGTGCCGAGCAGACTGCCCCGCCGGTCACCGGTCAAAGTGGCCGTCAATTCCAGGTTACGCCGCGTCGCGCCATCAATTTCGAGAACGCCGCCCGGACGCAATCGCTCCGGCGGCGCGATGCGCGGAAACTTTCCCTTCTGCGTTAATTCGACGTAATCGACGATGGCGCCGGCCGCCGCCGTTTCGCCGCGCTCGAAGGCGCCAAACCCATCCAGCGTACCGACCTCGAACAACGCCTCCAGACGGCGGCGCCCGTTGTCGCTATCGAAGCGTGCCGACGGTAACGGCGTCAGCACATCACGCCATTCGGCGAGAAGATCGAACAACTGGGGCAATTGTAGCAGTCGGTCGGAAACCAACAATTCTCCCGGCGTGACGCGGGCAAGAGCGGTTCCAAGGTCTTCGTCGGCCACGGCTTCGGTCCAGAACCCGCCGGTCGACACATCCAGCCAAGCCAATCCGTAGCTGGTACCAACGCGAACGAGTGCGGCAAGAAAATTGTTCCGCCGTGCATCCAACAAGGCGTCTTCGGTCAAGGTTCCCGGCGTCACAACGCGCACGACACCACGGGCAACCACCGATTTGGCGCCACGCTTCTTGGCCGCCGCAGGGTCCTCCATCTGCTCACAGATGGCGACGCGGAGGCCTTTGGTAATCAAGCGGTGCAGATAGGTCTCATAGCTGTGGACCGGAACACCACACATCGGGATGTCCTCACCCAAATGCTTACCGCGCTTGGTCAGGGCGATGTCCAATGCCGCCGCCGCGGTCACCGCGTCGTCGAAAAACATCTCGTAGAAGTCACCCATGCGATAAAACAGGATGCTGTCGGGATGATCCTTCTTGATGGCCAGGAATTGTACCATCATCGGCGTCATCGGCGTCATCGGCGCGCCGCCGCCATCGGCGGACTTGGCGACGGCAAGCGGGACAACATCATTTGCGGCGGGTTCGGCGACCATCACGCCGGACCATACCACACGCAATGGCGCCGCCAATAGCACCCCGTATCAGCGGGTTGCGACTAGCCGATTAAGCCCCCGTCGTCGCGGGTAATTGCGATCACGCTGGAACGCGGCACCGCGTTGCCACCCTCGGGAAAGTGGCCGTCACCCCGATCGCCGGGATGTTGAATGCCGACGAACAGCGTACGCCGATCGGCACTCCAGGTGAGCCCCGTCACCTCACATTGCCGCGGGCCGACCATGAACCGGCGAATTTCGCCGTTCGCCGGATCGCCGACCAGCATCTGGTTATTTCCCATGCCGGCGAAATCACCTTTGTCGGAATAGTTGCCATCGGTTTGAATCCACAGCAGGCCGTTGTCGTCAAACGCCAGACCGTCCGGTGAATTGAAGATGTTGTCGGCGGTCACATTGTTCGAGCCGCCGCGATCATCACCGTGAACGGTGGGGTTGCCCGCCATCACGAACAGGTCCCACGAAAATCCCGGCGCAGCGTGATCGGCGCCGTCCGGATGCCAGCGAACGATCTGGCCGTATTTGTTCGCGGAACGTGGATTGGGACCACCAACCGGCATCGCGTCACCACCAGCGTTGAGCTTTTTGCCCCGGTTCTTGTTGTTGGTCAGCGCACAGCAGACCTCGGCCTTGCGCGGGTTCGCCGAAACCCATTCCGGCCGGTCCATGGTCGTCGCCCCAACCTTCGACGCCGCCATTCGGGTATTGATGCAAATCTCGGCCTGCGACGACATGCTGGTGCTCGCCGGCGTTAACGCCAGCCACTCACCGCGCATGTCGTCCGTGAATTTGGCGGCATATAGGATGCCTTCATCGAGCAGGTCGGTATTGTCGCCGCCCTCGACGTAACGGCCGCGACTGACGAAGCGGTAAAGAAATTCGCCGCGCTCGTCATCGCCCATGTAAACGACGACCCGGCCGTCCGCCGCCAATACCAGTTCGGCGTTTTCGTGCTTAAAGCGGCCGAGGGCAGTGCGCTTCTTCGGCATCGACGCGGGATCAAAGGGATCGATCTCGACGACGTAGCCGACGCGATTGGACTCGTTCGGGTGTTTGGAAATGTCGAAACGCTCGTCCGTCATCGCCCATCTATAACCCCAGTCCCTGGCACCGATGCCATAACGCCTCATGGACGGCGTCAGGGCCAGGTCGTCGTCCGACGACGAAAAATAGCCGTTGAAGTTTTCCTCGCAAGCCAGATAGGTGCCCCACGGGGTTCGACCATTGCCGCAGTTATTCCACGTTCCCTTGGATTGCGTGCCGTCGGGATCAGCGGCGGTTTTCATCAGATCATGGCCCCGGGCCGGGCCCGTCAGTTGCATCGGCGAATCGGCCGTGATGCGTCGGTTGTAGGGGGAATTTTTGAGGATGCTCCATTTGCCGTCGCTTTGCGCGATTTCCATCACACTGACGCCGTGTGCCGCCTTGCCCTTACGTACGTCGTCGGCCGTTTCCGGCAATTTTGAGTTCCGATTGCCGTATATGATGGAACGGTTCGCGTACTCGTTGTTGACCACCAGAATATCGCGGCCGCGGTAACGGAACAGCGCCATGCCGTCGTTATTGTCACCGACCGCGCGCTCCTGACTTGACCCCGTGCCACGGGTCGCGTGATCAAAGGCGATACCATCGGACCACAGCGGATCACCCCAACGGGCGACCACGTGCCAGCCGTATCCTTTCGGCACTGTCACCGTGTCCAACCCGTTGGCGGCCACCGCCTCGAAACCCAGACGGGAGGCGGCGCGCACATTCAGCGAGGTCAGCGCCGCGCTTCCCATGACGAAGGCAACGGCACCGAAGGCGACACCGCAGCGCATGAGATCTCGGCGGCTCAGAGCGTTATCGGCCAGGCGCTCAAAATCGGTTGCGTGGTTGATCGGGTCGGGCATCGTCAACTCAAACGGACTAATCAATCCTGGCAAGGGCCGCCGCGTGCGCGGCGACGGATGTTTCGCCGAAACAACAGAAGATAATCTGCTCCATGCTGGGCGCATTCTTTACGACGGCGGCCACCGTGGTGGTGGCGATCTCTGCCGCCCGCTCCGTTGGGAACCGATAGACGCCCGTCGAGATGGCCGGAAAGGCGACACTGGATAGTCCAGCTTCGATCGCCAGCGTCAGGGATGTCCGGTAGCATGATTCTAAAAGCGCCTCCTCGTTTTGTCCGCCGCCCTGCCAGATGGGACCGACGGTATGAATGACATAACGGGCGGAAAGGTCGTAGCCCCGCGTCATGCGCGCTTCGCCGGTCGGACATCCGCCCAACGTTCGGCATTCCTCAAGAAGCCGGGGCCCGGCTGCCCGATGGATCGCACCATCGACGCCACCTCCACCGAGCAGTGATTCGTTGGCCGCATTGACGATGGCGTCCACGTCTAGCCGCGTGATGTCACCGGCACGAATGGTCAGACGAGGATCAGCCATGGCGTCACACCCATTGTCGCATGGCCGATCAGCTTTCCGGCTCCATCGGGTCGCGCTCTTCATCCGCGGCCTGTTTGTCCCTGGCGCGCTGGATGCCGTCGCGGATCAGAGCCGTCGCCTCCTCGGCCTCGCCCCAGCGCTTCACCTTCACCCATTTGCCGCGCTCGAGGTCCTTATAGTGCTCGAAGAAATGAGCGATCTGATCAAGCTGAACCGGTCGGATGTCCCGGTAGGAACCGATATCCCCGTAGTACGGATGCAGATCGTCGACCGGCACGCAGAGAATTTTTTCATCGATGCCGCTTTCGTCCTCCATCAGCAAGACGCCGATCGGGCGCGAGCGAATGATGCATCCCGGAACAACCGGTTGCTGCCCCAGCACCGCCGCATCCGTGGGGTCGCCATCGTCGGACAGGGTGTGCGGAATGAAGCCGTAGTTGCACGGATAATACATGGCCGTATGCAAAAACCGGTCGACGAACATGGCCCCCGAGTCCTTGTCCATCTCATACTTGACCGGGTTACCGCCAAGCGGAATTTCGATGATGACATTGACCTCGTAGGGCGGGTTGTCGCCAACGGGAATACGGGAAATATTCACAGCTACGTCTCCAACAATTCAGGCGCGAGCCATTGAAAGCATACGCCTCGACGGCCCTGTCCTCCACAAAAACTAAGGGGCATCGGCGGGCTCTGGCAAATCTTGCAAATCCGGTAATGCTGGCCGAGTCATCAACCACAACAACAGCAGCAATCCAGGCAACGCCGCCACCGAGGTGATAAGAAAATAGCTCACCCAGTCCACATGGTCGGCGAGCCAACCGCCACCGGCCGAGAAAATCGTGCGCGCGAATGCCATCAGCGATGTCAACAGGGCGAACTGTGTCGCGGTGAATTCGCGGCTGGTGATGTCCGAGATGTAAGTGACGAAGGCGATGGTCGCCATGGCCCCAGTCAGATTTTCGGCGCTGATGGTGAACGTCAACATGGCGACGGATGGTCCGACCGCCGCCTGCGCGGCAAACACCAGATTCGACAGGGCCTGAAGAATCCCGGTGATCATCAGGGCGCGAAAAGTGCCCCATCGCACCACGACCAAGCCGCCAAGGACACCACCAAGGATGCTCATGGTGACGCCGTAGACCTTGGTGACGAGGCCGATTTCCGTCTTGGTGAATCCGATGTCGATATAGAACGGGTTGGCCATCACGCCGAGCAGAGCGTCTCCGTACTTATAGAAGGCAATAAAGGCGAGGATGGCGAGCCAATGGGGCCGGGTCATGAAATTGACGAACGGCGCGATGATGGCGCGCGTCATCATGGCCACGATATGCGGTGGCGCCGCAGGCATATTTTCCCGCGACACCGGTGATTTGGTATTGCCCGGTTCCGGCGCCAACAGTGTCGCCGCCATGCCGATGGACATCAGGCCGGCGACCATGGCGTAGGCCCAGAACCAACTGGTCGCGTCGGCGACGATCAGGGCGCCGCCACCGGATATGAGGGTCGCGATCCGGTAACCGTTGACGTAATTGGCGACGCCGCCGCCTTGGTGTTTCTCTTCGAGGATTTCGATCCGGTAGGCGTCGATGACGATGTCCTGGGTCGCCGACGCGAACGCCAGGATCACCGCCCACAAGGCGGTCCACGCGAGATCGGCGGCCGGATCGCCGGCACCGAGAACGAGCATGGCGACGATGACCACCGCCTGCGCCAGTAACAGCCAGCCGCGCCGCATGCCGAAACGCCGCGCCAGCCACGGCAACCGCACCCAATCAACCAACGGCGCCCAGAGAAACTTCAGCGCATAGGCGCTGCTGGCCAGGCTGAACCAGCCGATGACCGTCAGCGATACGCCGACCTCTCGCAACCAGGCGGAGAGGGTGCCGTAGACCAGCAGCAACGGCAGGCCACTGGCGAACCCCAACAACAAAATGAGCGCCACCCGGGGTTCAAGATAGACGCGCAGCGCGGCGCGCCAGGACGATGGCGCAGATGACGAACCGATGGTCACGCCCTAGGTGCCCTGATCCCGCGCATCGGCGGAACCGGTCTCGAGAAGCTCAACGCAGGCGCTCCAAAGATCGTCGCCATCGACGGCGGCGACACAGGGAAAGGATTCCCGCGGGTCCTGACGCTTGTGGCATCGCCAGAAGCAGTCATAACAATCCATCCGGTGGTACAGGAACCGAGCATGCGGTGGACGCACGTCGTCGGGATAAGGAACAAAGCTGGCGAAATGGCCGCCGCCGATGATCACCGCCGTCGGCGCGCCAAGGGCGATAGCAAGGTGGGCGGGGCCAGTATCATTACTGACCACCAGCGCCGCATGCCTCATCAGGTCCATCAAACCATCGAGCGTGGTCCGTCCGGTAAAGTCTTCGATATCCGCTTCGTCCGCGATGGCGGCGAGGGCGTCCGCGTCGTAGCGTTCGTCCGGTTTGCCGACGATTGCGACGCGCATGCCGCGCGCTTTCAGGCGATGCGCGAGATCGACGTAACCCGCGAACGGCCATCGCCGGCCGGGCTCGTTGCTGCCGGGCGTGAGTACCGCATAGGCGCCGCCTTCGTCTGCGAACGTCGGCCGTCGGGCACGCCAACTGATGCGCGTCGGGACAGGCGAAATCGGCCGGCCGGCCAATTCAGAAACAAATCGGAAATGGCGCGCCACCTCGTGCGTCGGGTAAGGGCCAGTATCGATGATCCGCGTGACCTGGCCCAGGTAGTGGGTAAATTCGGGGCGCACCTGGTCGCTGATATGGGGCAGGCTGACGATGCGCTGTGGCGCGCCGCTCAGCCAGACCAGGCTGTCGGCCATCAAGGGGCGCCGAAAAAATGAATCGCAGACGACGATCTGCGGTGCCAGACGCCGCACCATCAACGCGACCTTGAAACGATAGAATGGCCGCCGGGCAAAGGCGTGTTCGTTGATAGTAACGACCCGCGTGCCGCCAAAGACCTCATCGGCAATACCGCGCCAACTGTCGCATCCTAAAACGGTGATATCTTTCGGGCTGACACCGAGTGCGCCCGCATAGTGATCGAGAGAACCCCGGAACAGCACCATGTCGCCGATGCCATCCATGCGCACGACGAGGACGCCCCTGCGGGAAGCGCCTACAGGCCAATAGCGGGCGATCAGATCGAACAGGCGAAACAGCCACCAGCGCCGCGGCATGCCCGTGGGAAAGTTGCGATCCCGCCACGTGGTCTTGAATTGGGGTTCGGACGAACCTTGCTGGGACACAGTGCCGGCGTGGACGTTGTCGGTCCCTGTCATGGCACGGCCCCGATGCGCTCGCCAGCGATCAGCCGGCGGCGGGCCGGCGCTCCGCCTTTTTGCGCTCGTGCGGGTTGAGCAGGCGCTTGCGAAGACGCATGTTTTTTGGCGTCACTTCCACCAGCTCATCATCGGCGATGTAGGCGATGGCCGATTCCAACGTGAGCTGGCGGGGGGTGGTCAAGCGAACCGCCTCATCCTTTAATTGGGTGCGGATATTGGTCAGCTGCTTGGACTTTAGCGGATTGACCTCGAGGTCGTTACCACGCGAATGCTCGCCGATGATCATGCCGGCGTAGACGGGCACCCCGGAGCCGATGAACAATGGCCCCCGCTCTTCCAGATTGGCGAGTCCGTAGGCGACGCTGTTGCCGTCGCTGGTCGAAATCAGCACGCCGTTGCGGCGCCCTGGAATCGGGCCCCTGTGCGGACCGTAACCGTGAAACAATCGGCTCATGACGCCGGTGCCCCGGGTTTCGGTCAGAAAGTCTCCATGGAAACCGATAAGGCCGCGCGACGGCACCAGAAACCCAAGCCGGGTCTTGCCGGCACCTGACGGGCGCATTTCCAGCAACTCGCCCCGCCGTTCGGCCATCCGCTCGACGACAACACCGGCATATTCCTCATCGACGTCGATCTGGACTTCCTCGAGGGGCTCTTCTTCCTGGCCAGTAATGGGGTCGGCGCGCATCAACACACGTGGCCGGCTGATGCCGAGCTCGAAGCCTTCCCGCCGCATGGTCTCAATCAGCACGGCGAGTTGCAGCTCGCCACGGCCGGCGACCTCGAACGCACCGTCGTCTGTGGTCTCGGTGACGCTAATGGCGACGTTGCCTTCCGCTTCGGCGAGCAAGCGATCGCGAATCATGCGCGAGGTCACCTTGCTACCGTCGCGGCCGGCGAGGGGTGAATTGTTGACGGCGAACGTCATCGACAGGGTCGGTGGATCGATGGGTTGCGCGGCGAGTGGTTCGGTGACTTCTGAATCACAAAGGGTATCGGCCACCGTGGCTCGCTGGAATCCGGCGAGGGCAACAATATCACCAGCACTGACTTCATCCGCGGCAACACGCTCGAGGCCGCGGTAGACCAATACCTTGGTCAGCCGCACGCGTTCGATCTCACGTCCGGTATGATCGAGCGCATGAATGATCGTGTTGGGACGAACAACGCCCTCGGCGATGCGGCCGGTCAACACCCGCCCCAGGTAGGGATCAGCCTCTAGCATGGTCGCCAGCATGCGGAACTTACCGGTGGTGTTCGCATCAGGCGGCTGCACATGCTCGACCATGGCCTCGAACAGCGGCTGGAGATTATCGCCCTTGTCGTCCAAATCATGGCTCGCCCAGCCGTTCTTGGCCGACGCATAAATGACCGGGAAATCGAGCTGTTCGTCATTGGCCTCGAGCGCCACGAACAGATCAAAAATTTCTTCGTGCACCGCTTCGGCGCGCGCATCGGGGCGGTCGATCTTATTGATCACGACGATCGGTTTCAGTCCCAGCCGCAAAGCCTTGCCGGTGACGAACTTGGTCTGCGGCATCGGGCCCTCGGCGGCGTCGACCAGCAACACGACGCCGTCGACCATGGACAGGATGCGTTCCACCTCGCCACCAAAATCCGCGTGCCCGGGCGTGTCGACAATGTTGATACGGTGGTCGTGCCAGTCGATCGAGGTGCACTTGGCAAGAATCGTAATGCCCCGCTCACGCTCCAGGTCATTGCTGTCCATGGCCCGGTCGGCAACACGCTGGTTATCGCGGAAAGCGCCACTTTGCCACAGCAGGCCGTCGACGAGGGTCGTCTTGCCGTGGTCCACGTGCGCAATGATGGCGACGTTACGAATCTGCATGGCGATAGTTCGCTTTCAAAAACGGTTAATCGGTCGCGTCGCCGAGGCGTTCGCGGACCAGGTCGCCGAGCGGCCGGTCCGGCCGGGCGCCCATGTGGGATATCACTTCCGACGCGGCGACGCCGCCGGTCCGGGCGGCTCGGGCAAAATCGCTATGGCGGGTGAATTCATAAAGAAAACCGGCGGCATATGCGTCGCCAGCGCCGGTTGTATCGACAACGCGCGAGACCGGCTCCGCGTCCACGACGTGGATCTCGTCACCGGCGACGATGACTGAGCCCCGCGGGCCACGAGTCAGTGCCGCCACGTCACATCGGCCACGCACCGCCTGCAATGCCGAATCGAAATCGTCGACCTCGAACAATGAGGTGATTTCCTCTTCATTGGCGAAAAGGATGTCGACGTGATTATCGACGAGATCGATGAAGCCTTCACGATGGCGCCCGACGCAGAATGGGTCGGACAGGCTGAGAGAAACTTTGCGGTCGGCAGCATGGGCCGCCGCGGCGGCATCAAGGAATGCCTGCTGCGCCGCCGTTGGATCCCACAGGTACCCCTCCAGATAGGTGACCTGGGAGGCCGCGATCATTTCGTTATCAATGTCATGGCTGTTGAGATTCACACAGGCGCCGAGGTAGGTCATCATGGTCCGGTCCGCATCCGGCGTAACGAGAATCAGACACGTTGCCGTCGCCGGGCCGTCGACGGCGGCCGGCGTCGTGAACGCGACCCCGGTGGCACGAATATCATGGGCGAAGACCTGGCCCAGCTGGTCATCGCGAACCTTGCCGATGTAGGCGCAGGCGGCACCCAGTGATGCCAGACCGGCGATGGTGTTGGCGGCGGAACCGCCCGAGCACTCGACCGCCGGGCCGGCCTTGTCGTAGAGCGCCTTCGCTGCCGCTGAATCGACGAGCGTCATCGCGCCCTTGGTGAGGCCCTCTTCGGTGAGGAATGATTCCTCGGCATGAACGAGGACATCGACAATGGCATTGCCGATGCCGACGACATCGTAGGCGGCTCGAGTCATGGATGCAGTTTCCTGGTATCGGTGTTTCGCGGCCGCAGTATAGCGATGCAACCCGCGCCAACAAGCGCTAGCTGGCGCGAAATGGCATATTGCTCCGGTTTATTTCCAAACGCCTGCGAACACATTAAAAAATAGATAACGGATTAATTATAATGTAAAATTAATTATTTACAGTTATTATTGAATGTATAAGGTAGGAAAAACGGTATAAATTATTGTTAATAAAATTTTATTTGTCGTCACGAAACACTTAGGCCAAATTATCTTGTGTTTTTGACCCGCGCTTCGTACACAATGAGATGCGCAGCCATAATGGATTTAATTAGTGGCGTAATTACATAATGATATCAGCGTTTGTTAAAGGAATAGAGCAATTAAACGACCGGGCGACCCGCCGGGTTTTGTGGCTCGCGATCCTTGCCGCTATCCTCGTGCTGGTCATCCTGTGGTCGGGAATCGGTCTTCTTTTGACGCGAACGGCCGTATTCGACATTGGGTGGTTGGAATCAGCGATCGATATTCTGGGAGGGCTCGCCACGCTGGTTCTGACGTGGTTTCTGTTTCCCGCCGTGATCAGCACGGTCGTCGGCATATTTCTCGACAATATCGCCCGTGCCGTCGAATCGCGGCATTATCCCGGTTTGCCCGAACCGCGGGACATCCCCATCTCTGAAACCGTTTTGACGACACTCAAGTTTCTCGGCCTGCTAGTGGTACTCAATCTGATATCATTGGTATTCCTGTTCGTGCCGCCGCTGTTCCCTTTTGTGTTCTATTCGGTCAACGGTTATCTTCTCGGTCGTGAGTATTTTGAGCTGGTGGCGTTACGGCGCCTTTCGGCGGCCGAAGCGGCCGAAATGCGGAGAATTCATGGACGCTCCGTGTTCGTCGCCGGGGTCTTGATGGCGTTAATGCTGACGATTCCCGTCGTCAATCTGCTAGCGTCAATTGTTGCCACGGCGGCGATGGTGCATTTGTTCGAAGGTTGGCGGACGCGTTCGGCCGACTGAGTATAGCGGCCGGCGGGAAATCCCTGATACCGGCATGCGAGGAGTGGTTGAGATGTTTGGAAAGAAGACTGACGAACAAGACGGTACCGCCACCCGTGCCGCCGACGGCAATACGGATGATCTTTCGGCGCCGCCCCTTAAGCCGTTTTCGCGCAAGGGGTCACACGCGCCGGCAAAGCCGCCGTCGGCGACCGCATTCCAGCCCGAAGCGACACGGCGGCCGCCGGATATTCCGGGGCCGGCGGCACGGCGGGCCGACCGGGCCCGTGGCGGCGACATGGATCACCGCCGGCTGATCGTCGGCCGCGATATTTGCCTGAATGGCGAAATCACCTCCTGCGACAAGCTGATCGTCGAGGGTCGGGTCGAGGTCACCATATCCAACGCCCGGGTTCTCGAAATCGCCCCCACGGGGTTCTTCACAGGCCAGGCCGAGGTCGAGGAAGCCGACATCAGTGGGCGTTTCGAGGGTGAACTGGTGGCGCGTGACCGTCTGGTCGTGCGGACAGGCGGGCGCATTCGCGGCGCCGTACGTTATGGTCGTATCGTCATCGAATCAGGTGGTGAAATTTCGGGGGACATGCAAACCCTGGACAGCCCCGACACGGGTGCGACCGAAAACACGCCGCCGAAAGCCGACGACACCGAAAAAGACTAAGCGTGCCCGGATCATTGTTTGTGTCCAGAACGACAGTCAGGGCTCTACGTCTCGGCCGCGGGTTGTCCCGCGCGTTATGTTTGCCAATTCTGCTGGCCGTGCTCGCCTGCGCCACGGATGGAAAGGGGCCGGTATCCACGTTGTCGACAGAGGCGGATACACCTGTAGCAACCGGGCCGACCGCAGACGACATTCAGCGAGACGCCGACGCCCAAGTGGCCACGGTTGCGCGCCCCGCTCAGCCTACGCCGAAGCGACCGCCGCCCTTGGCCGACGAGATGGCCGATCTGGATCCGACGTCCGTCAAGACCTTGCTCGGCGAACCGTCATTCGTCCGCCGCGATCCGCCGGCGGAGATATGGCAGTACCGGCCGGCCGGATGTGTGCTCGATTTATTCTTGTATCCGGCAAATAGTGAGGGCGACCTGCGCGTGCGCCACGTCGCCGCCCGCATTGCCGGCGGTGGAAATGTAACCGTCGCGGATTGTGCCGCGCGCATTCTCGCGAACCGTGGGCAGAGTGGCTGATTCGCCCGTTTTGATCTTTTCGAATAAATTGGTCGGTCAGAGTGTGGTCTTGCCCTTGAAACGACAAAGATCCGCGACGATGCAGTTCGGGCAATCTGGCTTTCGCGCCTTGCACACATAGCGGCCATGCAGGATCAGCCAATGATGGGCGTGCTGCTTGAACTCGGCAGGCGTCACCTTGTCCAGCTTCCTTTCGACCGCTAACGGTGTTTTTCCGGGCGCCAAGCCGGTGCGATTGGATATGCGGAAGATGTGGGTGTCCACGGCGATGGTTGGTTCGCCAAAGGCGATGTTGCGGACCACGTTGGCCGTTTTGCGGCCGACGCCAGGCAGGGCCTCGAGCGCGGCCTGATCATTGGGAACGACGGAACCGTGGCGTTCGATCAGAAGATGGCTGAGCGCGATGACATTTTTGGCCTTGGCGTTGAACAGCCCGATCGTCTTGATGTAATCGCGTAGCTTGGATTCGCCGAGCGCGATCATTTGTTCCGGAGTCGTCACGACCTTGAACAGCGGACCGGTCGCCTTATTGACGCCAACGTCCGTTGCCTGCGCCGACAGCACCACGGCGACCAGAAGCGTAAAGGTGTTGACCCAGTCGAGTTCGCCCTTGGGATCGGGCATGGCGGCCTGAAGCCGGCCATAGAACGTCGTGATGTCGGCTTTTTTCATGGTCGCCAACCTATCTGGCTGATGGCGCTCGCGGAAGGCTTTCTTTTACCCGCCGCCCGGCCGCGTTAACATCGCCTCACAACGTTTGGCCAACGATACTGCGGGGATCATGAAACACCGTGACGCCTTACCGCCGCTGTTTAGCGCCGAACTACGCCCGCACCGCAGCGCCTCGGAAAGGGCGGTGCGGATCGTCACGCTGTTGGTGCTCGCGATCTCTATTCCGACCGGTATCGTCTTCTCCCTGATCGGGGCGTGGCCGGTATTGGGTTTCATGGGATTGGAGGTCATTGCACTGATCGTTCTTTTGCGCTGGCACCATCGTTCAGGCTATTCGCTGGAAACCATTCGCCTGACCAACGCCGCGCTGTGGGTGGAGCGCCGCAATCCCTGGGGCCGGTGCCAGTCCTGGTCCTTCCAACCGCACTGGCTGCAGGTCAATATCAATGAGACTCCCGATGGCGGCAATCACCTGGAATTGCGTTCGCATGGCAGGGCGCTCACCATCGGCGCGTTTCTCGCGGCCGAGGAACGCGTCTCGCTGGCAGCCGCACTGCGTGAAAAGTTATCGGGGCTGACCTCGGCGGACATGACCGGCGACGTGCGCCAGGCAGTCGATACCGCCTCGTCAGTTAAATCCTAGCACGTCCCGCATACTGTAAAAGCCCGGCAGGCGGCCGGCTGTCCAAAGGGCGGCCCGCATGGCGCCCTTGGCGAACAGGCCGCGGCTGGAAGATTTGTGAGAAATCTCGATGCGCTCTCCGTCTGCCGCGAAGATTGCCGAATGTTCGCCGGTGACGTCGCCGCCACGAAGCGTCGCGAAACCAATATCACCGGCGCGCCTGGGCCCGGTGATACCGTCCCGCACGCGCTGAGACACATCGGCCAGCGCCACACCCCGGCCCTTGGCGGCCGCCTCGCCGATGGCCAGCGCCGTCCCCGACGGTGCGTCGACCTTGTGGCGATGGTGCATTTCAACGATTTCTATATCGTAGTCATCGTCGAGAAGACTGGCCACTTGCTCCGTCAGACCAAGCATCAAGTTGACGCCGATGGAAAAATTCGCCGCCTGCAGGATAACGCTCCGCTTGGCGGCTTCCGCCAATGCCGCGTCATCGGCGGCTGAAAGACCTGTGGTGCCAACAACCAGCGCCTTGCCGGCATCCGCCGCTAACGCGGCATGGGCGACCGTCGCCGCCGGCGCGGTGAAATCAATGACCGTGTCGGAAGCGGCGAACAGCGCCGCCGCGTCATCGCCGACGGATACGGACGCCGCCTCGGCGCCGGCAAGCACCGCCACGTCGTGGCCGATGAATTCACTGCCCGGCTGCTCGGTGCCGCCGGCAAGAGTCACGCCGTCGGTTTCCAGCACCGTCGCCACGAGCATCCGGCCCATCCGGCCGGCACATCCAACTATTCCGATTTTCATCTCACCCCCGGCAAGCCACGGAGCCCGTTAGTCCTTCAAATCTTCCCACAGTTCCTTGACCTTGTCGAAGAACCCGTGTGATTGCGGACTGTGGGTCGCGGCGTGGCTTTCTTCCTCGAACTCCTTAAGGAGTTCCTTCTGGCGCTTGCTTAAATTGACCGGCGTTTCGACGGAGGCCTGCACGAACATGTCGCCACGGGCCTCCGATCGCAAGACCTTCATGCCCTTGCCCTTGAGGCGAAACTGGTGGCCGGTCGGCGTCCCTTCGGGAAGCGTCAAGCGAGCCAATTTGCCTTCGACCGTCGGCACCTCAATGGTGCCGCCAAGCGTCGCCGTGGTCATGGGGATAGGCACGCGGCAATAAATATCGGCACCGTCGCGCTGGAAGAAACGGTGCGGCGCGATGGAGAGAAAAATGTAGAGATCACCCGCCGGTCCGCCCCGGAGGCCGGCTTCGCCCTCGCCGGCGAGGCGGATACGCGTGCCTTCCTCGACACCGGCGGGAATATTGACGGATAACGTCTTTTCCTTGTGCACGCGGCCGTTGCCAGAGCATACCCGACATGGATCCTTGATGACCTCGCCCGTGCCCTGGCATGTCGGGCAGGTGCGCTCGACGGTAAAGAAACCTGATTGCTGGCGCACCCGGCCCGCACCTTCACAGGTGCCACAGGCGACACTGCCGCCGCCGCCCTCGGCGCCGGTGGACTTGCAGGCATCGCACGGAACCGAGGTCGGCACGCGGATTTCCGTCTTCTTGCCATTGAAGGCGTCTTCCAGATCGATCGCCATGTTATAGCGTAGATCGGAACCCTGACCGCGGCTTGGTCCGCGGCCGCCGCGGCCGCCGCCCGCGAATTCACCGAACATTTCGTCGAATATATCAGCGAAGCCCGATGCAAACCCGCCGCCGCCGAAGCCACCGCCGCCACCCGCGCCGCCTTGTTCGAAGGCGGCATGGCCGAACCGATCGAAGGCAGCGCGTTTCTGGTCGTCCTTCAGGACCTCGTAGGCCTCGTTGGCCTCCTTGAAGGCCTTTTCCGCTTCCGCGTTGTCCGGATTGCGGTCCGGATGATGCTTCATGGCAAGCTTGCGATAGGCCTTTTTTAGCGTATCGCCGTCCGCGTCCCGACCGACGCCGAGCACCTCGTAATAGTCACGCTTAGCCATGGTCGCGGCCCCACATAAAATGGCGGAGCGCCTCATCGACGGCTGATGATTGCTTCATCCGGGCGGACCCCCTCGAAAACCCAAAGAACGACCGAACGTCAGCCGTCCTTCTTTTCCTTTTCGGGATCCACTTCCTCGAAATCGGCATCAACGACAGTGGCGTCCTCGGTCTCGGCATTCTCGGATGTGGATGACGAATCGGCACCAGGCTCACTGGATCCCGCCGCCTCGGCTTCGGCCTCCGCCTGACTGGCCTTGTACATGGCCTCGCCAAGCTTCATGGACGCCTGCGTTAAGGCCTCGGTCTTGGCGGTGATTGCCTCCACGTCCTCGCCGTCGAGCAAGCCTCGGAGGTCCTCGATGGCGGCCTCGATCGCCTTCTTGTCCTCATCCTCGACCTTGTCGCCGAATTCCTGGAGGTTCTTCTCGGCCGTATGGATAAGCGAATCAGCACCATTGCGAGCGTCGACCAATGCACGCCGCTTCTTGTCTTCCTCCGCATGCTGCTCAGCATCCTTGACCATGCGGTCGATGTCGTCATCGTTCAAGCCGCCGGACGCCTGGATGCGGATCTGCTGTTCCTTGCCCGTGGCCTTGTCCTTGGCCGACACGTTGACGATGCCGTTGGCGTCGATGTCGAAGGTGAC